>NZ_CP123781.1:3885833-4192500 GCF_029909415.1 Minwuia sp. IMCC3009
ACCCGCTTTTGGCGTCTGACGCGCAAGCTGCCGTCTTACCCCGCCCCGCTCCCTCTGCCATGATCGTCTGATCAGACGCCACGCTGGAGGGATCGCCATGAAATTCTCGCTGATGTACAGCTTCGTGGTGGAGCCGGGCGGGCCGATGAGTCACCTGGAGACCTTCCGGGAGATGGACCGGCTGCTGCCGCTGGCGGAACAGCTCGGCTTTCACGCCTTCCACACCACCGAGCATCATTTCCAGAACAACGGCTGGGCGCCCAACCCGCTGCTGGTGCTGGCCAAGGCCGCCGGTCTGACGACACGGATGCGGCTGGCCACCAACATCATGGTGGTCACCCTATGCCAGCCGCTGCGCCTGCTGGAGGATCTGCTGACGCTGGACAATCTCTCCGGCGGGCGGGTCACGCTGGGCACCTCGCCGGGCTATGTGTCGGAGGAATTCTCCGCCTATGGGGTCACCTACGAGGACCGGTTCCGCCTGCATGAGGAGATCATCGACTTCCTGCAGCAGGGCTGGGCCAATCCGTCGGATGTCGGCTTCGACGGCAAGCTGTTCCAGGTCCCGCCGGTGGCCCTGATGCCGACCCCGGTGCAGCGGGAACTGCCGATCTGGTACGGCGTTTCGGGTCCGAAACTGCTGGCCCGCGCCGCCCGCCGCCGGGTGCCGGTCACGGCCTCCCCGCGTCATGCGCTGGGGGAACTGGTGGAGCATTTCGCGCGCTATGAACAGGTGGCGGCGGAAGTCGGCTATGTGCCGGAGGAGCGTCCCGTGATCCGGGAGGCCTTCGTTGCGCCGACGGTCGCCGAGGCCGAACGGCTGGCCGGTCCGGCGCTGGAGCAGATGTTCAGCCTCTATGCCCGCAAGTCGGCGGAGGGGGAGCGCGGCCTGCGCAACGACAATGGCGATCTGGTGACCGAAGCCTCCGCCGTGAAGTTCCAGAACTTCGCCTCCCGCTACATGGTTGGCGACCCGGAGGTCATGCGCCGCGACATCCAGGAACTCATCGACCGCCTCGCCCCCACCGAGATCGTGCTCCGCATGCAACTCCCCGGCATCCCGACGGACGCCCTGGAACAGTCGCTCCGCCTGTTCGCGAAGGAAGTGATGCCGGCGTTCCGGTAAGGGGTGACAGGATGGCGGACTGGCGTCAGGGCAGCTTCACCGCTCCCGCTTCCGCCAGCGCCGCGATCTCCGCCTCGCCGTAGCCCAGCCCTGCCAGGATCTCCGCGCCCTGTTCGCCGATCTCCGGGGCGTCGGAGATGTCGGCGGGGGACTGCGGGGCGCCGGGGACGCGGACCAGGGGGCTTGGGCCGAAGCCGGGCTGGTCGGCGACCGGGGCGGTATCGGTGGCCTGCACATGCGGGTGGGCCAGCCAGCCGGGCAGGTCCATCACGGGATCGCAGAGGATGTTGCGGGCCTTCAGGATCTCCAGCCATTCGGCGGAGGTCTTCTCCCGGAAGCGGGGCAGGAAGCTGTCACGGATGACGTCCAGATGCTGTCCCCGTTCGGCGAAGGTCTTCAGGCGCGGGTCGGCGCCGATCTCCGGCAGGCCGACGGCGTCGCAGATGATCGGGAACTCGGCATCGCGCACCAGGGTGACGGCGATCCAGCCGTCCGACGTCTGATAGTTGCCGGCGGGCGGGTTGAAGGCCTTCGGCGTCTCCCCGGCGATCGCGGCCTCCAGCACCTTCGGGGCCAGCAGCGCGGCGGCACCGCCCATCAGGCTGATGTCCAGATGCCGTCCCGCGCCGCCGTTGCGGCGGGCGTAGATCGCGGTGGCCACGGCCTGATAGGCGAACAGCCCGGTCAGCGTGTCGATGATGACCGCGCCGACCTTCACCGGGGAGCCGTCCGGCGCGGTGTTCAGGCTCATCAGGCCGGAGAAGGCCTGCGCCACGGTGTCGGTGCAGGCGCGCTCCCGAAAGGGGCCGGTCTGGCCGAAACCGGAGATCGAGGCATAGAGCAGGCCGGGGTTCAGGTCCCGCATCGCGGCATAGCCGACGCCCAGCCGGTCGGCGACTCCGGGGCGAAAGCTCTCCAGCATCACATCGGCCTCCGCCGCCAGCCTGTGCACGATGGCCAGCCCGTCGGCGTGCTTCAGGTCCAGCGCGATGGAGCGCTTGCCGCGGCTGTAGTAGACGCTGTGGGCCGAGTGCTCCCCCCTGTGCACGCCGATGGGGCGGATCCAGTCCCCGGCAAAGGGCTCCACCTTCACCACCTCCGCTCCATAGAGCGCCAGCAGCATGCCGCAGTGCGGGGCCGCGACCCCCTGCGACAGGTCCAGGACCTTCAGGCCCCGGAACGGTGTGGCGTAGTCGGGCGTCTGTTCGGTGTTCATGGTTCTTCCCCCCGCGTGCGGATCATTGCTTGTTCTGTCTCGGGCCTCTATCCGGCCCCACCCTCAGGCAGGCCGGGCCGGGTCCGGTTGTACGGTCTCGACGACCCCCTTCACCTTGCGCTCCCGCCAGGTGATGTAGAAGCCGCCGAAGAAGATCAGGGCGCCGCCGACCCAGACCCAGATGTCCAGCACCTGTGCGAACAGGAAATAGCCCAGCAGGGCGGAGAAGATCAGCTTGCCGAAATCGAACGGCAGCACGGCCGTGGCATCGGCCAGCCGGAAGGCCTGGGTGAAGCTGAGCTGTGCGACGGTACCGACAATGCCGATGGCGACAAGCCACGGCCATTGCTCCGGCGTCGGCCAGGTCCAGACGAAGGCGGCGGCGATGCCGGAGATCGGCCCCATCATCAGCACCATGTAGAGCGCCACCGTGACGGCGGAATCCGTGGCTGTCAGACGCTTGATGATGATCATGGCCACGCCCCAGACCATGGCGGAGCAGAGAATGTAGATCGCGCCGGTGGGGATTTCGGCCACGCCCGGGCGCAGGATGATCAGGGCGCCGACGAAGCCGATGACCAGGGCGGTGGTGCGGTGCACCCGGAACCGCTCCCCCAGGAACAGCACGGCCAGCACGGAGACGAACAGGGGTGCCGTGAAGGTCAGCGCCTGCACCAGCCCCAGCGCGATCCCGGTGGTGATGCCATAGAAGAACAGCAGCATCGCCACCGAATTCACGACAGCGCGCAGCCCGTGCAGCGGCAGCCGCGTGGTGCGGAACGGTGCCAGCCCGTGCCGCATCAGGATCGGCAGCAGGGCGAAGAAGCCGAAGAAATTGCGGAAGAATGCGATCTCGAACCCGTGCATTCCGGTGTTGCCCAGGTACTGGATCATGGCGTGCATGACACTGAAGCACAGTGTCGAGAACAACATGAAGCCGGCACCGGCAAGGGTATTGGACTGGTTCAAGCTGATGTTCCTGAAGGGGGAGGCAGTTCAGACAGATGTATTAGTCCGAAACGGCGCAGGGCAGAAGGGGCAACAGCGCAGGGCTGGCCCCCACTGAAACACCCGGTTCAGCGATCACCCGCGCCGGCCCGGCCGCCACCGTCGCCTCGGACCCCTCAGGCCGGGCGGTCTCCGGCCAGGGTGATGCGATGCATGATGCGGCGGTAGCCGTGATAGTCGTTGACCGGATTGTGCTGGGCGCAGCGGTTGTCCCAGAAGGCGATGGCCCCGGGCGACCAGGTGAAGCGGCAGGTGAATTCGGGCCGGATCTGGTGCTGGAACAGATAGTCCAGGATCGGCTTGCTCTCGGCCTCCGTCATGCCGTCGAAACGCACCGTGTGGGCGACATTGACGAACAGCGCCTTGCGACCGGTTTCGGGATGGGTCCGGACTGCCGGATGGCAGGACAGGTAATCCTTGCCCGCCTCCGCCGTGCCGCCGGACCTGATGCGGTCCTCCCGCGTCTTTGAAACATCTGCCTTGGCGGAGCTGTGAATGGCCGTCAGCCCGTCCAACAGACCCTGGAAGGTCGGACTGAGCGCCTCGTAGGCCAGATACTGGTTGGCGAACAGGGTGTCGCCGCCCTGGGGCGGGATCTCGCGGGCGAGCAGCATGCTGCCCATCGGAGGTTCGTCCAGATAGACCGTGTCGGAATGCCAGATGCCGCCGAAGTTGGTGGTCTCCCCCTCCAGCTTCGCCACCTCGATGATCTGCGGGAATGCGTCCAGCCCCTTCACGAAGGGATATTCGACCGGGTCGCCGAAGGCCCTGGCAAAGGCCAGAAAGCGCGCCGGTTCGATCGGCTGGTCCCGCAGGAAGATCACCAGATGATCCAGCAGGGCCTGTCGCAACGCCGCGATGGTGTCGGTGGCGAGGTCGCGCGAAAGGTCGACGCCGGAAATTTCCGCGCCGAGGGCTCCGGCAACCCGCCGGACCACAAGGGGTTCACTCATTGGTTCAGATTTCCCTGTCCTTCAGTGCCTTCTCGATTTCCTCGGCACGCTTGCGGACCTCAGCCATGTGCGGGTTGATCAGCAGGGCCTCGCGGAAGGCCTGCAGCGCCGCCTCCGGCTGTTCGATCCGATCATAGATCATGCCCAGGCCGGAAAGGGCACCGAAATGGCGCGGCTCCAGATCCAGCACCTTCTGGATATCCTCGATGGAGCCGACGTAGTTCTTGCGCATGAACCGCAGGGTGGCCCGGCGGTTCCAGCCCTCCGCGAACTCCGGCGCCAGTTCGACCGCGGCATCAAGCTGTTCCTCCGCCTGGCCATAGAGACCCATCTGCATGGCTTCGCGGGAATCCACAAGCAGCAGGTCCACCATGTCGCTGCCGGACTCGAACCAGACCTCCCAGATCCGGTTCTGCACCAGCATCGCCGACTTGCCCTGTGCGGCCTGAAGATCGGCAAACAGACTGTCCAGCACCGGATCGCGCTGATCGGCCTTCACCCCCGCCCCCAGGGCGAGGCCGAAAGCGATGATCAGGCAGGTGAGCAGGCTCTGAATTCGGAACATGAAGATATTTTGCCACGATCCGCCCCCGATCAGAAGACCCGTCGGTTCACAAGCCCGTATCATCTGTGGACCGTGCCACCCCTCTCCCCCTCCCGACCACCCATCAGGATACTCGCGTGGGTGGTCGGGAGGGGGAGAGGGGAGGAACGGCCCACAAAGCAAAGACTTCAGCGCCGCACGGTCGGCAAGCAGTTTCCCGCCCTAGAAGACCCAGTATCCGCCGTCGATCAGGAAGCTCTGTGCGGTGTGGAAGCTGGAGGCCTCGCTCATCAGATAGACCGCGACACCGCCGAAATCCTCCGGCTTGCCCCAGCGGCGCATCGGCATGCGCGGCATGACATTGCCGTGGAAACGCGGATCGGCGAAGGCGCTTTCGGTCATCTCGGTCTCGATCCAGCCGGGCAGGATGGAGTTGGCGGTGATGCCATAGCGCGCGAACTCGATGGCCATGGCGTTGGTCATGGAGATCAGGCCGCCCTTGGACGCGGCATAGTGCTCGTTGCGGGCGGGGCCGGAGATCGCGGCCAGGGACGCGGTGCCGACCAGACGCCCGAAGGGGTCACCGTTCTTCGCGCGCTCCACCATGTGCCGGGCGGCGGCGCGGAAGGTCAGGAAGGCGCCGTCGAGATTGACCGACATGACCTTGTGCCATTCATCCAGCGTCATGTCGGTGAAGGAGGTGCCGCGCGCCGACATGCCGGCATTGGCGAAGCAGCCGTCGACCCGGCCATGCGCCTCCAGCGTCTCGGCGAAGCGCCTGTCGACCTCTGCCTCGTTGCTGACATCGCAGAGGAAGGACGTGTAGGTACCGCCGTCGCCGACTTCCTTCAGCCGCGCCAGCGCCTCGGCGTTCTTCTCCGCGCTGCGGCCCCAGATGCAGACATCGCCGCCCGCCATGGCGATGGCCTCGCCAAAGCCCAGGCCGATGCCGCCATTGCCGCCGGTGACGAGGGCAACCTTGCCGCTCAGATCGAAGGGTTTGTAGGTCATGGAAATCCTCCCCAGGGTGTTTCAGGCGGTTTTGATAGCCCATTCCGGCGCGGTTTGCATCGGCTTGCGACCGCATGGCGCGGATTTCACGGAGGCCCGGGAGATCCGGTGCGATTCCATCAGGCGATGGACTGCTATATAAGGCGCGCATGTTCGACGGAAATCAGGGGCTGGGTCACATGGCGGTCAACAGGAACCATCCGGAATCACAGGAGGCCGCGCGCCTTGTCAGCCGGATGCTGATCGAGACGGAGGCGGTGCGTTTCAATGCGGAGACACCGTTCATCTTCACCGCCGGCTGGGCCAGCCCGGTCTATATCGACTGCCGCAAGCTGATCGCCTTCCCGCGGGTCCGCATGAAGATCACCGAACTGGCCGCCGACATGCTGGGCCGCGAAGTGGGGTTCGAGGCCTTTGACAGTGTCGCGGGCGGCGAGACGGCGGGCATTCCCTACGCCGCATGGATCGCTGACAAGCTGATGCTGCCGATGCAGTACGTGCGCAAGAAGCCCAAGGGCTTCGGTCGCATGGCGCAGATCGAGGGCAATCTGCAGGAAGGCGAGCGCGTGCTGCTGGTGGAGGACCTGACCTCCGACGGCGGCTCGAAGATCAACTTCTGCGATGCCATCCGCGCCGCCGGTGCCCATGTCGATCATGCCTTCGTCGTCTTCTATTACGACATCTTCCCCCATGCCCCGGCGAACTTCGCCCGGGCGGCGATCGAACTGCATTACCTGGCCACATGGCGGGATGTGCTGGTTGCCGCGCGGGAGAGCGGGTACTTCGAATCCGCGACCCTGGACGAGGTGGAGAAGTTCCTGGACGATCCGGTGACCTGGTCCGGCGAACACGGCGGGCGTTCCGACATTCCGGAATGAGGCGTGTGGCCCGCAGGCCGCAGCCAGCAACATTTCGCCGCACCGCACACAAGCTATTGTGCAATGCAACATGAGTTGTTATCTGTGCTTCAGGTTCCAGAGCGTCTGCTGACGCGCGTGAATACGGAGAATTCAGATGACAGACAACAAGACGGACGAAACGCCGAAGGTCGCCGAAGCGGCACCGAAGGCGGAAGCCGCCCCGAAGACCGAGGCTGCGGCCCCTGCAGAGACTGAAGCCAAGGCGGCCCCGGTCGCGGAAGCGGCTGCGCCTGCGAAGGCAGCAGCGCGCAGGGCGACGGCAGCGAAGAAGGCTCCGGCCAAGGCCCCGGCAAAGGCTGCGACCCCCAAGGCTGCAGCGACCAAGGCAACGACGACCAAGGCCGCCCCGGCGAAGAAGACCCCGGCCCGGAAGGCTGCGCCTGCGAAGGCAGCGGCCAAGCCGGCCGCGAAGAAGGCCGCGCCTGCAAGGACCACGGTCAAGGCAGCGACCGCCAGCAAGCCCGCAGCCGCCCCGAAGGCGGCCGCGAAGAAGGTCGCTGCGACCGCCGAAGCCGTGGCAGGTACCTTCCAGCCGGACATGTTCGCCGCGCTGCAGGAGAGCATCGAGATGGTTGTCGAGACCAACCGTACCGCCGTCGAGTCGGCCATGGAGCTGCAGGAGACCACCACCAGCTTCGTGCAGAGCCGTCTGGCCGCGAGCGCCGCGGTCGTGGATCGCATGGGCAGCGCCGAGGGCCTGACCGAGATTGCGGATCTGCAGCGTGAATATGCCGAGTCGGCCTTCGAAGCCTGGACGACCCACTTCGGTGTGGTCAGCACGACCTATCAGGACGTCCTGGCACGCGGTGTCGAACTGGCCACCCAGCGCGTCAATGCCGCCTCGGAGCAGGTCCGCGAGGCACGCTGGTTCTGATACCGGAACATTCCGATCTCGGGAGAGGCCTTCGGGTCATGTAGCGTTCCCGATCAAGAAGGGGGTCACCGTCGCGGTGGCCCCCTTTTGTGTTCCGGAAGGCTTCGGCGTCCCGGCTCAGCCCGCCAGACGCTCCAGTCCCGCCTGCAGATCGGCCTTCAGGTCGTCCGTGTCCTCCAGCCCGATGTGCAGCCGCACCAGCAGGCCGGGGCCGCTCCAGGGGGTGGCGGTACGGAACTGTTCCGGTTTCTGGTGAATGACGAGGCTTTCGTAGCCGCCCCATGACGCGCCGAGGCCGAAGAGCTTGAGCCCGTCGATCATGCGGGCCAGATCGTCGTCGCTGTAGCCGTCGCGGAGGATGATGGAGAACAGGCCGGACGATCCGAGGAAATCGCGCTTCCAGATGGCGTGGCCCGGGTGGCTTGGCAGGCCGGGGTGCAGCACGCGATCGACCTCCGGCCGGGTCTCCAGCCAGGCGGCGACGTCCAGCGCATTGACCATGTGCTGGCGCAGCCGCACGGCCAGGGTGCGCAGCCCCCGCAGGCCGAGATAGACGTCGTCCGGCCCGACGCACTGGCCCATCGCCTGCGCGGTCTGGCGCAACGGCTGCCAGGCGGCTTCATTGGTCACGACCACCCCCAGCATCGCGTCCGAATGGCCGACGATGTACTTGGTGGCGGCGTGGATCGAGACATCGACGCCATGCTCGAAGGGGCGGAAGAACAGCGGGCTGGCCCAGGTATTGTCCATCAGCACCATGGCCCCGGCCTTCTTCGCCTCCGCCGCGATGGCAGGAATGTCCTGCATCTCGAAGGTGTGGGAGCCGGGGGCCTCCACATAGACGATCTTCGTGTTCGGACGGATCAGGTCGGCGATGCCGGCGCCGATCAGGGGATCGTAGTAGGTCGTCTCCACCCCGAACCGCTTCAGCACCCCGTCGCAATAGCTGCGGGTGGGGCGGTAGGCGGAATCGCTGACCAGGATGTGGTCACCGGCGGCGACATAGGACGTGAGCGCCGCCGCGATGGCCGCGAGGCCCGAGGGGAAGGCAAAGGCGCTGTAGCCGCCCTCCACCTGCGCCATCGCCTCCTCGAAGGCCAGCGATGTCGGGTGACCGATGCGCCCGTACATGGTGACGGTCTCGCCCTTCTCGCGCCGCGCGCCGTTGGCCTTCATCGTCGCCATCGACGGGTTGAGGATGGTGGAGGTGTGATAGACGGGCGGGTTCACCACGCCGAGATTGCTTTCCGGGTCGCGCCCGGCGGTGACGATGGTGGTGTCCTGCTTCATGGTTGTCTGGCTTTCCCCTGATTGCGTCCGCATTCCCGAATGCGGCCGGTCTCGCGCAAGATGCTGACCGAATACTGACAACGATACTGACAGAGCTTTGACGGTCAGGCCAAGTGCTGCATTGCGGCAAGCGCCACCTTGCAATGCAGAAACCCTGTTGTGTTGTCGGAAACCCGGGCATAGGCTGCGCGGGTTAAACGCACCTCGGACACAAGTGGTGCTTCCGGACCGGTGGGGCATCGACCCTGCTGGCCACATACAGGACGGCACTGCAAATATCCGGGGATCGGATGAAACAGGGAGTTTTCCAATATGAAAGTTAAAGGCGCAATCATTGCTGCCGCTGCCGTGATGGCAGTGTCGACAGCGGCGAACGCGGCCACGCTCGACGACGTCAAAGCCAAGGGCTTCGTCCAGTGTGGTGTGTCGACCGGTCTTGCCGGTTTTGCCTTCACGGATGCCAATGGCGTCTGGGACGGCTTTGATGTCACCTTCTGCCGCGCGACGGCTGCGGCCATCTTCGGTGACGCGAATGCCATCAAGTTCACGCCGACCACGGGCAAGACCCGTTTCACGGCGCTGGCTTCCGGTGAGGTCGATATCCTGTATCGCAACACCACCTGGACGCTGAGCCGCGACGTCGACCTGGGTTTCACCTTCACCGGTGTGAACTACTACGACGGTCAGGGCTTCATGGTCCGCAAGAGCCTGGGCGTGAAGTCTGCCAAGGAACTCGACGGCGCCACCGTCTGCATCCAGACCGGCACCACGACCGAGCTGAACCTGGCCGACTTCTTCCGTGCCAATGGCATGAGCTACGAGCCGGTTCCGATCGAGACCAATGCCGAGGCGCAGCAGAAGTACCTGTCCAACGCCTGTGACGTGTACACCACGGACGCTTCCGGTCTGGCCGCGACGCGCGCAACCTTCGAGAAGCCGGGCGAGCATGTGCTGCTGCCGGAGATCATCTCCAAGGAACCGCTGGGTCCGCTGGTTCGCCAGGGTGACGACCAGTGGGCGGACATCAGCGCCTGGGTGCTGAATGCCCTGATCATCGCCGAGGAAAAGGGCGTGACCAAGGCCAACGTCGCCAAGCTGGCTGCGGATGGTTCCGCTGATCCGGAAGTCAACCGCCTGCTGGGCAAGGAAGGCAGCTACGGCGAAATGCTGGGCCTGCCTGCCGACTGGGCCGTGCATGCGATTTCCGCCGGTGGCAACTACGGCGAGATCTTCGAGCGCAATGTGGGCGAAAGCACCGCGATTGGTCTGGCCCGTGGCCTGAACCAGCTCTGGAGCAAGGGCGGCATCCTCTACGCACCGCCGTTCCGTTGATCTGAATATCGGGCGCGTCATCCCAGGGTGACGCGCCCGACTTCTTTCTGACGGGGAGGCGACTGGCCGGACTGTTATTCTGTCCGGCGCCGTAGTACGAGGGGGCTCTGTGCCATGGCCACGATCTCCACTTCCGGAGACACGAATTTCCGTATCGGGATGTTGATCTACGACACCCGTTACCGGTCCTACACCATCCAGATTATTGCTTTGATCGTTTTCATGCTGGCTGCCGCATGGCTGCTGAACAACGTGATCCAGAACCTGGCAGATCTGGGCAAGACATTCGGGTTCAGCTTTCTCGGCGAAACCGCTTCCTACGACATCAACCAGCGCCTCATCGACTATTCGTCGACCTCGACACATGCACGGGCGGCCGTTGTCGGCATTCTGAACACGCTGCTCGTCGCCATTCTGGGCTGTATCACGGCCACCGTCGTCGGCGTGATCGCGGGCGTGCTTCGCCTGTCGAACAACTGGCTGATCGCCCGCCTGATGACGATCTATGTCGAAGGTTTCCGCAACATCCCGGTGCTGATCTGGATCCTGATCACCGTCGCGGTGATCAACGAGACCCTGCCGGCACCGAACCAGTTCCGCGGCGCGGACCCCGATGCCTCACCACTGCTTGGTGGCATGCTGGTCCTGACCAACCGCGGTTTCTACATTCCCGCGCCGGTCATGGGCGACATGTCGATGGCCGTGGTCATCGTCTTCCTGCTCTCCATCGGCGTGATGATCGGTTTCCGACGCTGGGCGAAGAAGCGCCAGGAAGCGACGGGCGAGATCCTGCCGATGTTCCCGATCTCGCTGGCGATCCTGTTCCTGCCGACGATACTGGTCTTCTTCCTTCTCGGGATGCCGATAACGCTCGAGTACCCGGAACTGAAGGGTTTCAACTTCAGGGGCGGCGTCTTCATGCGCGACAGTCTGATCGGCCTCTGGCTGGCGCTGTCGCTCTATACCGGTGCCTTCACGGCGGAAATTGTCCGCTCCGGCATCCTGGCCGTCAGCAAGGGCCAGTCCGAAGCGGCGTTCGCTCTCGGCCTGCGGCCCGGACGGACCATGAACCTGGTGATCCTGCCGCAGGCGCTGCGGGTGATCGTGCCGCCGCTGATCAGCCAGTACCTGAACCTGACCAAGAACTCCTCCCTCGCCATTGCCGTTGGCTACATGGACGCCACCGGCACGCTGGGCGGCATCACGCTGAACCAGACGGGGCGCGAAATGGAGTGTCTGATGCTGCTGATGGGCTTCTATCTGGTGACCTCGCTCAGCATCTCGGTGGTGATGAACTGGTACAATGAACGCGTCAAGCTGAGGGAGAGGTAAGATGAACGACAGCCACAAGCCGTTCGTCGCGGCGGGCGACATTCCGCCGTCTCCGCCGCCCTCCAGCGTGGTCGGTCCTGTCGCATGGATGCGGGAGAACCTGTTCTCCAGCATTCCCAATGCAATCATGACCCTGGTCGGGGCCTTCATCATCTACAGCCTGCTGGCATCGGTCATTCCTTGGCTGTTCCTGGATTCTGTCTGGAACGCCACCTCTCTGGGCAACTGCCGGGAGATCGACGAGGGTGCCTGCCTCGCGGTCATCAAGGAACGCTACCTGCAGTTCATCTATGGCTTCTATCCGGAAGAGGAACGCTGGCGTTCGATCGTGGCCTTCGTGCTGATGATCGTTGCCGTCTGGCCGGTGCTGTTCGCCGGGGCGCCACGCAAGATGCTGTATGTCTCTGCCCTCTACCCGGCCGTCGCCTACTGGCTGATCTGGGGCGGCACGATCTGGGGACCGGTCGGTGTCATGCTTGGCCCGGTCATCGCGATCATTGCCTACCGGATACTGAATCCCGTGCTGCGCGGCACGTCGATGGAGGAGGGGATAGCCGGTATCCTCGCCATTCTGCTTGCGGGTCTCGTGCTCGTCCTGTGGTGGCTGTTCGGCGTCGAGGTCTTCGACGGTATCCTGAGCAGCGTCGTCTTCATCGGGCTGCCGGTTGTTGAATCCAGCAAGATCGGCGGCTTCCTGCTCTCGCTCATCATCGGCGTCAGCGGCATTGCAGGATCGTTCCCGCTGGGCATTGCGCTCGCGCTCGGACGACGCTCCAACCTGCTCTTCATCAAGGCGATGAGCACGGGGTTCATCGAGTTCGTCCGTGGCGTGCCGCTCATCACCCTGCTGTTCGTGGCCTCCACCCTGCTGAACTACTTCCTGCCGCCGGGTACCAGCTTCGACATCATCCTGCGGGTGGTGATCATGGTGACGCTCTTCGCCGCGGCCTACATGGCGGAGGTGATCCGGGGCGGTCTGGCGGCCCTGCCGAAGGGACAGTACGAGGCAGCCGATGCGCTGGGCCTGGACTACTGGAAGTCCATGCGCCTGATCATCCTGCCTCAGGCGCTGAAGATCTCCATTCCGGGCATCGTCAATACCTTCATCGGTCTGTTCAAGGACACGACGCTCGTGTCGGTGATCGGTCTGCTGGATCCGGTGGGTATCCTCAACCCGATCCGCGCCGACCAGAACTGGAACGGCATTGTCTGGGAGCTGTATGGCTTCATCGCCATCTTCTTCTTCATCTTCTGCTTCGGCATGTCCCGCTATTCGATGTATCTGGAGCGCAAGCTTCAGACCGGGCACCGTTGATCGCGTAAAGGAAAGGTCTTACCCATGAGCGAAGTGGCAATTGATCGCGAAGTCGATCGTTCCAAGCTTTCGGTGTCCGACGAAGTGGCCATCGAGATCACCGCGATGAACAAGTGGTACGGTGACTTCCACGTGCTGCGTGACATCAGCCTGACCGTGAACCGGGGGGAGCGGATCGTGGTCTGCGGCCCGTCCGGTTCCGGCAAGTCCACCCTGATCCGCTGCATCAACCGGCTGGAGGAACACCAGAAGGGCACGATCGTCGTGGACGGGATCGAGCTGTCGTCGGATCTGAAGAACATCGACAAGATCCGGTCCGAAGTCGGCATGTGCTTTCAGCACTTCAACCTGTTCCCGCACCTGTCCGTGCTGGACAACTGCACCCTGGCGCCGATCTGGGTCCGCAAGGAACCGCGCAAGGAAGCGGAAGACCGCGCCATGCACTACCTGGAGCGGGTGAAGATCGCCGATCAGGCGCAGAAGTTCCCCGGCCAGCTTTCCGGTGGTCAGCAGCAGCGTGTGGCCATCGCACGCTCGCTCTGCATGAACCCGCGCATCATGCTGTTCGATGAGCCGACATCGGCCCTCGATCCGGAAATGATCAAGGAAGTGCTGGACGTCATGGTCGACCTGGCGGAGACCGGCATGACCATGATCTGCGTCACCCATGAAATGGGCTTTGCCCGTCAGGTGGCGAACCGGGTCATCTTCATGGACCAGGGCCAGATCATCGAGCAGAACGAGCCGGAAGAGTTCTTCAACAATCCGCAGAGCGACCGGACCAAGCTGTTCCTGAGCCAGATCCTCAGCCACTGATACTGATCCGGCGCGGTCGTCCCTGCCGGCGGTCTGTTCCCTCGCGGTGTTCGTTGCCGGACCTGGTCCGGTAGCCGGTGCGGTCGTCTGACGGATCACCCCAAAATAATGACGCGGCCGGATTGCTCCGGCCGCGCCATCCTCCCCTTCCCGGCCTCCTCCCCAGTAGGCCCGGCGGAAAAGCTGGTATTCGCTGCTGTCAGGCGGCGGACCTTGCCAGACGCTCGGCGGCAGGTGCGGCCTTCTTCAGCTCCGGCATGACCTCGCGCGCGAACAGTTCGGCGTTGCGCATCGATTCGTCGTGCGGCATCCCGGCGTAGGAGAAGACACCGTTGAAGCCATCGGCGCCGATGGTGTCAGCGGTCTTCATGATCTTCTCGAGGCACATCTCCGGCGTGCCCCAGACCTGCAGGTTCATGAAGAATTCCGTTGCCGCGTCGGGACCGTTCTTCAGCAGGTTGTCACGGAACTGGGCGTAATATTCATAGCCCTTCATGTTCTGCATGTGCTCGCCGTCGAACTGGTAGTGGTCCATGACCGTCTTCCAGTAGCCACCGATGTACTTCAGCGCCATCTCGTAGGCGCGGTCGCGGTTCTCGTCACAGAACACCCAGCCGCCGGCGATCGGGGCAGGGGCTTCGGCATTGTTCACTTCCCGGTAGATCGTGCGGTATTCGTCCAGTTCCTTGCGCACCGCGGCCCAGGGTTTCTGCGGAATGATCAGGATGCCGACCCCCAGCCGCGCCATGATGCGGGCAGACTCGGGGCTGACCGCGGCGGCATAGGTGCGCCCGCGGAAACTGCCGCGCGGGTTCGGGCGGATCTCGACGCGGGGCTGCCTGTAGTGTTCCCCGTCGAACTCGGCGTAGCCCGTCTCCAGGCTGTCGAGCACCATGGTCGCGGCCTCGACGAAACGTTCCCGGCTTTCCCCCATGTCCAGACGGAAGCCGTCGAACTCGACCTTCCCCGCACCGCGACCGATACCGAGGATGAAACGACCGCCCGACATGTTGTCGAGCATGGAGATCTGTTCGGCCGCCCGCAGCGGGTCATGCCAGGGCA
This sequence comes from Minwuia sp. IMCC3009, assembly GCF_029909415.1. Classification (GTDB taxonomy): domain Bacteria; phylum Pseudomonadota; class Alphaproteobacteria; order Minwuiales; family Minwuiaceae; genus Minwuia. Next base: position 3,900,633 of record NZ_CP123781.1, read on the forward strand.
GCACCACCACCATGGAACCGATCTGGATGGTCTTCGAGCGCCCGGCCATGTAGCTGAGGAACATCAGCGGGTCAGGGCACATGGTGTAGTCGGTGAAGTGATGTTCGACCGTCCAGACACTGTCGAAACCCAGGGGCTCCGCCGCCTCCGCCAGGGCCATGTCAGCCTCATAGACCTCCCGGTCCGTGCGTTCCTTGCCCGGGTTCTGGAAGATCACGCCCATACCGACATGCATTGGCCTACTCCTTCGTGTCGTAGTGCTACTCGCGGGTATCCTTGTGCCGGAAACATCCGATTGGGTCAAGTGGTCGCAGTCGAAAATGACGAGATTTTCGGCACAGGGGCGTGCAGGAGCCCAGTTATCCGGCAGTTCGGGATGGCAGTGACCGGGGAATTGCTGCTGAAGGGGCTGACGGGCCGGTCGGGCTGACGGGCCGGTCAGGCGGAGGGGACTGGCCGTCGCGTGATGTTCAGACCCGGAAGGGCTGGCGCAGACCGCCACCGTCGGGGCGCAGGACCATGGCGGACAGGTCACCCGCCGCGCGATAGGCGATCACGGCGTCCGAAGCGCGATCCGCCGTTGCCGCCTGTCCGCCGTCCGTCTGCGCCTGGCGCTGGACTTCATAGAGCAGGCGATGTCCGACGAGACCGGAAAGGGTCGGTACCGGCCAGTGGGCCGCGGTCCCTGATACGGAGTGCGTTGCATCGCGACCCGAAAGCGGATTGGGCGGTGCATCCTGCTGCCCACGGGTATCACTGATCCGTTCGGTCGGGGTGACGGGTCGGTCGGCGGCACTGCCACGGTCCCTCGGCGACACGCCCGCAGCCATCGCGCGCGGGACCAACCCGGTACTGGCGCTGACCCCGTTCACACGCATGTCGGAACCGTGAAAAACTGTCGCATTCCCCAAATATACGGCGATGGGGAAATCTTTACAAATAGTTAATCAGAAATCTTGGTTAATTTCTGTCGAATTTGTTTACAATTTTATTCAAACAGCGGCCATCAGCCCTTTGGCTTCATCATCTTCTCAAGTTGCCGCTGCATGGCATCGAGCTGATCCTTCATCTGCTCGATATCCCCCGGGGTACTGGCGGCCTTTGGCTTCTCGGGCTCCGCCGCTGCCGGCCTGGGCGTGGGTGCTTCGCCGGCGGAGGGTGCCCCGTCCTGCAGCACGGCAAAGGGGTTGAACATGCTCATGGCCTGGTCGAACAGCGCCATGTTGCGCTTCGTGGCCTCCTCGAAATGCAGCAGGGGCGAGCCCAGACTGCCGCCAAAGCGGGTACGCATCTCGTCCTGGTTCTTCGAGAAGGCATCCATCGACATGTCGAGATAGCTGGGCAGCAGGCCCTGCAGACTGTCGCCATAGAAGCTGATGAGCTGGCGGAGGAAGTTCACCGGCAGCACGTTCTGCCCCTTGCCTTCCGCCTCGAAGATGATCTGCGTCAGGACGGAACGGGTGATGTCCTCCCCCGACTTGGCATCGAACACCACGAAATCGATATCGTCGCGCACCATCTCGGCCAGATGGTCCAGCGTCACGTAGGAAGAGGTTGAGGTATTGTAGAGCCGCCGGTTCGCATACTTCTTGATGGTTACCGGACCCTCTCCGGCCTTGTCTCGACGGGACATTCAGCAACTCCGACCAGGTTTGCGCGCCACCCTGACAGGTCAGGACGCGTGGACCTTGAACTATCGCCGTTTCATGCTGCATTGCGCAAGGCGTATTCGCTCTTGCAGCGAAGTCGGATCGGGCTCCGCGATTTCCCGTTCACGGGAAATGCTGTAGATTGGACGTGATGACAGCGCCAGCATCTGATCCCTCTGACCTTGACCGCCTCGCCCGACAGTTCGTCGACCTCTGGCAGGAGCAGGCTGCCCGGGCCTCCGCCGATCCCCGGCTGAGGGAGAGCTGGAAAGCCTTGAGCGGATTCCTGCATGACCGCAACGCCGAACAGCAAGGACCCGGGACCGACCCGCAGGGACCCGGGAACGACACCGCGCCGACGCATCGGACCGCGACCGCTGGCGCTGCATCTGGCGACAGCGGGGGCGACGCTGACCGGGGCGATGGCGGCACTGCCACTGGCGCAGGCGGGCGGGATACCCTGGCACCCTGACATCAGGGACAGGGCCACCGACCTGCTGGCCGCAATGGCCGCCGAGGACGCTACCAGGCTGGGGGGCGCGATCGCCGCCGAATGCGCCCGAAGGATGCAGGCCACCCTGGCGGGCATCGAACAGTACCAGACCCATCCCTGGCACAGGATCGCCGATGACCCGCCCGCGGTCTGGCGGCAGGGTGCGGTGCGGCTGCTCGACTATGGCCTGCCCGACCGGCCGGACGCCCCGGTGGTGATGTTCGTGCCGTCGCAGATCAACCGCGCCTGGGTGCTGGACCTGTTGCCCGGCAACAGCATGCTGCGCTGGCTGGCGGCGGAAGCCGGGCTGCGCCCCCTGCTGCTTGACTGGGGTACGCCGGGGAAGCCGGAACGCCGCTATGATGTTGCCGCCTACCTTGGCGGTCCCCTGTCGTCGGCGCTGGATGCAGCGGTCAGCCTGAATGGCGGCCGGCCGGCCCCCGTCGTCGGCTATTGCATGGGCGGCACCCTTTCCGTCGCCCTTGGCCTGTTGCGCAGCGATGCCGTGTCCGCCCTGGCGCTGCTCGCCTCCCCCTGGGACTTTCATGCGGACCTGAGCCCCCAGGCGGAAGCATTCGCCGCGTCCCTGCCCATGTGGCAGCCGGTGCTGGCGGCCTTCGGCGAGATGCCGATAGACCTGATCCAGGCCTTCTTCGCCGCGCTGGATCCCAACCTGGCGCAACGCAAGTTCGCCCGCTTTGCCGGCATGGATCCGGACAGTGAGAAGGCCCGGCAGTTCGTCGCGCTGGAGGACTGGCTGAACGACGGACCGGCCCTGCCGCCCAGGGTCGCGCATGACTGCCTTGTCGGCTGGTACAACGAGAACCTGCCGGGCACGGGCCGCTGGCGGATCGGCGATACGGCTATACGTCCCGGTGATCTGCCGATGCCGGTGTTCGCCGCCATTCCGGCACAGGACAGGATCGTCCCGCCCGCATCCGCCCGTGGCGCGGTGGCTGACCTGCCGGATGCAACCGTGATCGAGCCGGCAGCGGGGCACATCGGCATGGTCGTCGGCTCCCGCGCCCGGCGCAGCCTCTGGGAGCCGCTCGCCACATGGCTGGGGAAGGTGACATGAGACACTGGCTGCTTCATGTTGCGCCGCAGCAAGAATGCGCCATGGCGGTCGCGACATACCGACACATTAACCAATCCACAGTTGCCGGAACCATGAGGAACCGGCACTCTTTTCGCAATGCAGCAATCTTATGCTGCGTCGCAGCATCGTCTGTATGACGCGACGTGAGGCATGATACGCTGTCCGAGAAACCACCAAGGAGGAAATCCTGAATGTCCGATATCGTCATCGCATCCGCCGCCCGTACGCCGGTCGGCTCCTTCAACGGCGCGTTCGGGTCCGTTCCCGCACATGATCTCGGCACGGTCGCCATCAAGGGCGCGCTGGAGCGTGCCGGGGTGGACGCCGCCGAAGTCTCGGAAGTCATCATGGGTCAGATCCTGACTGCCGGTCAGGGCCAGAACCCCGCCCGCCAGGCCTCGATCAATGCGGGTGTGCCGCAGGAAAGCCCGGCCTGGGGCGTGAACATGCTGTGCGGCTCCGGCCTGCGCACGGTCGCGCTCGGCTGGCAGGCGATCCGCAACGGCGACAGCAAGATCGTCGTCGCCGGTGGCCAGGAAAGCATGTCCATGGCCCCGCACGCGCAGCATCTGCGTGCCGGTGCCCGCATGGGCGACATGAAGTTCATCGACACGATGATCCGCGACGGACTCTGGGATGCCTTCAACGGCTATCACATGGGCAACACGGCGGAGAACATCGCCCAGCAGTGGCAGATCACGCGGGAGCAGCAGGACGAGTTCGCTCTCGCCTCCCAGAACAAGGCCGAGGCGGCGCAGAAGGCCGGCCGGTTCAGCGACGAGATCGTGCCCGTCACCATCAAGGGCCGCAAGGGCGACACGGTGGTTTCGGAGGACGAGTACATCCGCCATGGCGCGACGATGGACATGATGACGAAGCTGCGTCCCGCCTTCACCAAGGATGGTTCCGTGACCGCCGGCAATGCTTCCGGCATCAACGATGGTGCCGGTGCGGTCGTGCTGATGACCGCCGACGAGGCGGCGAAGCGCGGCATCACCCCGATGGCCCGCATCGTTTCCTGGGCCCAGGCCGGTGTCGACCCTGCGATCATGGGCATCGGCCCGGTCCCGGCGACCCGCAGCGCGCTGGAGAAGGCCGGCTGGACCGTCGATGATCTGGACCTCATCGAGGCCAATGAGGCCTTTGCCGCGCAGGCCTGTGCCGTCGGCAAGGAACTGGGCATCGACCCGGAGAAGCTGAACGTCAATGGCGGCGCGATCGCCATCGGCCATCCGATCGGTGCCTCCGGTACCCGCGTCCTCAATACCCTGCTGTTCGAGATGCAGAAGCGTGATGCCAAGAAGGGTCTGGCCACCCTGTGCATCGGCGGCGGCATGGGTATCGCCATGTGCGTCGAGCGCGACTGATCCGAACGCCTGACGAACCGTTCCGACCCGCGACGCGGCCCCGGCGCCGCGGGTCAGGGACGACCGTCGCACCAACCTCCCCCAAGAAGAAGAAACCATGGAGTCCAATCAGATGGCACGAGTTGCACTCGTCACCGGTGGTACGCGCGGTATCGGCGCGGCCATTTCCACCACCCTGCGTGATGCCGGGATCAGCGTTGCCGCGAACTACGCCGGCAATGACGCGGCCGCCAAGGCCTTCACGGCCGAGACCGGCATCCCCGCCTACAAGTTCGACGTCTCCGATTTCGATGCGGTGCATGCTGCCGTGGCGAAGATCACCGCGGAAGTCGGCGACATCGACATCGTGGTCAACAATGCCGGCATCACCCGCGACGGCACCCTGGCGCGCATGAGCAAGGAAGACTGGCAGGCGGTGCTCGACACCAATCTGGGCGGTTGCTTCAACCTGGCCAAGGCGACCTTCGACGGCATGAAGTCCCGCAGCTTCGGCCGCATCGTCAACATCGGCTCCATCAACGGTCAGGCCGGCCAGTACGGTCAGGTGAACTATGCGGCTGCCAAGTCCGGCATTCACGGCTTCACCAAGGCGCTGGCGCAGGAAGGCGCGCGATTCAACATCACCGTCAATGCCATCGCACCGGGCTACATCGACACCGACATGGTTGCTGCGGTTCCCGCCAACGTGCTGGAGAAGATCGTGGCCAAGATTCCGATCGGTCGCCTGGGTCACGCCGACGAGATCGCACGCGGCGTCCTGTTCCTGGTTTCCGACGACGCGACCTTCGTCACCGGTTCCACAATGTCCATCAACGGTGGCCAGCACATGTACTGACGGCCCGACCGGCGTTCAGACACTGTTTCATGCAGGGGGCGGTATCCGGGATGCGGATGCCGCCCTTTCTGTTCGCGGCGCCGGGATCAGGGCGCGGTATGGCGCGCCGAGATGCCCAGGGCTTCAATGATGCTGGCGGGCGGCTGGCGTTGCAGGCCCATGAGCTGGATGATCGGCAGCGGGGTCTGAAGGTCGGTCGAAACCTCAAGCATGCCGCCCTGCGTGATGAAGGCCGCAAGCTGCTGCCCGATGGCGCGGCTGGCATCCGTGCCCATGCTTGCGCCCATCTGCTCCGCCATTGCGCTGAACTGGGTACCGATCATCTCCGCGGTCGCACCGGGGCGTTCGGCGGCCTGTGACTCCAGGAACAACATGCGCAGTCCCTGATCGACGACCGTGAGCTGCGCGCGGGCAAGCCGGGATGACAGGGCGATCATGTTGCGCTGTGGCCCCGGTGTCTGGCGCAGCTTCTCGAAATCGAGCGCCGTCAGGTCGATCTCCACCCGTGACTCGGCCAGATCGGCACCGGAAATCCCGACGGCCAGCGCGCCGGTGTTGTCGGCCAGCCCGGCCCTCAGCGCAATGGCGCCGCCAAGCACCAGGTCCTCCACTCCGTTCGCCTTCAGCATCTGCAGCAGCATGGCCGCCTGGGGCTGTCTGCCGGCGGCGCTGTCCAGCGGTGCCGAGATACCCTCCAGGCGGAAGGCCAGCTCCACCGATGCATCCTCCCCGATCCGCATGCTGTCGATGGCGAAGAGATCCATCCGCACCGGCTTCCCGTCCGGACCAACGGCGTTCAATCCCTCCATGCTGAACGTGCCGAGATCGACCATGGGTACCAGTTCCGCCAGGCTCTTGCCCTCCGCCCAGGCCCGGGCCTTCGCCAGACTGTCCGCCGCCAGGGGCCTGCCGAAGACCGTACGCAGCCACTCCGGCAGCGCCGACAGGTCGCCGATTTCCCCGCGATAGCGTTCGATGCCGCCGCTGACATTGCCCGCGACCTTCTGGGTGATGCCGGAGACCTCGAAGCTGCCGCTCTTCAGGCCAAACATGTCGCTGATCTCCAGCCGCTCCAGTGTCATGGACGAGGCGTCGCCGAAACTGACCTGCATGCCGGTCAGCTCGGCACTGCCGATCCCTGTCCCCAGGTCACGCGCCCGCTCCAAGATGACCAGATAGTCCTCAAGAAAGCCCACAAGAATGCCGAGATCCGGCTTCCCGTCCTCATCCTGCGCCTCCAGAACCTGCATCAGCGACTGCCAGAGGGACAGCAACTGCGGGTCGTAGCGCAGGTCAGACAACTCATAGCGTTCCACAGAGATCCGGACCGGACCCTGCAGCCCCGCCATGCGGGCGACTTCGGGGTCCTGTGCCGCGATCACGCTGGCGGGAAGCTGGAGCATCTCGGACAGGCCGGTCACACTGACCCTGCCCACCTTGCCGGGTTCCCCCTTCCGCCAGTCGGTGAGCGAGAGTTCCTCGAAGCCAAGTTCGACGACGCCGCCGGAGTCGGCGACCGCCGTGGCTGCGAGCCCGGCCAGCATGATGCTGTCCGCGCCCTCATCGCCCCAGCCGGTGACCACCACCGAAGGCAGTGCCACCCGGATCTCCGCGCCCTGCCCGGTATTCTCCACCGCACCCAGATAGGCAGGTGTCGGGGTCATGATCATGTCCCGCAGGCTCAGTGCATCGAAGCCGAGGGAGGTCACGGCGCCGTCCTCCGGACTGAAGGCGACGGCGTTCAGCCCGTCCAGCGTTCCGGCGCCGACCGTACCCAGCGGCTCGCCGTTCGCCTGCCCCTTCAGCGCGACGCCGCCCCAGGTCACCTGGCGCACCAGCGGTGACGCACCGGCGGAGGCGGACCCGGCCTGGAAGGCGGCCTCCAGGGCCGGCCAGTCATATCCATCGACCAGGATGTCCCGCACCGTCACCAGCGCCGTGAACGGTCGACCGTCGGGCCGGGTCAGATCGACCGGCAGCCGCAGTTCCTGCAGCCGCACCTGATCGTTCCAGTAGTCGAGCGACAGCCCCGCATATCCGGCCCCGGTGGCATCCGGCAGGCCCGCGACATGCGCATCCAGCGCGGCGGCGACCTGTCGCTCGACCAGCAGGGGCAGGCCGAAACGACCACCAAGCAGCCCCAGTACCGCAATGAGGAAAAGGCCAATCGCGACTTTCGTGCGGTTCATCGGGCAGCTCCAGCAAGGGGACGAAACGATCACGGCAGCATCACGGCGGCCCATGGCCCGGACCGTGGCACGCGACCCCGCTATCGACGGTCATTGGAGAGGAGCGGACTTCGGATCGCAACGAAAAAAGGGCGCCTGCCATCGCTGGCAGACGCCCTGATCTTCGGTCGTTCCCGACGCCCGGACCCCTGCGGGTCAGCGCCGGAAGCGGGTCAGCCGCTTACTGGCCGCTGACCACCAGAACCGCACGACGGTTCTTGGCGTTCTTCACGCCGTCACCCGTCTTCACGGCAGGCTGGCTCTCGCCGACGCCGGATGCGGTGATGGCAGAGGCTGCAACACCGTTGCTCACCAGGAACTCGACGACCTGACGTGCACGCTGGTTGGACAGCGCCAGATTGTACTGGTCAGAACCGCTGGTATCCGTGTGTGCGGTGACGGAAACAGCTCCGGCCTTGCGCTTGCCAAGGTTGCCGATGACGCTCTGCAGCCGACCCTTGGACAGGTTGGTCAGATTGGCCTGATCAAACCGGAAGTAGATCACCTGTGTCAGGTCAGACATCTTGGCGACCGGCTTCGGTGCCGCGGCAGGTGCCGGGGCCGGCTTCATCTTGGCCATTGCGGCCTCGAAACCATCGCGGCAACGGAAGATGTGCAGCAGCTGCCAGCCTTCTTCCTGTTCCTGGATCCAGCAATCCCACTGGGTCTGGGCCATGGCCAGATCGGCAGGCTGCGACTCGGCATAGCCTTCCGCATACTTCTGCATCAGGCGGACACGGGCCTCGCTCAACTCCGAAACCTTGCCGGCGTCCAGCGCGCGGGAAGCCACGGTGTCGGGCAGCACTTCAAAGCCTGCCGCCGCATCGGCGGACTTGGCGGAGTAATAGGCCGCATCCGCAGAGTCGCCCTCTTCCGCCTCATTGGCGGACAATACCGCGTACATCGGTGCCAACTGCGAATTCAGCGCCGGATACTTCGTGGCGACCTTGCCTGCATTCGGATCCGACGGTGCGTCGGACGCACATGCGGCCAGAATCAGGGCAGCCAGACCGACTCCCCCCAACTTCAGCAATGCATTCATGCCTTGCTCCCTTTCGTTTCTGTCCCTCAGCAGCTGCGGCCCTGCACATTGCAGGATCCGGTGACTGCATCCTTTCAGACCGCAATTCCCATGCCGGGCACTACAGTCGTGATGAAATGTTCAATAGCACATTACATACCAGTACACGGCCTGCATACAACAGCGTTTCCGCGCATGCTGGTACTTCAGGCGACACGAAAACGAGAAAGGGGCGCCCGGATTGATCCGGACGCCCCTCTTCAGGTCACATTCTGTGATTGACCGGCCTGTTACTGGCTGGAAACCACGATCTCGACGCGACGGTTCAGCGGCTCGCGCACACCGTCGGCGGTCTCGACGTCGGTGACGAGCTCGCCCAGGGCAGCCTCATCGATCCGACCGGCGGTGACGCCACTCGCGGCCAGCGCATCCCGGACCGCATCGGCGCGACGCTTGGACAGGGCACGGTTGTACTCGACCGAACCGGCACGGTCCGTGTGACCGGCAACGTCGATCCGGGCATTGGAACGGCGGCGGAACTCGGCCACGGCCTGCTGCAGGACCGGCTGGGCCTCCTGCGTCAGTGCGGCACTGTCAAAGCCGAAGTAGACGGTGAAGCTGATGTTCTCGATCGCCTTCGCCTCGGCCTTCACTTCCGGCTTCGGCGCGCTCACCTGCATCGGACGGTTGATGGTGGCCATCGCCGTCTCGAAACCCTGGCGGCAGCGCTGGATATGCAGCAGCTGATAACCCTCCTGGGCCTCCTGCAGGTAGCAGTCATAGCTCGTCTGTGCGTCGGCCAGGACCAGCGGATGCTTCTCCGGGGCCTCGCCACCCAGCGCGGCCATCAGCTGGCCATGCGCGGATCCGGCAAAGGCACGCTGATCCGCATCCTCGATCGGACGGCTGTTCGGGGCGTCGGGCAGGACCACCAGACCCTGCGCAGCCTGGGCGGCCTTGTTGGCGAAATGCGCCTCGTCGGCCGCGTCAAGCTCCAGCTTCTCCTCGGCAGCCATGGAGGCATAGCGGGACGCCAGGGCGCTGGTGAAGTTCGTGTGCTCGGACATGGCGGGCTTGGCGGAATGGGTTGCCGCAAATGCGCCGGACATGCCGAGCGACAGGGCCATGGCGGTCGCAACAGCGCCGCCTGCGAATTTCGATGTCACGTTGATCATGTTGTCTCGCCTTTTCTCTGAAAGGTGGGTCCCGTTGGAACGCGTTGGCAGCAAACCCGAGCCGCCGATGCGTTGCCGGACTGCTCTGTCCGGCTTGATTGCCATCTGGGACCATCACCATGTCACGTCAGTGACGGCCCTGTGGCCAACGTGTGTCAGACGTTGCTGCGGGGTTACACTTGCCGTGCAATAGGCGCAGCCGCACTCGACCCTCAGTTTCAGTCATATGGGCTGCGGCAGCCCGAATTGCAGCAGTCCCGTGACAGTATGGCTCGCGATCGGGGACGGCCGTCCGGCCCCGTGCAGTCGGCAATGGTGTCAGATTGTGGCAACGGTCAGACGCGCATCCTGGTGCCGGCGGGATCGAACAGGGGTTCCGGACACAGGCTGGCAGATCGGCGTTCGCCGATGATCTCCACCTCGAACGGTGCGTCCGCCATGTCGGCGAAGCCCGCCGGGACATAGCCCTGCGCTACCGACGCACCGCTGTGGTGCGCGTAGCCGCCCGAGGTCACCCAGCCCTGCACCTGACCGTCGATCCAGATCGGCTCGTCCCCGATCACATCGGCGTCGCCTGCCGCGACCTTCAGCGTCACCAGACGCAGCTTCGGCCCCTCATCGCGTTCACGCAGCATCGCGTCGCGACCGATGAAGTCGTTCTTCGATGGTGCCACGAAGCGATCCAGCCCGGCCGCATAGGGGCCATAGATCGGGCGAAACTCCCGCGCCCAGGTGCCGAAGCTCTTCTCCAGCCGCAGCCCGTTCAGCGCCCGCCCGCCGAACAGGGTCAGGCCATGCGCCTCACCCGCCTGCCGCAGCATGCGATAGAGCGTCAGCAGATATTCATGCGCCACCCAGATCTCGAATCCCAGATCACCTGTGAAGGTGATGCGGCCGACCCGGGCCGGTACCAGACCCAGGTCCATCTCCCGGAAATCCATGAAGCGGAAGGCTTCCGGCGACACATCCTCCTCCGTCACCTTTTCCAGCACCGCACGGGCCTGTGGTCCTGCCAGCGAAAGGCCGGTCAGGCCAAGGCCGAGCGGGCGCACGGACACGCTGCCATCATCCGGCAACTGCGCTCCGAACCAGCGCATGTGGTAGTTCTCCGCGACGCCGGAGCCAAAGACATAGAAGCGGTCCTCGGCGGCCCGCGCGACGGTGAAGTCACCGATCAGCCCGCCCTGGCGGTTCAGCATCGGCGACAGGACGATGCGCCCCTGCCGGGGCAGCCGGTTGGCCAGGATGCGGCTGAGCCAGACATCCGCCCCCCGGCCCGTGACCTCGTACTTGGCGAAGTTCGAGATCTCGATCATGCCGACGCCGCTGCGCACCGCCCGGCATTCGGCGGCCACCACATCATGGGCGTTGGAACGCTTGAAGGTCACATCCTCCACCGGGTCCTCGCCCGGTTTCTGGAACCAGAGCGCATGTTCCAGGCCGAAGGAGGCACCGAAGACCGCGTTCTCCGCCTTCAGCGCGTCATGGATGGCGGTGGTGCGCGCCGGGCGGGCCGCCTGCAGCTCCTCGTTGGGGAAGGTGATGGAGAAGCGGCGGGAATAGTTCTCCCGCACCCGCGCATTGGTATAGGCCATGTTGGCGTAGTCGCCGAAACGGCTGACATCCATGGCCCAGATATCGAAACCCGGGTCGCCGTCGATGATCCAGTTGGCCAGCGCCAGCCCGACGCCGCCGCCCTGGCTGAAACCGGCCATCACCGCACAGGCGCACCAGTAGTTCGGCAGGCCCTTCACTGGCCCGACCAGCGGGTTGCCGTCCGGGGCGAAGGTGAAGGGGCCGTTGATGATCTGCTTGATGCCGGCCCGCCCGTAGGCCGGAAAATGCTCGAACCCCAGTTCCAGTGACGGCGCGATGCGGTCGATGTCGGGCTGCAGCAGTTCGTGGCCGAAGTCCCAGGGCGTGTTCTTCGGGCTCCAGGGTCGACAGGCCTTCTCGTAGGTGCCCATCAGCATGCCCTTGCCTTCCTGACGGGTGTAGATCTCGCCGCCGAAGTCGATGGCGTGGATCATCTCCTTGCCGCTGGACTCGTTGAAGGCCACGACCTCCGGCATTTCCTCCGTCAGCAGGTACATGTGCTCCATGGCCAGGACGGGCAGCTCCAGCCCGACCATGCGCCCCACTTCCCGCGCCCAGAGACCACCGGCATTGACCACATGTTCGGCGTTGATGGTGCCCTGCTCCGTCACCACGTCCCAGGTCATGTCCGGGCGCTGGTTCAGTTCGACGACCCGGTTGTGGCGATAGACCTCGGCCCCGTTCAGCCGCGCCGCGCGGGCATAGGCCTGGGTGACACCGGACGGGTCCACATGGCCGTCGACCGCGTCGTACATCGCGCCGACGAAGTACTTCTCCTCCAGCAGGGGAAACAGCTCCTTCGCCTCGCTGACCGAGATCAGTTCCGTGTCCATGCCGAGGTAGCGGCCGCGCGCATGGGCCATCTTCAGCCACTGCATGCGCTCTTCCGTGTCGGCCAGCATGACGCCGCCGGTGACATGCATGCCGCAGTCCTGTCCCGACTGTTCCTGGATCTCCTTGTAGAGACTGATCGTGTAGGCCTGCAGCTTGGAGACGTTGGGATCACCGTTCAGCGTGTGCATGCCGCCCGCCGCATGCCAGGTCGAGCCGGAGGTCAGTTCGGAGCGCTCGATCAGCACCACGTCGGTCCAGCCTGCACGGGTCAGGTGATACAGCACACTGCATCCGACCACACCGCCACCGATCACCGCGACCTTCACATTCGTCTTCATCGTCTGCCTTTCCGTGGACTGTTCCAACTCTCTCCCGCGGGCTCAGAAATCCGTCGGGGCGCCGCCCGCTTCGGTGCGGCGGTCAACATAGGCCTGCAGTTCCTCCGCCGCAGCCGGGTCCATCGGCGGGGCCTCGTAGGACTCCAGGATCTGCCGGTACAGGATCTCGGTCCGGTCATAGGCGGTGGGGCTGTCCGCTTCCTCCCAGCTCTCGTAGTTGCGCCAGTCGGAGACCATCGGCGGGTAGAAGGCGGTGCGATAGCGTTCCTGGGTGTGGGCGCAGCCGAAGAAGTGGCCTCCCGGCCCGACCTCCCGCATCGCGTCCAGTGCCAGGGAATCGCGGTTGACCTCCACCGGTGTCAGGAACTCCGCCACCATCTGCAGGATGTCGGCATCCATGACGAATTTCTCGAAGGAGGTATGCAGTCCCCCCTCCATCCAGCCGAGGCCATGCTTCAGCATGTTGACGCCGCCCATCACCGCGCCCCAGAGGGAGAAGACGGTCTCATAGGCTGCCTGCGCGTCCAGGGTATTGGCGGCGTTCACGTTGGAGGACCGATAGGGCAGGCCATAGCGCCGCGCCAGCTGGCCGCCGATCAGGGCGGTGCGCATCGCCTCCGGCGTGCCGAAGGCAGGCGCCCCGGACTTCATGTCCACGTTGGAGGTGAAGCCGCCATAGACGAAGGGCGCGCCGGGCCTGGTGGTCTGGCTGATGACCAGCCCGGCCAGCGCCTCCGCGTTCTGCTGCACCAGCGCCCCGGCAAGGGTCACCGGTGCCATGGCTCCGGCCAGCGTGAAGGGGGTCAGGCAGATCGCCTGCCCGCGCCGGGCAAGCTGCATCACCCCGTCCAGCATCGGCGTGTCGAAGCGCAGGGGGGAGGAGGTGTTGATGATGGAGATCACGGAGGGTTCGCGGTCCAGCGTCGCATCGTCGATGCCGCGCGCGATCCGCGCCATCTCGATGCCGTCCTGGATCCGCTCCGTCCCCAGGCTGTAGGCATGGATCGCCTTGTCCGACAGCGTCAGCATGTCCTGCAGCGCCACCAGATGCCGGACGGAGGCGTGAACGTCGGTCGGCTCCACGGTATAGCCGCCCCACATGTGGACGGCGTTCAGCATCTGGCCGAGCTTCAGGAACCGCCGGTAGTCCTCCAGATTGCCGGGCCGCCGCCCGCCTGCCCGGTCGGCGCAGTTGGGTGCGCTGGCCGCGGCGCAATAGACGATATGGTCGCCGCCGAAGGTCAGGTCGTGGGCCGGATTGCGGGCATGCAGGGTGAACTGTGACGGCGCCAGACCGATGACGCTCTCGACCAGTTGCCGGTCGAAGCGGACGCGGTCACTGCCCGGATCGACATCCGCGCCAGCGTCCTTCAGCAATGCCTTCGCCTCCGGATGCAGGAAATCCATCCCGATTTCCTGCAGCACGTCCAGAGAGGCCTGATGGATCTGTTCGACCTGATCGTCGGAGACCGCGCGCATCGGCGCATAGATCATGCGCGGCTGGCGAAAGGGCTGCTGCTCCAGCACGGGGGTCTCGTCGCCGCCGCCGCGCCTGCCGCGCCGCCTGCGGCCACCCCCCCGTCCCGTATCTCCGGTCCCTGTCATGGCTGGACTCCCCCGGCGAGCCGTCACTTCGCCTGAATGGCATCCGGCCCGGAGAGAGACTGTCACAGGAGTGGTTGAAGCAAAGAGGACCAATTCCGGCGGTTCATGTTCCAAAAACGGCAGCACGGCGCGACCGTCCAGAGAAAGACATCGATGCGGCCAGAGAAAGGCATTCACGCGGGAGGGGGCAGAAATAGAAAGGGCGACCCGGGGAGGAGTGGGTCGCCCTTTCCGTACATCGAGCCGGGCGCTATTTGGGGAGGAGACGCAACCCGGTGGCTCGAATCTTCAATTCCATATACATCAAAGCGGCGTTGCTGGGGAGCAACAACTGAACAAACAATGGGCAGATCCCACGAGCGCCTGTTCAGGCTTCATTGATGCAGTGCAACAGTTTTTGCTGCACTGCAACGTATATCCGCCCCATGACCCCGAATGTCAAGGGTGGCTTTCCGGTTCGCAGAGGATTATTGCCTGCACCGGCAGCAGGAGGGCAGAAACATGACGGCGGTCACGATCCAGGATATCGAGGCAGCGCAGGCGCGCATGCAGGGCTCCGTGCGGCGCACGCCCATGCTGCGCGTGGCCCCGGCGGTCGGGCTTTCGCTGCCCTGTGACCTGGTGCTGAAGCTGGAGAACCTGCAACTCGCCGGCTCCTTCAAGGCACGGGGCGCGGCCAATACGGCGCTTTCGCTGACGCGGGAACAGTTGCAGCACGGTGTCATCACGGCCTCCGGCGGCAACCACGGGCTCGGCGTTGCTGCGGCTGCGAAGGCGGCGGGGGTGCCTGCCAGCATCCATGTTCCGGTCACCGCAGCACCCGACAAGGTAGCCAGGATGCGTCGTTTTGGCGCAGAAGTCGTGGTGGAAGGCGAAGCCTGGGACGATGCGAATCAGTTGGCACTGGCCCGGGTCGAGGCGGAAGGCCGCGTTTATGTACATCCCTTCGCACAGCCAAGCGTCATCGCGGGCCAGGGCACCGTCGGTCTGGAGATCCTGGAGGACATGCCGGATGTGGAGACCGTGGTGCTGGCGATCGGCGGCGGCGGCCTGATTTCCGGCGTCGCGACAGCGCTGAAGGCCCGGCGCCCCGATATCCGCATCATCGGTGTGGAGCCGGAGGGGGCACCGACGCTCCGCCGCTCGGTCGATGCAGGTGAACTGGTGACGCTGGAACGCATCTCGACCAGGGCGCCGACCCTGGCGCCACGCCGGTCGGCCGAGATCAATCTGGAGATCATCCAGCGCACCGTCGATGACATCGTGCTGGTCAGTGACCCGGAAATGTATGCCGCCGCCGCCTGGCTCTGGGACGAGCTCGGGATCGGTACGGAACTCGCCGCCGCCGCGGGGATGGCCGCCCTGTTCAATGGCCGCTTCCCCGTGCGGGCAGACGAGAAGGTCTGTGTCGTGATCTGCGGCGCGGGCGTCGACGGCTTCGGCACCAGGGACTGAGCAGCGCCCGGGGCCCGGCGGTGAACCTTCCGGGTCACCTTCTCCTCGCGCACATGTCAGCACGCGGGCATGGCGCGCCGTTCCGGTTCGGCCTATCTCTGTGCCATGGATCAGTTTCTTCTGGATAACGAGGCGACGCTGAGGCTTGGCGTCTTCGGCGGCATGCTGCTGGCGATGATCGCGGCCGAGCGGCTGGCGCCCCGTCGCCGGCTGACCCAGGGGCTGGTCGGGCGCTGGTTCAGGAACCTGTCCGTCGTCGTGCTGAACACCCTGGTGCTGCGGCTGAGCTTCTTCTTCCTGCCGACGCTGGCGGTCGGGTTCGCCTTCCTGATGGCGGAGCGGGGGATCGGCCTGTTCAACCTGGTGGATCTGCCGCCGGTGCTGGAGATCGTGGCGGCGGTGCTGCTGCTCGACCTCGCCATCTGGGCGCAGCATGTGGCCTTCCACAAGGTGCCGCTGTTCTGGCGGCTGCATCGGGTGCACCATGCCGACATGGATATCGACGTGACCACCGGCCTCCGGTTTCACCCGGTCGAGATCATCCTGTCGATGGTCTTCAAGTTCGCCGTCATTGCCCTGCTGGGTCCGGCGGCGGTGGCGGTGCTGCTCTTCGAGGTGGTGCTGAACGGGGCTGCCATGTTCAACCACGCCAACCTGCGTCTGCCCGGATGGCTGGACAGGCTGATGCGCCGGATCATCGTCACGCCGGATTTCCACCGGGTGCATCATTCGGTGATCCCGTCGGAGACCGACTCCAACTATGGCTTCAACCTGACGCTCTGGGACCGGCTGTTCGGCACCCTGACACCGCAGCCGCGCGCCGGGCATGACGGCATGGAAATCGGCCTCGCCGACTATCGTGAGGGCCGGCGGCAGGGGCTTGGCTGGATGCTTGCCCTGCCCTTCCGCCGGTCCTGAGCCGGACCGTGCCCGGTCTGAGTGTCATCATCCCCTGCCTCGATGCGGCGCAGACGCTTGGGCCGGTGCTCGACACGGTGCAGGGCGCGCCGGTCAGCGAGACCCTGGTGATCGATGGCGGCTCCACCGACGCCAGCCGGGCGGTTGCGGCGGACCATGGGGCGCGGGTCATCGCGACGGCACGCGGGCGCGGTCATCAGATGCGTGAGGGCGCGGCGGCGGCGGCTGGCCCCTGGCTGCTGTTCCTGCATGCGGACACCCGCCTGGACCCGGCCTGGCGACAGGCCGCCCGCGCCTTCATGGATGATCCGGCCAGTCAGGCCCGCGCGGCCGCGTTCCGGCTGCGCCTCGACAGCGACCGGCACGCGGCCCGGCGGGTGGAGCGGCTGGTGGCCTGGCGCTGCCGCGCGCTTGGCCTGCCCTGGGGGGATCAGGGCCTGCTGATACACGCGGATCTGCTGGCCACGATCGGCGGGTACCCGGAGATGCCGCTGATGGAGGATGTGACACTGGCGCGCCGGATCGGGCGCGGGCGGCTGACCATGCTCGATGCCGATGCCGTCACCTCCGCCGCCCGCTATGAGCGTGACGGCTGGTGGGCGCGCCCGCTGCGCAACGCGGCGCTGCTGACCCTGCATTTCCTGGGGGTTCCGCCCCGCATCCTGCTGCGGCTGTATGGATGAGGCCGCCGGTTGTGATCCTGTTCTGCCGGGTGCCGCGCCTCGGTACGGTGAAGACCCGCCTGGCGCGCGACATCGGCCCGGCGCAGGCGCTGCGGTTCTATCGCGCCACCCTGTGGGCGACACTCCGCACCGCGGGGCAACTGCCGCAGGCCGAAGTCGTCCTCTGCGTGACGCCGGACAGCGCGGTGCGCGCCCGGGACTGGCCTGCCGGGCGGCGGCGGGTACCACAGGGCAGCGGTGATCTGGGGCAACGCATGGCGCGGGCGCTGGACAGGTTCCGGGACCGCGACCGCCTTCTGATCGGCTGTGACATCCCTGATATCCGACCGCACCACCTGCGGCAGGCGCTGGCCGTCGTGCGGCGCAACCACGTCACGTTCGGCCCGGCAACGGACGGCGGCTTCTGGCTCGTCGGCTTGCGGCGCGGCATCCGGTCCCCCGCCCTGTTCCGTGATGTGCGCTGGTCGCACCCGGAAACCCTGGCCGACAGCCTGCGCGGCCTGCCCGGCGCATGGCGGATCGGCACGGCCAGCCGCTTGAATGACGTGGACGATCTGGGGGACTATCGGCGGCAGATGAATCGGCCCTGAGCAGAGAGGCCGTTCCGGGGGGAGAGCACATCATGCGATATGGCATCGGACAGTCCGCCACGCGGGTCGAGGACAAGCGGTTCCTGACCGGCAACGGACGCTATCTGGATGACATCACCCCGTCCGGCTGCCTGCACGGCATCATGGTGCGGTCCCCCGCCGCCCATGCGCGGGTGCGCGACATCGACACCACTGCCGCGCGCGACCTGCCCGGTGTCGTGGCCGTCTATACCGACCGGGACTGGCAGGCGGCGGGACTCGGACCCGTGCCGACACGCCCCGCCATCACCAACATGGACGGGTCCCCCATCTGCAACCCTGCCCGCTGGCCGCTGGCGCGGGGGCGGGTCCGCCATGTCGGTGACGGCATTGCCTTCGTTGTCGCCACCAGCCGAGCCGTGGCCCGGGACGCCGCTGAACTGGTCTCGTTTGATCTGGAGGAACTGCCGGCGGTCATCGATTCCGTTGCCGCCCTGTCGCCGGACGCCCCCGCCGCCCTGCACGAGGAAGCCCCCGACAACCGCAGCTTCACCTGGGAGAAGGGCGAACGCGCCCCGGCGGAGGACGCCCTGGCCACCGCCGCCCATGTGGCCGAGGTGCGCCTGCACAACAACCGCATCGTCATCAACCCGATGGAGACCCGGGGCATCCTGTGCATCTACGACGCAGAGCAGGATTTCTACACCGTCTCCGGCTCGATCCAGAACGTCTTCATGTACCGCACCATGCTGGCGGAGAAGGTCTTCGGCATCCCGGTCGAGCGCATGCGGGTCGTCGCCTATGACGTGGGTGGCGGCTTCGGCGGCAAGAATCAGGTGCAGCCGGAACATCTGCTGACCGTCTTCGCCGCCCGCGAACTGAAGCGCCCGGTGAAATGGGTCGCCGACCGGACAGAAGGCTTCCTGACCGACGGGCAGGGCCGCGACCAGCAGACCCGCGTGCGGCTGGCGCTGGATGCGGACCACCGCTTCACCGCGCTGCATGTGGAGACGACGGTCGATCTCGGTGCCTATGTCTCGACCAACGGCACCGGCGTGCCGACGGGGGCCACGACCTCCGTCATGGGCGGGCCCTATGACATTCCCCATGTCTACAACATCGTCCACGGCGCCTTCACCAACACGGTCCCCACCGATGCCTATCGCGGCGCGGGGCGGCCGGAGGCCTGCTTCCTGCTGGAGCGCGCGGTGGATGTGGCCGCCGCCGACCTTGGCATCGACGCGATGGAGCTGCGGCGGCGGAACTACATCCCGCCCACCGCCATGCCCTACCGCGCATCGCTGGGACACACCATCGACTCCGGTGACTTCCGCGCGCTGCTCGACCGGGCGCTGGAACAGGCCGACGTGGCGGGCTTCGCGGTCCGCGCGGCGCAGAGCGAGGCGCAGGGCAAGGTGCGCGGACTGGGCGTCGCCAGCTATCTGGAGGCGACGCTGGGTGTGCCGACCGAATATGCGCGGCTGGAATTCGACCGGGACGGCATCGTCACCGTCGCCGTCGGCACCCAGTCGAACGGCCAGAGCCACGAGACCACCTTCCCGCAGATCGTGGCGGAGAAGCTTGGTGTGCCCTTCGAGCAGGTGCGGTTCCGCCAGTCCGACACGGACGCCACGCCCATGGGCAACGGGCATGGCGGATCGCGGTCACTGCAACTGGCCGGCAGCGCCATCCTGAATGCGGCAACCAAGCTGGTGGAGAAGGCGAAGGCGCAGGCGGCGGAGATGCTGGAGACGGCGACCGACGATATCGACTTCGCCGACGGCACCTTCCGCGTTGTCGGCACCGACCGGTCGGTGAACTGGGCCGACCTGGCGGCGGCAGCCTTCGACAGCAGCCGCCCGGCGGCGGAACGCGGCCTGTCGGACGAGGATACCTACACCAAGGACGGCACCGCCTATCCCAACGGCTGCCACATCGCGGAGATCGAGATCGATCCGGCGACCGGGGTGCTGACCGTTGCGCGCTATACCGCGCTGGATGACTTCGGACAGATCATCAATCCGATGGTGGTGGCGGGTCAGGTCATGGGCGGGATCATGCAGGGGGTCGGGCAGGCGGTGCTGGAACACACGGTCTACGACCCGGAAAGCGGGCAGTTGCTCAGCGGTTCCTTCATGGACTACTGCATGCCGCGCGCGCTGGACCTGCCGGAAACCGATATCGCCTTCTTCGAGGATGCGCCGACCAAGACGTCACCCATCGGGGCCAAGGGCTGCGGCGAGGCCGGCACCATCGCCGGTCCCCCGGCCATCGCCAGCGCCATCTGCAACGCGCTGGGCCTGAAGCACATCGACATGCCCTACACGCCGGAGAAGATCTGGCGGCTGATGCAGCAATAGTCGGGTCGGTTCGGGAAATCCGACATCTCCTTCCCCCGCAACAGGGGAAGGGGAACGGGCAGATCCGATCCTGCGGTCAGGCCGCGTCGCTGGACGACTCGTCGGGGATGCGCAGGGGGCGGAGCAGGAAGGCGGGGACGTGATCGCCCAGGCCCACCGGCGTGTTGTCGTTGTCGTCGCGACGGTTGCGACCGCCGGACCGGTTCGGGGAGGGGCGGCTGCGGCCTGCCTGGCGACCGGCATCCGGTCCGTCACCATGGGGTACCCGACCCGGCTCACGGCCTGATTCACGACTCTCGGCCTTGGGCTCTTCCGTCGCTGCTTCCGACGCGGCCTCGACAGGTGCTTCCGCGGTCTTGCGGCGCGGGGCGCGGCGGGTCCGGGCGGGCTTGGCGGGCGCGGCTTCGGACGCTGTGGTGTCCTCTGCAGGTGCTCCGGCCTCGACGGGTTCCGTCACGGTTTCCTCGGGTGCAGTCGAATCGGCGACGGCCTCCACGGTCTCGTCCTTCGGTTTCGTCCGGCGCGGACGGCGGGCACGCTTCGGTGCCGGTGCCTCATCGCCATCGGCGGCTTCCGCAGCGGCAGGCGCCGGAGCAGCAGCACCCTTCTTGCCGAAACCGTCGATCACCATCGGCTTGATGTTGCCGCCGATCAGCTTCTGGATCGCGTCCAGCGCCTTGGATTCCTTCGCGGTGGCGAGCATGAAGGCGCGACCCTTCATCCCGGCGCGACCGGTACGACCGATGCGGTGAATGTAATCCTCCGCATGGAACGGCACATCGAAGTTGAAGACGTGGCTGAGGCCCTGGATGTCGATACCGCGGGCGGCAACGTCGGAGCAGACCATGATCTTCGCCTGATCGGTCTTGAACTTCTCCAGCGTCGCCATGCGATCGAGCTGGTCCATGTCGCCATGCAGCGCCACGGCGTCGTAGCCATGTTTCTGCATCGACTTGTGCAGCATCTTCACGTCCGACTTGCGGTTGCAGAAGATCAGCGCGTTGCGGATGTTTTCCTGATTGATCAGGGCACGCAGCGCATCACGCTTGTCGCGTTCGTCCAGCATCGTCAGGTGCTGTTCGACGGTCGCGGCGGGGGATGCGGGCGGAGCCACCTCCACCTCGCGCGGTTCCACCAGGAACTTGTCGGCCAGCTTGCGGATCGACGGCGGCATGGTGGCGGAGAAGAACAGGGTCTGGCGACGCGGCGGCAGGCAGGAGACGATGCGCTCCACATCCGGCATGAAGCCCATGTCCATCATCCGGTCCGCCTCGTCGATGACGAAGAACTGGATCTGGCTCAGCATCATGCGGCCACGGTCGAACAGGTCCAGCAGGCGGCCGGGCGTCGCGATGATGATATCGCAGGTGCCGTCCAGCTCCGCTTCCTGTTCCTTCATGCCCAGCCCGCCGATCAGCAGCGCGCGGGAAAGCTTCTGGTACTTGGTGTACATGTCGAAGCTGTCCGCCACCTGGGCGGCCAGTTCGCGTGTCGGTTCCAGGACGAGGGCGCGCGGCATCCGCGGCTTCGACCGGCCCTGGGCCATGACGTCGATCATCGGCAGCAGGAAGGCGGCGGTCTTGCCGGTGCCGGTCTGCGCCGTGCCAAGCAGATCCTTGCCCATCAGGACATGCGGGATGGACTTCTGCTGGATGGGGGTGGCGGTTTCGTATCCCGCCTCCGAAATTGCCTTGCAGACCTCGTCACTCAGACCGAGGTCCGGAAATGTCATTGCGCTAATGTGGGTGCTCCCCGTTGGGATGTTTCTTTCAGGTGATGGACTGCAGGGGTCGGATGAGCGACCGGCCTTGATACGGTCTGCAACCCTTCCGGAAATTCCGCCCTTTTCGTTGTCGGATACCGGCCCTGAACAGTTTACTTCGCAGTGACGACAGTAACATGACAGGTCAGGCGCTTGTCGCACGGCTTTGGGGGAAGTACTGAAGGTGGAGTGCCCTGTCAATCACGAACACAGTGTTCGGGGTGTGGCGTCTGCGCACGTGTGGAGTATTTCATGACCCGACCTGCCCTGCTTCTGATCCCCGGTCTTCTCTGTACCGAACAGCTCTGGGCGCCACAGGTGGCGGCCCTGTCCGAGCTGGCCGACATCCATGTCGGTGACCATGCGCAGGACCTGACCATCCCCGCCATCGCGGAACGCATTCTGGCCGGGGCGCCGCCGACCTTTGCGCTGGCCGGTCTGTCGATGGGCGGCTACATCGCCTTCGAGATCTGGCGGCAGGCCCCGGAACGGGTCACGCGCATCGCCCTGCTGGATACCCGCGCCAGCACGGATTCGGAGGCCGAACTGGTCCGGCGCCGCGAACTGCTGGCGCTGGTGGAGAAGGGCCGTTTCACCGGGGTGCATGACCGGCTGATGCCCCTGTTCGTGCATCCCGACCGGCTGCAGGATGAACCGCTGCTGAACACCATCCGGCAGATGGCGGAGGATATCGGCAAGGATGGCTTCGTGCGCCAGACCCGTGCGCTGATGGCCCGCAGCGCCGCCCACGATGTCTGCCGCAGCATCAATGTGCCCGCGCTGGTGCTGTGCGGTCGGCAGGATGCGCTGACGCCGCTGGCGATGCATGAGGAGATGGCGGATCTGATTCCCGGCGCCCGGCTGTCGGTGATCGAGGACTGTGGTCACCTGTCGACGCTGGAGCAGCCGGAAGCGGTCAATCGCGAACTGCGGGACTGGCTGCAGGGCTGAGGCGGTCTTTCTGTGGACCGCACCTGACTCCTTGCGCTGACCGCTCCACCCCTCTCCCCCTCCCGGCCACCCATTTCAGGATACTTGCGTGGGTGGCCGGGAGGGGGAGAGGGGTGGAGCGGTCAGCAAATGAGTCCCGAAAGGGGAGGCATGGTCCACGAACAGACAGATTCCGGTGGCCATCGCGCCTTGATCGGCGCTAGAAAACCGCCTTCACTGACATGTCGCCGATAGCGGCGATTCGGACCTGCCCGGAGCAGTAACGACGTGCGTCGTTCGAACAAACCACTGGCGTCGCGAATGGTCAGCCCGATGGGGCTGCTGTTCAACCGGTTCGCTTTCGCGTTCCTGCTGGCGCTCGGCCTGACGCTGCTGGTGGCGGGCCGTTCCGGCATCGGCCCGGTGGAGCAGGTGCGTACCGGGCTGCTGGATGTGCTGGCCCCGGTGCTGGATGTCATTTCCCGTCCGGTCTCCGCGATCAACGATCTGGCGACGGAGATCGAGCAGCTCTCCCGCGTCTATGAGGAGAACGACCGCCTGCGGCAGGAAAATGCCCGTCTGCTGCACTGGCAGGCGGTGGCGCGGGCGCTGGAACGCGATAACGCACAGTACCGCCGCCTGCTGAATGTCCGTGCCCGCTCCGATGTCACCTACATCACCGCCCGTGTCGTGGGTGAGTCCGGGGGCCCTTTCGTCAAGACCCTGCTGCTTGCTGCCGGGGAACGCGATGGTGTCGAGCCCGACCAGGCCGTGGTCAGTGAACTCGGGCTGGTGGGCCGGATCACGGAGGCCGGGCGCAACGCCGCGCGCATCCTGCTGATCACCGACCTGAACAGCCGCATTCCGGTGATGCTGGAGGGCAGTCGCCGCCGCGCCATCCTGTCGGGCGACAACTCCGGCCGTCCGCTGCTTGCTTTCCTTGAGGCGGAGGCCGAGGTGCAGCCCGGTGACCGGGTGGTCACCAGTGGCCATGGCGGCATGCTGCCCCCGGGTCTGGTGGTTGGCGTCGTTGCCTCGGTCACCGAGAACCAGGTCCGCCTGCGCCCCTTCGTCGATCTGGCGCGGCTGGAGCGGGTGAACGTGCTGCGCTATCGCCGTCCGTCGCTGGTGAATGACCGGAACGGGCCATGAAGCCGCGCCGCCGCAAGTCCGCCAGCAGCCGCATCGGCGATGGCCCCGGCCTGCCACAACTCGGATTCTGGCGACTTGGACTGGCGATCCCCGGTCTGGTGTCGCTGGTTCTGGTTCTGATGGGCAGCCTGCCGATCGGGGTGCCGTTCCTGGGTCCGGTGCTGCCGGCTTTCGGTCTGATCGCGGTGCATGTCTTCGCGCTGCAGCGGCCCGACCTGATGCCCCACTGGCTGGCGTTCGGTCTCGGCCTTGTCACCGATCTGCTGTCCGGCGGGCCGCTTGGCCTGACGGCGCTGGTCTTCCTCGGCGTCCAGGCCCTGTCGGCCAGCCAGCGCCGGGTGCTGATCGGCCGCCCGTTCGTGCTCGGCTGGGCCGCCTTCGTCGCTGTGGCACTGGCGGCCGCGGGCGTTTCGTGGCTGATCGCCTGCGTCTACTTCCTCGATCTCGTCAATCCGGTGGCAGCCCTGCTGCAGGTGGCGGTGACGGTCACCCTGTTCCCGCTGGTCGCGGCCCCGCTGCTGCTGCTCAGCCATCGCATGACCGGACAGGCCTTCGCATGACCGGACAGGATGGGCGCATGACCGGACGGGCGGGCGCATGAGGGGACGCGTCGAAAAGGCCCGCTATCCTGTGTTCACGCGCCGCGCGCTGATGCTGGGGGGCATGAAGGCGGCGCTGTTCGCGGCGCTGGGCGCCCGCATGTACTACCTGCAGGTGATCGAGGGTGACCAGTACAAGATGCTGGCCGACGAGAACCGTATCAATCTCGCCCTGCTGGCACCGCCGCGCGGGCGCATCCTGGACCGGCGCGGTGTGCCGGTGGCGACGAACCGCCAGAACTTCCGCGTCCTGATCGTGCCGGAACAGACGAAGTCGGTGGGGGAGACGCTGGATCGGCTGAACCAGATCGTGCCGGTCAGCGACCAGACACGGGCACGGGTGCTGCGCGATGTCAGCCGCAAGCGCCGGTTCGTGCCGATCTCCGTCGTCGACAATCTGACGTGGGAGGAGTTCGCCCGCATCAATGTCCGCAGCCCCGACCTGCCTGGCATCCAGCTTGATGTCGGCCAGACCCGCGACTATCCGCTGGGGGTCTATCTGGGCCACACGGTGGGCTATGTCGGCCCGGTCAGCGAGAAGGACCTGAAGGAAGGCGACGGTGACCCCCTGCTGGAACTGCCGGGCTTCCGCACCGGGCGGCGGGGTCTGGAACGCAGCTTCGAGGGCACCCTGCGCGGTGCCGCGGGCAACCAGCGGGTGGAGGTGAATGCCTTTGGCCGGGTCATCCGGGAGCTGTCCCGCACGGAGGGCCGCCCCGGTTCCGACATTCAGCTGACCATCGATGCGCGGCTGCAGCGCATCGCCACCCAGGCACTGCGGCCCGAAAGCGGGGCCGCCGTGGTGATGGACATTCACAATGGCGATGTGCTCGCCATGGCCTCGACGCCCGGGTTCGACCCCAATGCCTTCAACGTCGGCATCGGCAACACCGAGTGGCAGACGCTGCTGCGCAACAGCCGCAAGCCCCTGACCGACAAGACCATCGCCGGGCGCTATCCGCCGGGATCCACCTTCAAGATGGCCGTGGCGCTGGCGGCGATGGAGGCCAATGTGGCCGGCGCTGCGCACCGGGTGTTCTGCAACGGCAAGCATGTGCTGGGCAATCACACCTTCCATTGCTGGAAGCGCTGGGGCCATGGCTGGATGGACCTGAACGACGCCCTGGCGCAGAGCTGTGATGTCTACTTCTACGATATCGCCCGCCGGGTCGGGGTGGAGAAGATCGCCGTGATGGCGGAACGCCTCGGCCTCGGCCAGACCCTGCTGCCGGAGCTGCCGGGGGAGAGTGCCGGACTGGTGCCGAACCCGGCCTGGAAGGAAGGCGCGATCGGGGAAGCCTGGCAGGGCGGGGAGACCCTGATCATGGGCATCGGCCAGGGTTATCTGCTGGCCACGCCGCTGCAGCTCGCGACCATGGCGGCGCGGCTGGCGAACGGGGAGCGTGCAATCTCGCCCCGGCTGGTGTTTCGTGACGAACCGGACGTGGAGGCCCCGCCGCTGGGCCTGTCGAAGGATGCCCTGCGCCATGTGCGCCAGGGCATGAACGACGTGGTGAACGGCAAGCACGGCACCGCCCGCGCCCATCGGATCACCCAGGAAGGCTGGGAGATGGCGGGCAAGACCGGCACGTCCCAGGTCCGCCGCATCAGCCGCGCCGAACGTGAGTCCGGCGTGCTGAAGAACGAGGATCTCGAGTGGCGCAGCCGTGACCACGCCCTGTTCGTCGCCTACGCCCCGGTGGACAAGCCGCGCTATGCCCTCTCCGTGGTCGTGGAGCATGGCGGCAGTGGCTCCGCCGCCGCCGCGCCCGTCGCCCGGACGATCATGGAGGCGACGCTGGAGCTTGATCCCGCCAGCAACCGCAAGCAGCGCGTCGCCGCCAACCCGGAACGGGAGGGCTGAGCCGTGACCATGGGCTATCGCGATGACGGGCCGGACCTGCGTTTCGGCAGGAAACTGCTCAGCCTGAACTGGGGGCTGGTGCTGCTGATCGCGATGACCGCATCTGTCGGCTTCGCCATGCTCTATTCCGCCGCCGGAGGCGATGTGCAGCCCTGGGCGATCCGGCAGATCATCCGCTTCGGCGGGGGCGCGTTCCTGATGCTGGTGATCGCGCTGATCGATATCCGCTTCTGGATGCGCTGGGCCTATTTGATCTATGCCGTGGCGCTGGTGCTGCTGCTGGCGGTCGAGTTCGTCGGTACCACCGGCATGGGGGCGACCCGCTGGGTCAGCCTCGGGTTCTTCAACCTGCAGCCGTCCGAAGTCATGAAGATCGCGCTGGTGCTGGCGCTGGCCCGCTATTTCCACGGTCTGTCGCTGGAGGATACGGGGCGCATCACCTACCTGCTGCCGCCGCTGGCCCTGATCGGCATGCCGACCTTGCTGGTGCTGAAGCAGCCGGACCTCGGCACGGCCCTGCTGCTGGCGGCGGGCGGGTCCATCGTGCTGTTCCTGGCCGGGGTACGGCTGTGGAAGTTCGCCCTGGCGCTGGGTGCCGCGCTGGCGGCCATGCCCATCGCCTGGTCGCAGCTGCACGAGTACCAGAAGGGTCGCATCATGACCTTCCTGAACCCGGAGAGCGACCCGCTGGGCGCGGGCTATCACATCATGCAGTCGAAGATCGCGCTGGGGTCGGGCGGCATCTCCGGCAAGGGCTTCCTGGAGGGGACGCAGAGCCACCTGAACTTCCTGCCCGAGATGCGTACCGACTTCATCTTCACCATGCTGGCGGAGGAGTTCGGCATGGTCGGCGGACTGGCACTGATGGGCCTTTACATCCTGATCCTGATCTATGCCTATGCCATCGGCTTCCGGTCGCGGCACCAGTTCGGGCGGCTGGTCGCGGTCGGCATCGCCACGACCTTCTTCCTCTACATCTTCATCAATATCGGCATGGTGACCGGCATCCTGCCCGTTGTCGGCGTGCCGCTGCCGCTGATTTCCTACGGCGGAACCGCGATGCTGACCCTGCTGATCGGCTTCGGCCTGATCCTGTCGGTCTCCATCCACCGCGACGTGGAGATCCCGCGCAGCCGGGGATAGGTGGATCTGTCAGGGGGCGTTCGCTGATCCTGGCGCCCCTGTGGGTGCTTCTTCGTCTTCCCCCCTTGAGGGGGAAGTGGCCGCGCAGCGGTCGATGGGGGGTGAAGCCGCAGGCTGTTGCACAGTGGCGAAGTCATGACTGTTCGGCTGCGCCGATTCACCCCCATCCCGACCTTCCCCCGTCGAGGGGGAAGGAGGGTGCGCCTGCGATCGACTGCTCCTGACCACCGCCAATCCCATCACAACTACTTGACGGATCAGGCGTGATCCCGCCAACTCCGGGGCATGGGATTCTACTTCGCACAGGCCCTGACGGGGCTCGCCAGCGCGTCGTCGCTGTTTCTGGTTGCTGCCGGGCTCAGCCTGATCTTCGGCGTCACGCGGGTGGTCAATTTCGCCCATGGCTCGCTCTACATGATCGGTGCCTATGTCGCGATGGATGTCATCGGGCTGTTCGGCAAGGTGCCGGGGTTCTGGCTGGCACTGCCCATCGCCGCCCTGGTCTCTGCCGCCGTCGGCGGGCTGATCGAGGTCACCGTGCTGCGCCGCATCTATCGCGCGCCGGAGATGTTCCAGCTTGTCGCCACCTTCGCCATCGTGCTGATCGCGCAGGATGTGGCGGAATGGATCTGGGGCGTTGCCGACCGCTTCGGCCCCCGCGCGCCGGGCCTGTCCGGCGTCGTCACCATATTCGGTGAGCGCATACCGGAGTACGACCTGTTCCTGATCGCCATGGGACCGATCACGCTGTTCCTGCTCTGGCTGCTGTTCGCCCGCACCCGTTTCGGTGTGCTGGTCCGCGCCGCGACACAGGACAGGGAGATGGCGGCGGCGCTGGGTGTGGATCAGGCCAAGCTGTTCACGGCTGTCTTCTGCCTCGGGGCCGGACTGGCGGGGCTGGGCGGTGCGATGCAGGTGCCCCGCGATGCCGTCACCCTGACCATGGATCTGGAGATCATCGCGGAGGTCTTCGTCATCACCGTGGTTGGCGGCATGGGCTCCATCCCCGGGGCCTATCTGGCTGCCATCCTGATCTCCGAACTGAACGCCTTCGGCATCCTGATCCTGCCGGAGATCACCCTGATCGTGGCCTTCGCCGCCATGGCGGTGGTGCTGGTGATCCGCCCCTACGGGCTGCTGGGCCGTCCGCCGTCGGCCCCGGAGACGCCGCCCGGTCCGGGCATGGGCACCCTGCGGCTGCCGGCCATGGCCTGGGGCGGGCTGTTTCTGGTCATGGCGCTGCTGCCGCTGGTGGTGGACCAGTTCATGACCGTGCTGATCATCGACATCATGATCCTGGGCATGTTCGCCATGTCGCTGCAGTTCCTGATGGGGCCGGGGGGCATGGTCAGCTTCGGCCACGCCGCCTACTTCGGTGTCGGCGCCTATGGCGCGGCGCTGCTGGTGCGGCATCTGGAGGCGGACATGGGCTGGGCGCTGGCCGTGGCCCCGGTGGCCGCCGCCGCCGCGGCGCTGTTCTTCGGCTGGTTCTGTGTCCGCCTGTCCGGGGTCTATCTCGCCATGCTGACGCTGGCTGCCGCCCAGATCGTCTGGGCCGCCGCGGTGCAGATGCAGGACTTCACCGGCGGCGATGACGGCCTGACCGGAATCTGGCCGGCGAAGCTCTTCGGCGATGACCTGGCCTTCTACTACCTGGCGCTGGCCTTCGCGGTGATCGCCGTTCTGGTGCTGCGGCAGGCGACCCGCAGCCCGTTCGGACGGGCGCTTACCGCCGCACGGGACGCGCCGCTGCGGGCGGAGGCGCTGGGCATCAACGTGCAGAACCAGCAATGGATGGCCTTCACCCTGGCCGGGACCGTCGCGGGTCTTGCCGGTGGTCTCTACGTGTTCAAGAAGGGCAGCGTCTTTCCCGATGTGCTGGCCATCCCGCAGTCGGTCGATGCCCTGATCATGGTGCTGCTGGGCGGTGTCGATGTGCTGGCGGGCGCGCTGATCGGGGCCTCCACCTTCGTGGTGCTGGAGGATGTGTTCAACCAGTTCGAGGCCTGGCGGTCGATGCTGGGCGGCGTGATCCTGCTGATCGCCATGCTGGCACCCGGCGGCATGGCCGGTCTCGGCAGCATGATACGGCGGCGGAAACCGGCATGAGCGCGGTGCTGCAGGTCAGTGATCTGGCGAAATCCTTCGGCGGTGTTGCTGCTGTCGATGGTGTCAGCTTCCAGGTCGGCGCCGGGGAGCGGCTGGCCCTGATCGGCCCCAACGGTGCGGGCAAGACCACCTGTTTCAACCTGCTGAACGGACAGTTGCGGGCCGACCGGGGCAGTGTCGTTCTGGATGGCAAGAACATCACCGGGCGCAAGCCGCGCCAGATCGTGCGGCTGGGCATCGGGCGCACGTTCCAGATCGCCCGCTCCTTCCTCAGCATGACGGTGGCGGAGGCTGTCGAGACCGCGCTGGATGCCGCGACCCGTCACACGCTGTCCTTCCGCCGCGCCCCTGACGCCAGTTTCCGCATCGCGGAGCTGCTGGGGCAGGTGGGATTGCAGGACCAGGCGGACCGGCCGGTGACGGAGCTGCCCTATGGCGACGTCAAGCGGCTGGACCTGGCCATGGCGCTGTCATCGTCACCGCGCCTGCTGTTCATGGACGAGCCGACGGCGGGCATGGCCGCCGCCGACCGTGCCCTGCTGATGGATCAGGTCAGCGCCATCGTCGCCGCCTCCGGTCTGGCGGTGCTGTTCACGGAGCATGACATGGAGGCGGTCTTCGGCCACGCCGACCGGGTCATGGTCATGGCACGCGGGCAGCTGATCGCGGAGGGCACGGTGGATGAGATCCGCCGCGACCCGGAAGTGCGCCGGGTCTACCTCGGCCGCGCCGAGACGGGGGAGGCCGAAGCCATGCCTGAAACCCATGTCTGAGGCCATGCTGCGGATCGAGGGTCTGAGTGCCGGTTACGGACCGGCGACCGTGCTGCACGGGATCTCCTTCAGCCTGGCGCAGGGGGATTCACTGGCCTTGCTGGGGCGTAACGGTGCGGGCAAGTCCACCACGATCAAGGCGATCATGGGCCTGGTCCGCCGCGGCGCCGCCACATTGAGCTTCGACGGCCAGGCCATCGGCAGCCTGCCGCCGCAGAAGATCGCGCGGCTGGGCGTCGGCTATGTGCCGGAGGAACGGCGCATCTTCGCCGAACTGACGGTGGCGGAGAATCTGGAGGTCGGGCGCCGTCCGACCCGTTCCGATGCGCCCGAATGGCCGGAACAGCGGCTCTATGACCTTTTCCCCGAACTCCACGCCATGCGCGACCGCCGCGCGGGCCGCATGTCAGGCGGGGAGCAGCAGATGCTGACCATCGCCCGCACGCTGGCCGGAAATCCGCGCATCCTGTTGCTGGACGAACCGGCGGAGGGGCTGGCGCCGGTGGTGCTGGACCGCATTGCCGACACGGTCGCCACGCTGCGGGCGGAGGGGCTGACCCTGCTGATCGCCGAACAGAGTCTCGGTTTCGCGGCGGAAGTCGCCAGCCGCTGCGTCGTGCTGGAAAGCGGCCAGATCGCCCATACCGGCGACATGGCCGAACTCGCCGCCGACAGCGCCCTGCGCGACCGGTTGCTGTCCGTCTGAGGCCTCCGGACCAGTCCGCCAACATCGGCGCGGCACACTGGGTACCCGGGTCAAGCCCGGGCACGGCGTCAGTGGGGTGTTGGTGGCGGTGAGCACCAATGTCCCGCCCTCCCCCACGCCGCTCGCGGACTTGATCCGCGAGCCCAGCTCTCGGCACTGAATCAAATCAGTTCGCACTGAGGCCTCCGCGCCAGTCCGCTGACGTCGGCGCGGCACGCTGGGTACCCGGGTCAGGCCCGGGTACGGCGTCCGTGGGGTGGCAATGTCCCACCACGCCCACGTCGCTCGCGGACTTGATCCGCGAGCCCAGCTCTCGATACTGAATCAGATCAGATCGCGCTGAGGCCTCCGGGCCTGTTCGTCACCACCCGTACCGGCAAGGAGAGAATCAGACCCCGGCGATCCAGCGGCGGGCGAGCTGGTGGGCGAGGGAGAGGCGGGGCGGCATGCGCAGGCCCTCACCTTCCTCCGAGCGTTCCAGCATCTCGATCACCTGATCGCGGCTGAACCACTGGGCGTCTTCCAGTTCCTCCGGGTCCAGGGTGATCTCGGTCGTTTCCGCCTCCGCGAAGCAGCCGATCATCAGGCTGGAGGGGAACGGCCAGGGCTGGGAAGCGATGTAGCGGACCGTGCCGACCTTCAGCCCCGCTTCCTCCCAGATTTCGCGGCGCACGCATTCCTCGATGGATTCACCCGGTTCCATGAAGCCGGCCAGCGCGGAATAGGAGCCATCGGGGAACCGGGGCTGACGGCCCAGCAGGCAGCGGTCGCCGTCAAAGACCAGCATGATCGTCACCGGGTCGGTGCGCGGGAAATGCTGTGCCTTGCAGCCGTCATCGGTGCAGGCGCGCATGTAACCCGCCTCCCGCATTTCCGACGGCGCGCCGCAGACGGCACAGAAGCGATGGCGCTGGTGCCAGTCCAGCATGGACCGGGCCTGGGCCAGGATCGCCGCCTCCCCCACCGGCAGGGCCGGGGCGATGGAGCGGACATCGATGAACTTGCCCCTGTCGGGCCAGACCGCGTCACGCGGTGCGCGGCGGGGATCGGCCTCGATGGCGAAATGGGCGATGCCGTCGCGGGTACCCAGCAGCAGCGGGCGGTTTTCCTCCAGCAGGTCGAGCACCTCCAGTGGCGAGCACCAGGCAATCTCCGGCTCCGCGCTGACATCGATGAAGGCCCGCAGGCGTGACACCGGCATGAAACGGCTGGCGCGGTCCATCATCCGGTCGGCCAGCCAGTCGCCATCCTTGCGATGTTCGGAGACACGGTTCAGCGGTGCGCCGGAAAACGTGATCGGGTCGTCATAGGTCATGCTCATGCCGCAGCAGCCCGCGCGCAGGTGGTCCGTGTCGTGCTCATCCTGAATCCTCCCCCTTGTCGTCACTGTCCCCGCGGTTTCCGGCCCTGTTCGGCAGTTCGGCCGGTGCCGCCATCGGACAGGGGTCCTGTCTACCCCATTTCGGCAAGGCGGGGAATCCCGCAGGACATTCCGCCCGCCGCAAGGGGCCGGGGCGCGTCCCTTCCGGACAACTTTCGAAAAAAGCACATATATCGAATCGATATATGTTGATTTGCTATTCGGGCACCCCATCTCCCTGTCATCGGCGGCACGGAGAGCCCTCCACCGCCAAAGCCGCCACCACACGGGTGGCCCGACAGACTTGAGGAAAGACCATGATGAGCCGCATTGTTCGACAGCACCTGGGGGTCTGGATCGTGACCGCCGCCCTGCTGGCGAGTCTCGGCGTCAGCTCGGCGATGCCGGGCAAGCACCACAGCGCGAACGAGCAGGCCAGCGCCACGCAACAGACCGTTGGCGTGCCGCGCGGTGGCATCTCGCTCTACCAGGACCATACCGGAGAGTTCACCACCTACCGCCGAAGCATTGCTGTCGGCACCTATTGAGGGCCGACACGGGCCCTGTGCACCAACCGGGATGACAGCTGACGGGGCCCTTCCCCGATCATCCCCGCGAGACCCCTGAGACCGGTCACCCCCCTCCCGACCGGTTTCCACCCTGCGGGCACCAGAACCCCCTCTCTGGTGCCCGCATTTTTTTTGGGGATTTCATTCGCTGACCGTGCCTCCCCTCTCCCCCTCCCGGTCACCCACGCAAGTATCCTGTAATGGGTGGCCGGGAGGGGGAGAGGGGAGGTGCGGTCAGCAAACAAGACCGGGTCCACGCAACAACCGCGACGCGGTCCGCAAACAACTCGCCCGAGGGCAATTCCCTTGCGGGCCGTTCTGCGTTAAACGTCGCGACAATCGCATACACCGGATTGCAGGAGCCATCGGCATGGCCGCCATTGCGCAACTGATCGACTTCGTCGTCGATTTCTACATCTTCTGCCTGATCGCGTCGGCGATCATGAGCTGGCTGGTCGCGTTCAACGTGCTGAACCCGCACAACAACATCGCGCGCACCATCGGCCAGTTCCTCTATCGCATCACCGAACCGGCGCTGGCGCCGATCCGTCGGATCCTGCCGGACCTGGGGGGAATCGACCTTTCACCGGTTGTACTGATCATTGGTCTGATGGTCGCACGGACCTTCGTCATCTGCGACGTGATGGGATTCTGCGTCGGTTACACAAGCTGACCGGTACGGCGCGCTGCTGCTGCACCTGCATGTCTCGCCCGGCGCCAGCCGTTCCCGCGTGGAGGACTGGCGCACGGACCCGGACGGCACGCAACGGCTCAGGGTCCGGGTTGCCGCCCCGCCGGAGAAGGGCAAGGCCAACCGCGCCGTGATCAGACTGCTCGCCGACGTGCTGAACGTCGCGCCGAGGGATATTGAGGTCGTGCGTGGAGAGATCAGCCGCGCCAAGACAGTTCAGATTGCAGGCGCGGAAGCTGAGCTCCGCCGCCTTCTGCCACCCCAGCCGCCCTCCGGCGCCCAGTAGACAGGGATCAGGATCATGACCGCAGCCGCAGAGTCCGCCTCCAGCACAGCCGCCAGCCAGCCCGACAACCGCATCGACGGCAAGGCCTTCGCGGCCCGTGTGCGGGAACGGGTCACCGCCCAGACGGAGATCCTGATCCGCGATCACGGGCTGAAGCCCGGTCTCGCCGTGGTGCTGGTGGGGGAGGATCCGGCCAGCCAGGTCTACGTCCGCAACAAGGCGAAGCAGACCAATGAGGCGGGCATGCGTTCCGACGAGATCCGCCTGCCCGACACCGCCAGCCAGGAAGAGGTCCTGGCCATCGTCGACCGGCTGAACGCCGATCCGGGCATCCACGGCATCCTGGTGCAGCTGCCCCTGCCGGACCAGATCGACGAGACCGCCGTGCTGGACCGCATCGACCCCGCGAAGGACGTGGACGGTTTCCATGTCATCAATACCGGGCGGTTGCAGGTCGGTCTGCCCGCCCTGGTGCCCTGCACCCCGCGCGGCTGCATGATGATGCTGGAGGACCGGCTGGGCGACCTCTCGGGCCTCAACGCCGTGGTCGTCGGACGCTCCAACATCGTCGGCAAGCCCATGGCCATGCTGCTGCTGCAGGCCAACTGCACCGTCACCATCGCCCACAGCCGCACCCGCAACCTGCCCGAACTCTGCCGCAGCGCCGATATCGTGGTTGCCGCCGTGGGTCGTCCGCACTTCGTGCAGGGTGACTGGATCGCGCCGGGTGCCACCGTCATCGACGTCGGCATCAACCGCGTCCCGAAGGAAGACGGCAAGACCCGTCTGGTCGGCGACGTGGACTATGCCGCCGCCATCGGCCATGCCGGTGCCATCACCCCGGTCCCCGGCGGCGTCGGCCCCATGACCATCGCCTGCCTGCTCGCCAACACCATCACCGCCGCCTGCCGCGCTGCCGGGATCGACGAACCGGAGGTGTGATGGCAGCGGACGGCCAGGGCTGACCCCGCTCAGTCGATCCAGAAGTCCCGGTCGAAGATGACCAGCAGCACCAGCACCTCCAGACGACCGGCCAGCATGGCGCTTGTCAGGATCCACTTGGCGATGTCCGGCAGGGGCTGGAAATTGCCGGCGGGGCCGATGATCTCGCCCATTCCCGGCCCGACGTTCGTGATGGCCGTGAGACTGGCCGAATAGGCGGTCACGATATCCAGTCCGCAGAGGGCAAGAAGAACCGTCACGATGCCGATCGTCGCGATGAAGACGGCGAGGAAGGCCAGAATCGATGTCGGAACATCCGAATCCAGTCTCTGGCCATTGTAGGACAGCGCGATCACCCGGTTCGGCGAGAACAGCCGCGTCACATGGGCCCGCACGAAGATCCACAGCACCTGGTAGCGGTAGATCTTGATCGCGCCCGAGGTGGAACCGGAGCAGCCGCCCACGAACATCAGCATCAGGAACATGCCGACGGCGCCAGGACCCCAGGCGGTATAGTCCGCCGTCGCGAACCCGGTCGTCGTGACGACGGAGGTGATGTTGAAGGACACCAGCGTCAGGGCCTCGAAGATGCCGATGTCCCTTTCCGCATGCAGCCAAAGCGTCATCAGGGCGGTGCTGACGGCCAGAAAGCCGAGAAATCCCCTCACCTGCGCGTCGGAGACCAGAACGCGCCAGTTTCCCATGGTCGTGCGCACGTAGAGAAAGAACGGGATCGCGCCGCAGATCATGAAGAACGTGCCGGCCCAGTGCAGCCGCCAGTCAGCGAAGTATCCAAAGGAGGCGTCATGCGTGGAATAGCCGCCGGTGGACAGCGTGGTCATGGCATGGGTGATGGCATCGAACGGCTCCATCCCCAGCAGGGAGAAGACCAGCGCGCAGAGCAGGGTCAGACCCGTGTAGATGCTGAACAGCAGGATCAGAAGGCGACTGTCGGCCGCCGCCTTGTCCTCGTCGGACCCGGAGCTTTCGATCTTGAAGAGCTGCATGCCGCCGACCCGGAGAAGCGGAAGTATCAGTGCCGCGATCGCGATGATCCCGATGCCGCCGACCCACTGGAGCATCGCGCGCCACAGCAGCACGCCCCGTGGCAGCCCGTCGAGGCCGGTCAGCACGGTCGAGCCGGTTGTCGTCAGACCGGACATGGATTCGAATACCGCGTCGGTGAAACTGATGCCGATGCCCAGAAAAGGGATCGCCCCGAAGCCGGCGACGAACACCCAGCCGAGAATGACGACGATGAACGACTGGCGAAGGTCCAGCCGGACGCCGCTCTCGCGCCAGGTCCCGGCCACCAGCAGCCCACCCGCGAACAGGGCGATACCGGCCGCGAGCAGGAACGCCTGCCAGTCCACATTGTCATCGGCCAGATCCGTGGCGGTCGGCACCAGCAGCGTGATGCCGATCCAGCAGACCACCCAGCCGAGGATCTGAAAGACCGGCCGGACGTCAAGCAACCGACCGCTCCTGCCCAGGCCCTGTCAGGGAAAACCGATGCGACGTCTGGCCGCCACCGGGGCTATGCATCTCTCAGCCACCTTGTTGACTCTGAACGGGACCCTGACGAGGGGCCCCTGAACCCGCAATACGCCCAATTCAGGGGCGAGGCAAACATTGCATGGCCGGTGAGGGGACGGCGGGCGATCCCTTCCGTTTCCGGGTTTTCGGGCAGCGTCACCCGCATGCATTCCAACGAAAAGGGCCACGCTCCGTCAGGAACCTGGCCCTCTTCATTCCGGCTGTCGAAGACCGCGCTGCCCCCGGGGACAGCGCGGGTTCGTCAGGTCAGTTCCAGCGACGGATCTCGAGGCGGGCGAGCTGGTCGCGATGCACCTCATCCGGGCCGTCCGCCAGACGCAGGGTGCGCTGGTGGGCGTACATGTTCGCCGTACCGAAGTCGGTGGTGACACCACCGGCGCCATGGGCCTGGATGGCCCAGTCGGTGATCTTGCAGGCCATGTTCGGCACGGAGACCTTGATGCCCGCGATTTCCTTGCGGGCTTCCTTGTTGCCGACCGTATCCATCTTCCAGGCGGTGTAGAGCACATGCAGGCGGCACTGATCGATCATGATCCGCGCCTCCGCGATCCGCTCCCGCCAGACCGACTGCTCGATCACCGGCTTGCCGAAGGCCACGCGGGACTTCAGGCGCTTGATGGTGAGTTCCAGCGCACGCTCGGCGACGCCGATGGAGCGCATGCAGTGATGGATACGTCCCGGGCCAAGCCGCCCCTGGGCGATCTCGAAGCCGCGGCCCTCACCCAGCAGGATGTCGGAGGCGGGAACGCGCACGTTCTCGAACAGCACCTCGCCATGGCCGTGCGGCGCGTCGTCATAGCCGAACACCGGCAGCATCCGCTTCACGGTCACGCCCTTGGCATCGCGCGGCACCAGGATCATGGACTGCTGCTTGTGGCGGTCCGGGTTGTCCGGGTCGGTCTTGCCCATCAGGATCAGCACCTTGCAGCGCGGATCGCCGATTCCAGAGGTCCACCACTTGCGGCCGTTGATGACATATTCATCGCCATCACGCTCGATGCGGCAGGCGATGTTGGTGGCGTCGGAGGAGGCAACCTCCGGCTCCGTCATCGCGAAGGCGGAGCGGATCTCGCCTTCCAGCAGCGGCTTCAGCCACTTCTCCTGATGCTCCTTGGTGCCGTAACGGGCCAGCACTTCCATGTTGCCGGTGTCGGGTGCGGAGCAGTTGAAGATCTCCGAGGCGTAACGCGAACGGCCCATGATCTCGCACAGCGGCGCATAGTCCAGGTTGGACATGGAGAAACCATAGGGATTCTCCGGCAGGAACAGGTTCCACAGGCCCTGCTCCTTGGCGATGGCCTTCAGCTCCTCCGACTTCGGGATCGGCTGCCAGCGGTCGCCCTCGGCGAGCTGGTCATCCATGAGCTGCTCGTTCGGATAGATGTGCTCGTCCATGAACGCTTCGATGCGTTCGGCCAGATCACGTGACAGGTCTGATTGTTCGAACATCGCGACCATAGGTATCCTCCCCCTTGTTCAAGTTGAAACATCGTCAAAGTTCGGCGGAGCATAAACGGCTTCGCTCCGATGTCACAGCCCCTACGGCCATTCCGGCCACGCTTGTCTCGCATGGCTGGGGATGCCGGGAGTCTTCGTGTGGTTCCCGCCTACTTCTTCCGGTGGCGCAGTTCCGAGATCATCACGCCTGTGGCCATCAGGGCCAGGGCAATCAGGGAGTGGATGCCGGGCTGTTCGCCGAAGAAGATCGCGGCCCAGCCGATGGCGGCGACCACGGCCAGATAGTTGAACTGGGCGAAGAAGGTCGGTCCCCAGCGCCGTACCAGTTCCGCGAACAGGATGATGAAGACCGCGTTCACCGCTGCCGAACCGAGTGTCGGGAGCAGGATGGCCGTGTTCAGCGGCAGATAGGTCTGGTTGAACAGCAGCATCAGCGGCAGCAGCGACAGCGCCGCGCCCAGCAGGAACCCGGCACCCATCGCCGTCGAGGTGGCTTCCGGCGGGCGCAGCAGTGCGGCCGAGATGTTGGCGATGGCCAGGAACACCGGCACGATCAGCGCCAGCAGGAACCAGGTCACCGCGTCGGTGCCGGGCATGGCGCTGTCCGGGGCCAGCACCACCGCCACCCCGGCGAAACCGAGCAGGATGCCGACAATGCCGAAGGCGGACAGGCGGTCGATGCGGAACAGGATGCTGGCCAGATAGGTGCAGGTCGGCGACAGCGCCAGCACCAGCGAGACGATGGCCGTCGGCAGATTGGGGCCGACGAAGGTCAGCAGTGCCATCGGCAGCCCGAAGCCGAAGGCCCCGACGACGACATAGACGCGGAACCAGGGCCAGCCGAAACGTACCCTCTGCCCCCGCAGATTGGCGATGACGAACAGGGCGATGCCCGCCAGGAAGACCTGCCAGAAGGCATGGCCGAAGAATGTCCCTCCGGCCTCCGACGCCAGCTGGTTGAACGGAAACACCAGGCCGTAGATCAGCGCCGCCGCGACCAGCATGGCGATCGGCAGCGGTGCAAGTGTCTTCACCTTCAGTTCGCTCATCTCCCGGTCCCTCCCACGGCAACCTGATGCATTTCCCCTTTCGACAGTGTGACAGGGACGGGGGCGGCTGACCTGTGCGGGCAGCGCACCTTTTGCAGTATCAGCGCGCATTGCCCATCGTGCCATCTTGTCAGCGCTGCCGTCCGATGCTCCCGTCTGGTCCGGTAGTTTCGGGACGATTCCCGAAGCGATGGAGCGCGGGAGAGCGGGAACGATGCGATTTGCGGTCGATACGGGGGGAACCTTCACGGATCTGCTGGTGGAGGAGGATGACGGCACCCTGCGCATGTTCAAGGCCGCGACGACGCCGGATGACCCGATTCGCGGCGTCATCGACAGCCTGCAGGTTGCCGCCGACGGCATGGGGCTGCCGCTGGGCGAACTGCTGGCGCAGGGCAGCCTGTTCATCCATGGCACCACCCGCGCGATCAACGCCATCATCACCGGCAATACCGCGAAGACCGCTTTCCTGACCACCACCGGCCACCCGGACATCCTGGTGCTGCGGGAAGGGGGGCGTTCCGACGTCTTCAACTTCACCGTCCCCTATCCGGAACCCTATGTGCCCCGGTCCCTGACCTGGGAAGTCGATGAACGCATCAATACCGATGCAGAGGTGCTGACGCCCCTCGATGAGGCGCAGGTCATCTCCATCATCCAGGAAATGAAGGCGGCGGGTGTGGAGGCCGTGGCCGTCTGCCTGCTCTGGTCCATCGTCAATGGCGCGCACGAGAAGCGGATCGGGGAGCTGCTGGAGGAGCACATGCCCGGCGTTCCCTTCACCCTGTCGCACCGGCTCAATCCGTCGCTGCGCGAATACCGCCGGGCCTCCTCCACCGCCATCGACGCCTCGCTGAAGCCCCTGATGGGGGCCTACATGCGCAACCTGTCGCAGCGGCTGAAGGAAGCCGGGTTCGACGGCCGGGTGCTGATCGTGACCAGTGGCGCGGGTGTCATCGACGCGGCGGACGCGGCGGAGACGCCGGTGCATCTGATCAATTCCGGGCCGTCCATGGCTCCGGTCGCGGGCCGGCATTTCACCGACGTGGATGCGCAGGCGGAGACCGCCATCGTTGCCGATACCGGCGGCACCACCTACGACCTCAGCCTGGTGCGCCGTGGACGGATTCCGTGGACGCGGGAGACCTGGATCGGCGGCGAATATCGTGGCCACATGACCGGCTTTCCCTCCGTCGACGTGCGCTCCATCGGGGCGGGCGGCGGCTCCATCGCCTGGGTCGATGACGGCGGCCTGCTGCATGTGGGGCCGCAGTCGGCCTCCGCAGTGCCGGGTCCGGCCGCCTATGGCAATGGCGGCACCGAACCGACGCTGACCGACGCCTGTGTCGTGCTGGGTTACGTCGATCCCGACTTCTTCCTGGGCGGCAGCATGAAGCTGGATGCCGCCGCTGCCCGCACCGCCATCGAAAGCCGTCTCGCGGGTCGGCTGAACCTGTCGGTGGAGGATGCGGCGCTGGCCATCGTCCGCATCGCCACGGAGAACATGGTGCAGGCGATCATGGACATCACCATCAACCAGGGCATCGACCCCGCCAAGGCTGTGCTGATCGGCGGCGGTGGTGCGGCGGGCCTGAACTCGGAGCGGATCGGCGCCCGCCTCGGCTGTCCCATGGTGCTGATCCCGGACGTGGGTGCCGCCCTTTCGGCGGGCGGCGCGCTGATGTCCGACCTGATGTCGGACGCGCGGGCCACCCTGTTCACCACCTCCGCCGACTTCGACCGCGACGGTGTCAATGCGGTGCTGGCGGATCTGAAGGCCCGTTGCGAGGCCTTCGCCAGCGGTGCGGGGGCCGGGGCCGTCCGGACGGAGATCACCTACATGGCGGAGGCGCGCTATCCGCACCAGGTCTGGGAGATCGAGGTGCCGCTGCGCGGTGACAGCTTCGGCTCCGAGGCCGATGTGCGGCAGCTGGTGGAGGACTTCCATGCCGCGCATGAGGAAGTCTTCGCCATCAAGGACGCGGAATCGGAGATCGAGGTCATTGGCTGGTCGGCCCGTGTCAGCTGCACGCTCCGCGAAGGCGGTATCGCCAGCCTGTCCGACACGGCGGCGGGAACCGGCGAACAGCCCAGCCGCAAGGCCTGGTTCGGTGCAGGCGGCTGGCTGGACACGGCGATCCGCAGCTTCGATTCGCTGAAGGTCGATGAGCCGGTGGCGGGTCCCGTGATCGTGGAGAATTCCTTCACCACGGTCGTCGTCGGCCCCGACGCCACCGTCAGCCGCCGCCCCTCCGGCAGCCTCGCCATCGTCCCGGGCGGCCAGGACTGATCCAGCCGCCACCACTCCGCTGACGCCATACCCGGGTTCGACCCGGGTACCCGGTGTACCGCGCTGACGTTGGTGAGCAGGCGCGGCTGCCTCCGCGCAACCTGGTTCAATGCCTTGCCGAGAGCTGGACCCGCGGATCAAGTCCGCGGGTGCCGTGATGGGTGTTGGTCAGGTGACCCACTGGCAATGCCATCTTCCCCACGCCGTACCCGGGCTTGACCCGGGTACCCAGCAGCGCTGGGCAAGCCTGGGAGACCGGGCTCGCGGATCAAGTCCGCGAGCGGCGTGGGGGAGGGGTGAGCGATCTAACTGAAATCTCCCACCCCACAGACGCCGTGCCCGGGCCTGACCCGGGTACCCACTGTGCCGCGTCGGCGTCTGACAGTGATCCAGATGCGCGGGAAGAAGAACGTCAGGTGGCCTGTAAGCCGGGTTCTGTCCGTTCCCGTTGCCGGGAACTGGATGACCATTCATCTGGGACACCCGTCGCCGGATGCCTCGTGCAACCAACCCGGACGGCGGGCCGGAGCGCCCTGCTGCCTCTGCCTTGCGGCATGACATCCAGCCATCCCTATTCGGTCTTGCTCCCGGTGGGGTTTACCCTGCCAGCGACGTTGCCGCCGCCGCGGTGCGCTCTTACCGCACCGTTTCACCCTTGCCCGTGTCGCCACGGGCGGTCTGTTCTCTGTGGCACTTTCCCTGGGGTCGCCCCCGCCGGGCGTTACCCGGCACCGATTCTCCGTGGAGCCCGGACTTTCCTCCACCGCGCCTTGCGGCACGACAGCGGTCATCCAGCCACCTGACGCGCGGGACTTAACCCCGCCGGGCAGGCGGGGTCAATCAATCTGGCTTTCCGGTACGGTAGGTAGAGGTCGCCCTATTCCGCCGCCTCGCCCTCCGGCAGCATCTTGGCGGCATGCAGGGCCTTCCGCTTGGCGCCCTCCATGTCGTAGTGCTTCCGCGTCACGATGCGCTGGGCGTAGAGACCGCCACCGGCCTGGATGTTGGTGACATAGCGCCAGCCGCCCATGGCATCGGCGGTCAGGTCGCGGATGGCGTGGAACAGCTTGATGCGGGTCTCGCCATCGACGTTGGGGCTGGCCGACATGTACTTGCGGATCAGCGGCCCGACCTCGTTGTTCTCCAGGTCCGAGATCCCGGGCGCGGTCAGCACCGAGCCGCCGGAGATGTCATGCAGGTGACGGCACATCAGGTTGTACTGGGTCGCCGCCTGGTACTTGCCGGCATTGGTGAACAGTTCCGACGGGAACGCCGCGCCATTGTCACCGATGGTGCAGTTGGCGATGGCCGCTTCCAGCGAGGCGCGGATCAGCGTGGCATGGATGATCATCTCCGAGATCTTCTCGCGCACGTGCCCGACCTTCTCCAGCCCGTTGGCCTCCGCGATCAGCTGCGCGAAACCGACCAGCTCATCCGCCTCGTTGGACATGAAGGTCAGGCCGCCCAGCCGTTCCCACAGGCCCAGTGAATGGGCGAACTGCCCGGCGTGCTTGACCTCGCCGTTCAGGAAGATCCGCTCTGTCGGCACGAAGACATCATCGAAGATGACGAAGCCTTCCGGCATGTGGTTCTGGCGGCTGACCGGAAACACCCGGTCATCCTCGTGCCGCGGCGCATAGGAGGTATTGACGATCTTCACCCCCGGCGCGTTGACCGGCACGGCGCAGGCGATGGCATAGTCTTCCTCGCCGGGCTTCATCGCCTTGGTCGGGATCACCATGGTCTCATGCCCCAGAGAGGCACCGGTGATGTGCAGCTTGGCGCCACGAATGACCACGCCGTCACTGCGGCGCTCCACCACGCGGGTATAGGCGTCCGGATCCGGCTGCTTTCCGGGGCTGAGCGACCGGTCGCCCTTGCCGTCGGTAATGCATTCGGTGATGCGGATGTCGCGGGCCTGTGCGTCCTCGACCCAGGCCTGGATGCGCTCCGCATATTCCGGATGCTCCCCGCCGATGCGCCCGGCTGCGGTCATCAGGGTCATGATCGACTGGTTGGTGGTATTGGCCACGATATCGACGGAACTCAGCAGCGGCAGCCGTGCCTTCAGTTCCTCCGCCGAACGCGGGATGTCCATGAGCGGACTCTTCGCGTCGGCACCCGGCTGGTAGAGCAGGTCATAGCCCTTCGCGATGACCTCCGCCGATTCCGCCATCAGCTTGTCGGCCATGATGTCATCGACCCGGCGCCCCTCGAAATAGGTCGCCCGACCGTCGTTCAGCGATGCCTTGTATTCCTCACCCGTCATCATGGCTGCGAGATCCTCCCCGATCATTGCGTTGCATGGCGCCTATCGTGACAGCCGGTGCCGTTGCGTCAAGACGGGCTGGGCGATGGCAGGATTGCCGTTGCGGGGGGGCTGACTGGCGGTGCACACTCCC
This sequence comes from Minwuia sp. IMCC3009, assembly GCF_029909415.1. Lineage (GTDB taxonomy): Bacteria > Pseudomonadota > Alphaproteobacteria > Minwuiales > Minwuiaceae > Minwuia. Next base: position 3,944,500 of record NZ_CP123781.1, read on the forward strand.
CGCATCACCGCAGGGGAGGATTTTCACTTGGCCATCATCACATTCTTCAACCAGTGTCACATCGAGCACGGGGCCATCGACATGCTGGCGGAGACGCTGGCGACCCTCGGGATCCGGCGGCCGCTGATCTGCACCGACAAGGGTCTGGTGGATCTGGGTATCGCGGACCGGATCAGGGGGCGGATCCCCAACGATGTGCAGGTGACGCTGTATGACGGCACGCCGGAAAATCCGACCGAGACGGCGGTGAAGGATGCGCTGGCGCTGTACCGGGAGAATGACTGCGACGGCATCATCGCGCTCGGCGGGGGGTCATCCATGGACCTGTCGAAGGGCGTCGCCCTGCTGGCGACGCATCCGGAGCCGCTGATCGACTACAATGTCATGACCGGAGGGATGGCGAAGATCGGTGCCTGCGCCCCGATGATCGCGATCCCCACCACCTCCGGCACCGGGTCGGAGGTCAGCCGCGGCGCGGTGATCATCACGGAAGACGGGCGCAAGCTGATCTTCAGCAGCCCGAACATGCTTGCGAAGGTGGCCCTGTGCGATCCGGAACTGACGGTCGGCCTGCCGCCCCGCCTGACCGCCGCCACCGGCATGGATGCCGTCACCCATCTGATGGAAGCGGTGATGAGTCCGACGGAGAACCCGGCGGCGGAAGCCATCGGCATCGACGGCCTGTGGCGCGCCGTGGGCCAGGGACACCTGGAGAGCGTGGTTGCCAACGGGGAGGACCGGGAAGGCCGCAAGCAGATGATGATCGCGGCTGCGGAGGGCGCGCTGGCCTTCACCAAGGGCCTGGGTGCTGTCCATGCCATGAGCCATGCAGCGGGCCGCATCCGGGAGCTGAACCTGCATCACGGCACCCTGAACGCTGTCTGCCTGCCCGCCTGCCTGCGCTACAACCAGCCGGTGCTGGGCGACAAGGAAGAGCGGATGCGCAAGGCCATGGGCCTGCCCGACGGCGCGCCGCTGGACAAGGCCATCGAGGAACTGAACGCCCGCATCGGCCTGCCCGCCAACCTGCGCGAGATGGGCATCACCGACGAGATGGTGCCCGGCATGATCGAACACGCCCTGGACGACCCCACCCGCGCCACCAACGCCCGCCCGGTCGACGAAGCCGGCTTCGCCGAACTCTATCGGGATGCAATGGGGGACTCCTGAGCAGGCAGGCTGGGGTTGGCCGGGTCGGCCAGCCCGCCGTCTCCAGTAACCACCGCTGGTGCCGCAAACCCGGGCACCGGGCTGGGGTTGGCCGGGTCGTCCAGCCCGCCGCCGCTACGGACTCGCGCCCCTGAAAGCCTCAGAAGATCGAGAAGTACTCGCGCTGTTCCCAGTCCGTGACGGTGGCGAGGAAGCGGTCCCATTCGGCACGCTTGATGGTGCTGAAATAGCGGTTGAAACCGTCACCGAAGGCCGCGTCGATGAAGGGACTGGCCTGAAAGGTCTCCAGCGCGGCACCCAGGTTCCGGGGCAGGGCAGGGGCATCGCTCTCGTAGGGACGGGTGACGGGCGGACCGGCTTCCAGCCCGCGTTCCACCCCGTCCAGTCCGGCGAGGATCTGCGAGGCCATGTGCAGATAGGGGTTCGCCGCCGCCTCGGCCACGCGGTTCTCCACCCGGCTCGCGGTGTCATTGGTGCCCATCAGTGTCCGCAGCATGGTGCCCTTGTTGTCGCGTCCCCAGGCGATCCGGTCCGGGGCAAGCTGAAACGCATTCTGATAGCGCTTGTAGCCATTCACGGTCGGGGTGGAGAGCAGGCAGGTCGCCGCCGCATGATCCAGCAGCCCGGCGATCCAGGCGCTGGCGATGGCTGACATTGATCCGTCCGGGCGGGTCATGAACAGGTTCTGGCCGCTCAACCGGTCCACCAGCGACTGGTGCAGGTGCCAGCCACTGGCCATGCCGTTGGCCAGCTGGGGCCGGGTCATGAAGGTGGCATGCAGCCCCTGCTGCCGACAGACCTGCTTCGCCATGGCGCGGAACAGGATCATGTTGTCGGCATGGGTGAGCGCGTCGGCGGGATCGAAGGTGAACTCGAACTGTCCCGGCCCGAACTCCACCTCCATGGACCGGACCGGCAGCTTCAGACCCTCCGCCGCGCGACGCAGCATGTCCATCACCGGCTCCAGCTGGGCGTAACGGTCCTCTGTCAGGTACTGGTAGCCGTGCGCCAGAAGCTCCGTCTCCGGCGCCGCCGGGGGCATCCCGGTATCCGTATGGGCGAGGCGGGGACCGGTGATGCGGAAGACGTGAAACTCCAGTTCCAGCCCGGTGACGAGGCGCATGTTCCGGTCTGCCAGCCGCTGTACGGCCGCCTGCAGCAGGTGCCGGGGACTGAAGGGGAACGGGTCACCGTCGGCCAGGTGAATGTCCGCCAGCATCCAGGCGGAGTGCGGCGACCAAGGCAGCGCCCGGAAGCTCTCCGGGTCGGGCCGCATGATGACATCGCCCGCGCCGGTCAGGACGCCCGCGCCAAACCCCGCATCATCACCCCAGACGGGGAAGACCGTGCGGTGGGACGTGTCCTTCAGCAGCAGGGTCGAGGTCATGGTGACGCCGCTGCGAAAGGCGCTCTCCAGGGCGCTGGCGGGCAGGGCCTTGCCGCGCAGGATGCCGTGCTGGTCGGTGAAGCTGATGCGGACGGTCTCCACACCCTTTTCCCGGACCTCCGCCAGAACGGCCTCCGCGCCTTCCGGCAGCGCCACGTCGTTCACGCTCAGGCCCCAAGTGTCGCGGGCCAGGGGCAGGCTGCCCGCCGGGTGGTGTCGAAGTCACGCCATTGCCGTTCCCAGCTTTCGGTGGCGCAGATGCTGTCGACGGCGACGGGGCCGCTCCGGCGGGTCTGGCTTTCCCGGAACGGCACCTCCTCACCGGCCTCCACCTTGCGGATCGCATCGCGCAGCAGGCGGCGATAGCGCACGATCCCGACATCGGACTTGCCCAGATGCTCCTGCCGCCGGTCCTGTATGCGGCCCATCGATTCCACCGCCCACTGGTCGTGCACGTTGATGTCGTGGCCCATGCCGGTGTAGGTCTCCCGCACCTGTTCGTCGGCATCGAAGCCATAGTTGCTGCCCGCACCGGTGATCGGGCGATAGTCCGGCAGGCGATGCTGTTTCATGCGCTGTTCCCGCATCACCGCCTTGTCCACGGGCCGGGCGAAGCTGGTGAACATGGAGAACCAGTAACAGCTCACGTCATCCACCGGCACATGCCACTGGGTGATCGTCATCTCGTTCGACATCGGGATGACGATGGCCTGCGGGAAGATCTGGTTGGTGACCCGCACATGGGTCCGCCCGTCCTCCATGTGGCGCAGCGCCGTCAGCCGCATGCCGTGATCCGTGTCCTCGATCCTCAGTTCGGGGCGCGGATAGTCGCGCAGCAGCCGGGTCATCGGGATCTCGCTGTCCGCGACCGAGTCCCGGAACTGCTTGCCATAGCCCTCCGCCGGGTCCTCGTCCTCCAGGAACCGGTGCAGGAACGACGCGTGCGCCGGGTCGATCCCGACCTCCAGCGCCTGCAGCCAGTTGCAGTCCCACAGACCCTTGAAGGCAAAGACATGACTGTCCGGCGCGCCGAAGCAGTCCAGCGCCGGCAGGGCGGGCGGTTCACCACCCCCCATCCAGGCGAAGATGGCTCCGTTCAGCGCCACCACCGGGTAGTTCACGGCCCGCACATGCCGGTGCATGATGCTGTCGTCGGGCTCGGCGGGCTGTTCCAGGCACTGGCCGGTGCAGTCGAACAGCCAGCCGTGGAAGGGACAGCGCAGGCCGCCATCCTCCAGCCGTCCATAGGCCAGGTCGGCCCCGCGATGCGGACAGTGCCGCCCGATCAGCCCCAGGGTGCCGTCCGCGTCGCGGAACAGCACCAGCCGCTCCCCCAGCACCGTCACCGGCACCACGGGGCGCGCGCTCATCAGTTCGTCCGCCAGCGCCACCGGTTGCCAGTACTGGCGCAGCAAGGCCCCAGCCGCAGTCCCCGGCCCGATGCGGGTGATCAGGTCATTGTTCTTCTGACTCATCATGGCGGACACTCATGAAACATCTCTGTGACGTCAGACTGCCAGCATCGGTGCCCCGCTGTCGATGGCGACGCTGCCCGGATCAGACCGGTTTCAGGTGTCGGTGACATCCAGGATGCGGCGCATCACGGGGAAGTAGCGGTCGCCGTCACCATTGGCGATGGCTTCGTCGAACATCCGGGCCACCGTCTCGCCCCCCGGCGCGCGGACGCCGAATTCCTCCGCCATTTCCAGCGCGTAGGACAGGTCCTTCGCGGCATAGCGGACGGAGAAGGATTTCTCCGGATAGGTATCGGCCAGGATGGCCTTCACCCCGTGATTGCGCAGCGCGAAACTGTCGCCGGAGCCCTTCATCATCGTATCCAGCAGCACCTTGCCGGAAACCCCCGCCTTCTCGGCGATGGCGACGGCCTGACCGAGTGCCAGGACGGTCTGAAACAGCACCATGTTGTTCATGATCTTGATGACCTGGCCGGAGCCGACCTCGCCGCAATGCTCGATGTCGGAGCCCATGGTGGCCAGGACCGGCCGGATCGTCTGAAACAGGTCATCCGCGGCACCGACCATGATCGCCAGCGTGCCGTCGGCGGCGGCCTGACGGGTGCGGGCGATCGGGGCGTCGGCGAAACGTGCACCCTGCTCGGCCACCGCCGTCGCGATCTCCCGCATCAGCGTCGGCTGGGACGTCGACATGTCGATCAGGATCTGCCCGGCACGGACCAGGCTGACCAGGCCGTCGGCCCCGAGCACCAGCTTGCGGACCTGCTCGCCGCCCGGAAGACAGGTGATGACCACATCGGCCGCCGCCATCAGCTCCGCCACGGACCGGGCGGTCGCGGCACCGTCTTCGCCCAGCCGCTCCAGGGGTTCGGGATCCAGGTCGAAGGCGGTGACCTTCCAGGGACCCTTGCGCACGAGGTTCCGGCACATGGCCTCCCCCATCACGCCGAGTCCGATGAATCCGATATGGCTGATGTCAGTCTGCGGCATCGCGTTTCTCTCCCCCCCCAACAGGTTTCCGAACCTAACCCGTTCCGTAGCCGGATGGAATCGGCACCGGAGACCATCGGCAGTCCGAACTATTGATGATGGAATTCTGGTCTGTTCAATCTTGTGGAGGTCGCATAACCTTTTCCCTAGGTAAAGAAAAAGCCGTCTCCTGCAGGGGCGGAAAGAAACCGGAACGGGGAGAAACCAATCATGTCAATCTGGAAGAGAATTGCGCCTGCTGCCGCTGCTGCGGCCGTGGCCCTTGCGGCACAGGCCGCGACGGCTGAGATCAACCTGCCGAAGACGCTTGTCTGGACCGCCTACAACACGGGTACGTCCGGTTACAATCAGGCGGTGGGCATCGGCTCGGTGCTGAAGAACACCTACGGCGTGAACCTGCGGGTGCTGCCGGGCAAGAACGACGTGTCCCGCCTGACTCCGCTGGTGAAGGGCGTTGCCCAGTTCTCCGCCACCGGGTCGGACAGCGTCTACGCGCAGGAAGCCGTCTATACCTTCGGCAACCGCAACTGGGGACCGCAGCCGATCCGCCTGCTGCTGCACAATGTGGCTGACGGCTGTGCCGTTTCCATGGCCGTGGCCGCCGATACCGGCGTCAAGACCATGGCCGACCTGAAGGGCAAGCGGGTTTCCTGGGTGCAGGGTGCCCCGGCGCTGAACAAGGCTGTCGAGGCCATGCTGGCCCATGCCGGCATGACCTGGGATGACGTGCAGAAGGTGGAAGTCGGCGGCTACGGCGCTTCCATCGACAGCATCATCAACGGCGACAATGACGCCGCCGAGGGTGCGACCTTCTCCACCTCCATGGTCAAGCTGGAGGCCAGCCCGCGTGGCCTGGTCCACCCGCCGCAGCCCCATGCCGACACCGAAGGCTGGAAGCGGCTGAATGCGGTGGTGCCGTGGTACTTCCCGCACAAGTGCATGCAGGGTGCCGCCGTTCCCGCCGAAGGCTATGAAGGTGTCGGCACGGCCTATCCGATCCTGGTCGGCACGACGCAGGCCAGCGACGATCTCGCCTACAACATGACCAAGGCGATGTACGAGCATTATGACGACTACAAGGCCTCCGCGCCGGGCGCGAACGGCTGGGCCTGGGAGCGTCAGAAGCTGGAGCATGTGTTCCTGCCGTTCCACCCCGGTGCCATCAAGTACTACAAGGAAATCGGCAAGTGGACCGACGGCGCTCAGGCCAACCAGGACAAGAACATGGCCCGGCAGAAGGTGCTGCAGGATGCCTGGGCCGCCTATACCGCGAATGCCCCGTCGGATGACGACGCGTTCAATACCGGCTGGATGAAGGCGCGTTTCGATGCGCTGGAGGCCGCGGGCATGATCACGATCTTTGAGACCTGGTGATCTGATCGCCTGAGACGACGACCCGGCACCGCTGGTGCCGGCATGAGACCAGCAGGGGCCGGCCGGCATCGCATCCGCCGCGCCGGCCCTTCCTCTACCTGACCCTGCTGCCCGTCCTGCCCAGATCATTTTGGGCCAGATCGTTTTGGGGGTTCCCATGTCCGACAGCGCCACGAATCCGTCCACGCAGCCCGAAGAGATCGATGATCGCGAGGCCAGCCGCTACCGCACGCTGGGTCCGGTCTGGCTGGGCATCATCTCCGCCATGACCAGCATCGCCATGCTGATCGCCATCGACCGCATGTTCGCGCTGGAGGTGCTGCAGACCCTGATCGGCAAGGCGCTGGTCGACAACCGCTACCTCTATCTGGTCGGCGGCATCATGATCTCGATGGTCTTCATCGTGCTGCCGGGCTTCAAGCGGTCCTCCAGGTCGAAGGTGCCGCTCTACGACATTGCCCTGATGATCCTGACCCTCGGCCTGACCTGCTATTACGTCTGGTATGCCGAGGCGATCCTGCTGGAAGCCTGGGAATATGCGGCCCCCCTGCACGGCATGTGGGTCAGTGTGGTCATGTGGGCGGTGATCATGGAGGCCGGGCGCCGTGCCGGCGGTCCCGCCGTCTTCTTCATCGTTCTGGTGATCTCGCTCTATCCCATCTATGCCGACCAGGTGCCGCAGGTGGTGTCCGGTCTGAGCCGCCCGTTCCTGGACACGGCGGCGTTCCACATGTTCTCCGAGGAGAGTTACCTCGGTATTCCGATGAAGGCCTTCGCGCTGCTGGTCTTCGGCTTCCTGCTGTTCGGCGTGGCGCTGATCTATACCGGTGCCGGACAGTTCTTCATCAGCTTTGCCTTTGCCCTGCTGGGCCATGTGCGCGGCGGCCCGGCGAAGGTGGCGATCTTCTCCTCCGGCCTCTTCGGTTCCATGTCCGGCGGGCCGGTGACCAATGTCCTGACGACAGGATCGCTCACCATTCCGGCGATGAAACGCATCGGTATCCGGTCGAAGACCGCGGGCGCGATCGAGGCCTGTGCCTCCACCGGTGGCGTGATGATGCCGCCGATCATGGGGGCGACGGCCTTCGTGATGGCAGACTTCCTGCAGGTCCGCTACATCGACGTGGCGCTGGCTGCCGCCATCCCGTCGCTGCTCTACTATCTCGGCCTGTTCATGCAGATCGACGCCTATGCGGCGGAGAAGCAGCTGAAGGGTCTGCCACGCGCCGAGCTGCCCTCCGTCCGCAGGGTGATGATCGAGGGGTGGTATTACCTGTTTGTCTTCGCCCTGCTGATCTTCATGCTGATCTACATGAAGCGGGAGGCGCAGGCCCCGTTCTACGCCACCGCGCTGCTGCTGATCATCAACCAGTTCAACCCGAAGCACCGCCTGACCTGGCTGAAGCTGAAGCAGTTCGTCTATGCCACCGGCTGCCTGCTGGCGGAACTGGCCAGTCTGCTGGCTGCCGTCGGCCTGATCGTCGGCGCGCTGCAGGCGACCGGCATGACCGGCACGCTGACCAATGATCTGGTCTACCTGGCGGGCGGACATCCGCTTGTGCTGCTGCTGATGGGTGCGGTGACGAGTTTCATCCTGGGTATCGGCATGACCGTGACCGCGGCGTACATCTTCCTGGCCATCATCCTGGCCCCGGCGCTGATCACGGCGGGCCTGGATCCGATGAGCGTGCACATGTTCCTGCTCTACTGGGGCATGCTTTCCTTCATCACGCCGCCGGTGGCGCTGGCCGCCTTTGCCGCCGCCTCCGTCGCCAGGTCGGAACCGATGCAGACCGGTTTCGAGGCCATGCGGATCGGTTCCATCATCTATTTCATCCCGTTCTTCTTCGTCTTCAATCCGGCCCTGCTGGGCAATGCCGGGACGCTGGAAGTCATCGTCGTCTGCGTCACCGCGGTGATCGGTATCCTGATGGTCGCGGCGGCGCTGCAGGGCTACCTGTTCGGCGTCGGACGGCTGGGCGGCGGTCTGCTTGGGGTCATCGGGCGCGCCAGCCTGTTCGTCGGCGGACTGATCTTTGCCGCGCCGGGCGGGGAGATGATCGGGTTCAGCCACACCGAACTCAGCCTGATCGCGCTGGTGGTCGCCGCACCCGGGGTTGCCGTGGCGTTCCTGGGCGGGCGCAAGGCGGCCGCCATGGGGTGATGAGCGCCTGACGAAACCATCAGTCGGGGGGATCAGCGCGTCTCGGGGATCGAGGCGAGGAAGTTGCGCACCATGTACTCGGGCATGCCGCCTGAGCTGCGGCAGCCGCTGTCCTCCAGCACGGACCGCCGCAACTGCACGAAGCCTTCGAGGCTCTCTCCGGGATCTAGCCTCCGGAAGGCCATCGACCAGTTGCCGAAGAGACGCGCGTCGCACTGGACATCGTCCACCTTCATCAGCCGACGGTGGCGCGGATCATCCAGAAGACGCTGGTAGGTGCAGTCAACCGCCTCCTCCGGCCCTTCCAGAATCTGCATGAAGGAACCGTCGCCATAGAGCAGCAGACCCGTCAGACCGTCGCGCAGATTGTTGTGGCGACTCTGGCCAAGCAGGCTGTCCAGTTCGGAGGTGCTCATCGTCTTTGTCGCTGACGAGAAGTAGATCAGACGACGTATTGTCTTCCGGTTCATTTGTCCCCAGACCGTCGGATTGGCAGTGCATCCGGCACAAGGCGTCAGAATCTGACGCCAACCGCCCAGTCCACGCCGGACTGGCTGCCGCCGTCCAGCTTCACACGCAGGGCTTCGCAACCTGTCAGCAGGGCGAGGCCGATCAGCAGGACGCAGATGACACCTGTGCGCTTCATTTCGCGAAACTATCGCTTCTCGGGTCTTAAGAAAATGCGCATCAGCGTGAACTTCCCTTGTGTGCGGCGACTGTCACGTCCAGAAATGCACCCATGGACATGACGGATCGCTTTCAGACGGGATGGGGCGCGGACGCCGACTGGCGCACTGCGCTGGGACAGTGTCTCGACATGATCGACACGGACCTGGCGCACAGTGGTCCCGGCTTCGTCTATCTGTCCGACCATTTCTCCGGCGACGCCCAGGGTATCCTCACCGTGCTGCGGGGCCGCACCGGCATCGGCGACTGGGTGGGTACGGCGGGGATCGGCATTCTGGCAAATGACCAGCAGTTCTTCGATCACCCCGCCATCGCCGTGATGCTGACGTCGGTCGCGGAGGGGGCTTCACATCTGCTGCGCCCGGACGGTGTTTCGCCGCCCCCCTTCATGCCATGGTTCGGCGTGGCCCATGCGGATCCGGGCCAGCCCGAGCTGCGGGAGAGCCTGCGGGTGCTGGAGCAGCAGCCGGGAGGCTACTGGGTTGGCGGTCTTGCCGCCTCCCGGGGTCCGAACCCGGTGATGGCGAAGACCCTGACGACCGGGGGACCGGCAGGTATCGTCTTCTCCGATCAGGTTCCCGTCGTCACGGCCCTCACCCAGGGATGCACCCCGATCGGTCCGGCGCGGGAGATCACGCGGGCGGAACGCAACATCGCCATCGAGCTGGATGGCCGTCCGGCATTCGAGCTCTTCCGGCAGGACATCGGCGAGATCCTGTCGCGCAACCTGGACCGGATACCCGGCTTCATCTTTGCCGGACTTGCTCCGGCGGGTCAGGACAGCGGCGACTATCTGGTGCGGGAGATCGCGGGCGTCGATCCGCAGCACGGCCTGGTGGCGGTGGCGGAGGAGGTCACGGTCGGGCAGCGGCTCATGTTCTGCCGCCGCGACGGTGCAGCAGCCGTGGCGGACATGGAACGGATGCTGGACACGCTGGAACAGCGCACGGGCGGGGCCACGCCGCGCGGCGGCCTCTACTTCAGTTGCCTTGGCCGCGGCCCGAACCTGTTCGATGACCAGCGCACCGAGGCCGCGATGATCCGGGAACGCTTCCCCGACCTGCCGCTGATCGGCTTCTTCGGCAATGGCGAGATCGCAAACAGCCGCCTCTATGCCTACACGGGTGTGCTGTCGCTGTTCCTCTAAGCCCGGGCGACCGGACCCCTACTGCTCCAGCTGCTGCCACATGTCCTTGTCGCGTTCGGCGGTCCAGATGCGGGGGTGGTCGATGCCGCTGGCCTCGTCATAGGCGCGGGAGATGTCGAAGGGCATGCAGTGGGCGAAGATCGACCAGTGGCCGTACTTGCCTTCCAGCGCCGGAACCACCGTGTCGTAGGCTTCCTTGAGCGAATGGTTGGCGGCGACCTCGCGGGCGACACCGTCGTAGAGCGCACGGATGAAGCTTTCCGTGCCGGCGATGGCTTCCTCGCAGGCTTCCGGCGTCTTCATGGCGGGGCCACGGCCGGGAATCAGGAAATCCGGTTTCAGGGCGCGCAGCTTGTCCAGGGTGCCGGGCCAGTCGCGCAGATGTGCGTCGCCCGTGTAGGGGGTGGCGCCATTCTCCACCAGATCGCCGGAGAACAGCACCTTCTGTGACGGCACCCAGACGATGGTGTCGCCGCGGGTGTGGCCGCGGCCGGGATGCATGACCTGCACCTCCAGATCACCCATCATGATGGTCATCCGGTCGGAGAAGGTCATGGTCGGCCAGGTCAGGCCGGGAATGCTCTCGATGCCCTGGAACAGGCGCGGGAAGCGATCTGCCTCCGACTTGTAGTCGGCGTCGCCGCGCTCGCGGATCATCTCCATCGTCGGCTCGGAGGCAATGATGTGCTCCGCGCCATAGGCGGCGGCCCCCAGCACCCGGACAGCGTGATAATGGGTCAGCACGACATAGCGGAACGGCTTGTCGGTCACTTCCCGCACCCGGCGGATCAGGTCATCCGCCGCAATGGGTGTGGCGCGGGTATCGATCACCATGACGCCGTCGTCGCCGATGATCACGCCGGATGTGGGATCACCCTCCTCCACATAGACCCAGGTATTCTCCGTCAGTTGCTCGAACGTGATTTCCTTCGGCCCCAGATCCTGTGTCGATGCGAATGCGCGCGCCATGCCGCCGTCTCCCCTGGTTCATGCCGGCTGTCGACCGGTCCCGTTGCGTTCAGATAAGAGCACGCAACCCTGTACCGCAAGCCCTGCGGGATTGAATGACCGTGATTTGCCGGTAACATCGGCACCCATGGCCACGACCATGCAAGATCGCCGGACACCGGACGGCTCCGGCGACCGCGGCGGAACCGCCCTGGTTCCCGTCGTGCGCCACCTGCTGGACCAGGTACCCGTGCGGGCGCCATCGCTGATCGTCACCGTCTGGGGCGACACCATCTCCGCGCATGATTGCCCGGTATGGCTGGGCAGCCTGATCCGTCTTCTGGCCGATTTCGGACTCAACGAGCGGGTGGTGCGGACAGCCGTCTTCCGTCTGCAGAAGGACAACTGGCTGCGGGGCCGACAGGCGGGACGGCGCAGCTTCTATGACCTCGCCGCGTCCGGCCGCCGCCGCTCCGACGCCGCCCACCGGACCATCTACCGCTCCGCCCGTGGCGAATGGGATGGCTGCTGGCTCACCCTGATGGCCACGTCCGACGCCATGCGCCGCGCGGATCAGCTCCGGCGTGATCTGGCCTGGATGGGGTTTGGCTCACCTGCGCCGGGCGTCTTCCTGCACCCTGACATGTCGGAGCAGGCCGTGCGCGCGCTGCTGCATGACCAGGGCATGGAGGACCAGGTCGTCGTGCTGCGCGCCAGGGCCGAGGCCGGTTCGGAACCAGCGGCCCTGCGGCATCTGGCGCGGGAAGCCTGGGACCTCGCCTCCCTGGAGGGCGGATACAGTGATTTCCTGCGGCTGTTCACACCGGTGATGGAACATGTGACGCAGCACGGCTCCCTGCCGGACCGGGACGCCTTCGTGGTACGGACGCTGCTGATTCACGAATTCCGGCGTGTCACCCTGCGTGATCCGCTGCTGCCGCAGGCCGTGCTCGGCAAGGACTGGCCGGGCGAGACAGCGCGACAGCTTTCCGCCAGTCTGTATCGCGCGATTCACGCGCAGGCGACGGCGCATGCGATGCGCCATCTGGAAACTGCGGATGGGGGACTGCCCCCGCCGCGCAGGGGATACTATGATCGGTATGGTGGCCTGGACTGAGGGGATGCGGTCGGGCCAACAGGTGATGAAACGGGGAGGAAGCAAATGACCATGCATGTGGCAATCATCGGCGCGGGCCCGGCCGGATTCTATGCGGCGGAGGCCCTGGCCACGAAGGGGGAGGGGGTCATGGTCGATCTGATCGACCGGCTGCCGACGCCCCATGGCCTGATCCGGTCAGGCGTCGCCCCTGATCACCAGACCACCAAGCGCGTCACGAAGAAATACGACCAGACCGCATCGCGGGAGAACGTGCGCTACGTCGGCAATGTCACCCTGGGCCGGGATGTGACGATGGATGAACTGCGCGATCTCTATGACGCGGTCATCATCGCCTTCGGCGCGGAGGGGGATCGCCCCATGGGCATTCCGGGGGAGGACAAGGAGGGGGTGCTCGGCTCCTTCGCCTTCGTCGGCTGGTACAATGGCCATCCGGATTTCGTCGATCTGGACATCGACCTGGATGTCAGCGACGTCGCCGTCATCGGCAACGGCAACGTAGCGCTCGACTGCGCCCGTCTGCTGGCGCGCACCGAGGACGAGATGAAGGCATCCGACCTGACCGATGAGGCCGGAGAGGTGCTGTTCAACAGCGCCGTGACCGATGTGCATCTGATCGGACGCCGTGGTCCGGTGGAGGCGAGCTTCTCCATCGCCGAGATGCGGGAGATGGGGGAGCTGCAGCGCGGCATCTCCCTGGTGCACGATGACCAGATTCCGGAGGCGCTGCCGCACGGCATGGATCCGAAGGAGGCGCGCGGTCGCAAGGCGGTGCTGGAGGTGCTGCAGTCGTTCCGCGGCAATACCCGCGACCAGGCCCCGGTGGCGGTACATTTCGAGTTCTTCCTGCGCCCCGTCGAAGTGCTCGGCGACGACAGGGTCACGGGCATCCGTGTGGAGCGGACGAAGCTGGAGGATGGCCGTGCGGTCGGTACCGGGGAGATCTTCGACATTCCCTGCGGCATGGTCATCAGCTGCATCGGCTATGTCAGCCGCCCCATCGACGGGCTGCCCATGGAGTATGGCAAGGTCGTCAATGACCGGGGGCGCGTCGCGCCCGGCGTCTATGTCGTCGGCTGGGCCAAGCGCGGCCCCAGCGGTACCATCGGCACCAACCGCCCGGACGCGCAGGATGTTGTCACGCTGCTGCTTGAAGACATGAGCGACGGCGCGGGCAAGCAGGGTGGCGCGGGACTGGATGCGCTGCTGATCCAGCGCGGTGTCCGCCACGTCAGCTACAACGACTGGCTGGTGATCGATCAGGCGGAGCAGGATCGTGCCGACCCGGAAGCGCCAAGGCGGAAATTCATCACGATTCCGGATATGCTGTCCGTCGTTGACGAGTCCTGACGCAAGCGGAGGCGGCGGCGCGCCATGATCCTGATCCAGATCAGTGACCTGCACATAACGGACCCCGGTGAGCCGGTGGACAGGCTCGCCCGGACGACCGAGCGGCTGGCGATCGCGGTGGCGCGGATCAATGCCATGCAGCCCCGGCCCGACGGGGTCATCGTCACCGGCGATCTGGTGAACGAATGCCGGACCAGCGAGTACGAGCGGCTGCGTCAGACCCTCGCGCCCCTTCAGGTCCCGATCTGGCTGATGGTCGGCAACCATGACGCCCGCGACGACCTGCGTCTGGTCTTCGACGATCATGCCTATCTCGGCACCGGGGGCTTCGTGCAGTACACGGTGGAGGATCTTTCCGTGCGCCTGATCGCCCTGGACAGCCAGATCCCCGGCGAGACGGCGGGTCGGCTCTGCGCGGAGCGGCTGGGCTGGCTGGAGGATCGTCTGGAGGAACAGCCCGACCGGCCGACCATGATCTTCGTGCATCATCCGCCGTTCCCCAGCGGCATCGACCGCATGGACGCCAACGGACTTGTCGAGGGGCGGGAGGAACTGGCGCGGATCGTCGGTGCGCACCGTCAGGTGCTCGGCATCTCGGCGGGCCATGTGCATCGCCCGATCATGACCTCCATCGCAGGTGTGCCGGCGCATACCTGCCCCAGTACCGCGCATCAGCTCGGCCTCGACCTGCTGCGCACGGATGGTGTCAGCATCGTCGCCGAGCCACCGGCCTGCCTGATGCACACCCGCCAGCCAGGTGCGCCGCTGGTGACGCATCATGTCTATCTGGACGACTATCCTGTGCTGGCGGATGTCAGCATGAAGTAGGGTCGGTCTTGTCTGCGGACCGTGCAGGCACGGTCGGCGGATGACACACATCTGCGATACCGAACAACTGCAAACCCTGGGGAGGGACAGATCATGAGTTTCATCAACACGACGGTTGTCGTCACCGGCGCCGCACGCGGCATCGGCAAGGCCTACGCAAAGGGATTCGCCGGGCTGGGGGCCAATGTGGTGGCCACCGACATTTCCGACTGCGACGCGGTGGTCGAGGAGATCACGGCCTCCGGCGGGACGGCCATGGCCCATGCCTGCGACATCTCGAAGATGGACCAGATGACGGAACTCGCGGCGAAGACGGCGGAACGGTTCGGCCCTGCCGCCGTGCTGATCAACAATGCCGCGCTCTACGGCACGCTGGGTGGCGGACGCTTCGACAAGCTGACGGAGGAAAGCTGGGACGCCGCCATGGCGGTCAACGTGAAGGGGCTGTGGAATGCGGCCAAGGCCTTCGTGCCCCAGATGCGCGAGCTGGGCGGCGGCTCCATCATCAATATCTCCTCGCTGGCCGCGACCTACGGCCTCGCCTATGCGCTGCACTATACGGTGTCCAAGGCGGCCGTGATCGGCCTGACCCGGGGACTGGCGCGGGAACTGGGCCGCGACCGCATCCGCGTCAACGCCATCGCACCCTCCGCCGTGCTGACCGAAGGCACGATCGAGTTCATGGGCGAGAAGTACGAGAAGGCGCTGGATGTCATCGCCTCCGGCCAGTCGATCCAGCGCAACCTGGACAGCGAGGATCTGGTCGGCACGGCGATCTGGCTGGCCTCCGACGCCTCCGCCATGGTCACGGGCCAGACCATTGCCGTCGACGGCGGCACGGTGTTCCTCTGAGCGGAGTCTGACCTCTGACCGTTCCGCCCCTCTCCCCCTCCCGGCTACCCACGCAAGTATCCTGAAATGGGTGGCCGGGAGGGGGAGAGGGGCGGAACGGTCCACAGACAAGACCCGGGAGGGGTCCACAGACAAGTCCGGCGCGGTTCCCCCCTATCGCGGCAACACACCCTCCGACTGCAGGCGGGTGAGCCAGCCGAGGAACATTTCCTCCGAATCCAGGCAATCGGCAAAGCCGGCCTGGCGGATGCGGATGGTGGACAGGATGACATCGTTCGGACGGCTGCCGTACCCCATCGAATAGTCGATGAAGGACCAGGAGGGCACCAGTTCCGCCAGGGTCGTCGGCTTCAACCCGTGCCGTTCGACGATGCGCTGCCAGACGGCTTCCTTGTCCACCATGGAGCGGGCGAGGCTGTGCGGGTGCGGCACATCCGTTGGCATGGCGAAATGGGCCGCGATCCGGCGCCAGAAATGCGCGAAGACGAAGACATCGCCATTGGTGACATTGAAGATGGTGTTCCGCGCATTGGCTGACTCACCGGCCCAGCTGATGGCGCGGGCCAGCAGTGCCCCGTCGGTCAGTTCGATGGTGCGCGGCTCCCCGCCCGGAAAACGCAGTGGCAGGCCAAGCTCGCGGCAGATCGCGGCATAGGCCCCGACCCCGGCGATGATGTTCATCGGGCTGCCCAGCGCATAGCCGCAGACCAGTTGCGGCCGCATCACCGTCCAGTGCCAGTCCCTGCCCTGCTGCCGGGCGGTCAGCCAATCCTGCTGGTCGTAGTAGAAGTTCGGTGTCATGTAGCGCGGATCATCCTCGCGCGCGGGCAGCCGGAACGGCCCCATGTGGATACCGTAGGCCTTGGTGCCCTGCATCAGGGTGATGTGGCGCAGCTTCGGCGCCCGTGCCTCAACAACCTCGACCAGGTTGGTTAGCATGGCGAGATTGGTGGCGACATGGCCCGGGTCGGTCCAGCCCCGCGCGATCTCCGGCTGTTCGTTGACGGCGGCATAGACCAGATGGGTGACATCCTCCAGCCCGGTCAGCGTGGCCGCGCAGGCATCGCGGTCCAGCAGGTCGAGCGCGATGAAGCGGGCGTCGCTGTCGAAGTCCGGTGAGCGCCGCGACAGGCCGATGGCGGGTCGCCCCTCCGCCGCCAGCTGCTCGAGTACCGCCCGGCCGACGATGCCCATGGCACCGGCCACCAGTGTTGTGCCCCTCTGTTCCGTCATGTTCGGCCTGCTGTCATGATCTGTCTGTCCGTCTCACTGCATTGTTGACGCCCAACCTGATCATACTAGCCTTTCCGGGGCGTGGTTCATCCACCGGAATGAGGAGACGCCCATGCTTGCCCTGAGGCCCTGTTGCGAATGTTGTGATGCCGACCTGCCCCCGGACTCGGACCGGGCCATGATCTGCTCGTTCGAATGCACCTTCTGCCGGGACTGCGCGGCGGAGACATTCGATCACACCTGTCCGAACTGCGGCGGCGGACTGGTGCCCCGCCCGATCCGGCCGGCCGGTCTGCTGTCGCGTTTCCCCGCGTCCACCGACAGGGTTCTGAAGGATCATCCCGGATGCACGAAAGTGGCGTGATGGGGTGTTCTTGTACCACAATCAACTGAAACCGGTTGCAATCCACTCAGGAATTCCGCCAATTAGCGCAGCGCAGCTCTTGTGGTGTACGTAACAACGTATGGAACCGTGCTGCACGATAACGAATCGATACAACGGAGGACTTCAAGTCTATGGAACGTCGTAAATTTCTGAAGGGTGCCGCGCTGGCTGGCGTCGGTACCGCAGCGCTGGCCGCGCCCGCCATTGCCCAGGGCGGCAAGACCATGACCATCGTGTCGACCTGGCCGCGGGACTTCCCGGGACTGGGCATCTCCGCACAGCGTCTGGCCGCGCGTATCGCGCAGCTGTCCGATGGTGCGCTGAACGTTGAATATTTCGCCGCCGGTGAACGCGTGGGCGCGTTCGACGTCTTTGACGAAGTGGCTTCCGGCAACTCGCAGGCCTATATCGGTGCGGACTACTACTGGACCGGCAAGCATCCGGCCCTGGCCTATTTCACCGCCGTGCCGTTCGGCATGACCACCGTGGAATGGAACGCCTGGATCAAGTTCAAGGGCGGTCAGGAACTGTGGAACAAGGTCTCCGGCGAATTCGGCCTGAAGCCGCTGATGTGCGGCGCGACCGGCACCCAGGCCGGCGGCTGGTTCAACAAGGAAATCGAATCCGCTGATGACCTGAAGGGTCTGAAGATGCGTATTCCGGGCCTGGGCGGTTCCGTGATGTCGAAGCTCGGCGTCTCCACCGTGTCCCTGCCGGGTGGCCAGATCTATGAAAACCTGGTTTCCGGCGCTATCGAGGCAACGGAGTGGGTCGGTCCCTACAATGACTACTTCATGAAGTTCTACGAGGCCGCGAAGTACTACTACACCGGTGGCATGCATGAGCCGGGTGGCGGACTGGCCTTCGGCATGAACGCCAGCTTCTGGGGCAGCCTGACCGACTGGGAGAAGGCGGTGATCGAGGCGGCCTGCTACGAGGAGCATGGCGCGGCGTTCGAAGAGAACATGGCCAAGAACGGCGAGTACATGACCAAGCTGGTCAACGACCACGGTGTCCAGGTCCGCGCGTTCAACGACGATGTCTGGGACGCGTTCGGTGACGCGGCGGCGGAAGTCTTCGCGGAAACCCGTGACCATTCCCCGCTGGCTACCGAAGTCGACGACTCCTTCCAGGCCAACCTGCGCGAGATCGGCGGGACGATGGCCAAGTTCGAAGGCACCTTCGTCAACCAGCGCAACCGTGTGCTGGGTCTGACCTGACCGAAGGCTGACTGACAGGAATCAGGGCGGTGCCTCGAATGGCACCGCCCTTTTTTCCATTGTGGCCCACTCGGTGCGCGATGACGCCCTCATGCCGTCCATCTGCGCGCCCGGCTCCATCCATTCAACAGGATTGCAGATGACTGACAGCAACGTGACAGCAGGTATGCAGGCGGAGATTCCGCCTTACGGTCGGCCCGCACCGCTGGTCCGCATAGCGGGCTGGTCCATGCTGTCGTTGCTCGTCGCGTTCATTGCGGAGAACGTGCTGATCGTCAGTTTCGGTTTCCCGGGCTTTTCGGCGGCGTTCTCGGAGGATGGCGGCGGTCTCGCCTGGGTGCAGGTGCTGCTCTATGCCGCCGCGATCGCCGCGAGTGTCCTCTTCGTGCAGCGCACGTCGGATTGCGCGCTGCGCTGGGACTCGCACCGTATCCATCATTTCAATCTCTTCCTCATTCGCGGCTTCTTCTGGATGGTGGTCCTGGTCGGTGTCGCCGATTCCGTGATCGCGTTCATGCGGGTCGAGAACCTGCTGCAGGACTTCATGGGTGAGGACTCGGTCCGGGCGCTGAGCCGGGCGCATTTCGTCGGCCCCTGGATTCACATGCCGCTGATCGCGATCGCCTTCATCATCGCCGCCTTCACCCGGACACTCGGCTTCACCTGGCTGGCACTGCTGATCGTGGGGGCGGAGCTGCTGATCGTCATCACCCGCTTCATCTTCTCCTACGAGCAGGCGCTGATGGGCGACCTGGTGCGGTACTGGTACGCAGCGCTGTTCCTGTTCGCTTCCGCCTTCACGTTGTTCGACGAGGGGCATGTCCGCGTCGATGTGCTGTATGCCGGCTTCGGTCGGCGTACCCGCGGCTACGTCAATGCCCTCGGTTCGATCCTGCTGGGCACGTCGACCATGTGGGTCATCATCTACATCGGCTTCGACGGCCAGCAGTCGATCATCAATGGCCCGATCGCCAATTTCGAGATTTCGCAGACCGGTACCGTCGGCATGTTCATCAAGTATCAGATGGCCGGGTTCATCGGTATTTTCGCCATCACGATGCTGATCCAGTTCGTGAGTTACTTCTTCGAGGCTATCGCCGATATCCGGGATGAACCCGGGCATCGCGAACATCAGCCCGTCGCGCATTGAGGTCGGGTCATGGAGCTTTTCTTTCTCGCACTGCTGGTCCTGATCATGGCGTTTGCACTGGGGTCCGGCTATCCGGTTGCCTTTGCCTTGCCTGGTGCCGCGATCATCTCCATCGGGCTGGCCGCCGGTTCGGGCTACCTGTTCGCGGACAATCCTGACGCCTATTTCCACACCGGTGGTCCGTCGCAGTGGCTGTCTGCGGGCGTCACCAATCTTCGAGGGGTCTACTGGGAGGTCGAGCGCGATACCCTGATCGCGATCCCGCTGTTCATCTTCATGGGCATCATGCTGCAGCGTTCGAAGATTGCCGAGGACCTGCTGGTGACCATGGCGCAGCTCTTCGGCCCGGTGCCGGGTGGCCTCGGCATTTCCGTTGTCTTCGTGGGCGCGCTGCTCGCCGCGACCACAGGCATCGTCGGCGCAACGGTCGTGGCCATGGGCCTGATCTCGCTGCCCGCCATGCTGCGCAACAATTACTCGCCCTCGCTTGCCACCGGTACCATCGCGGCGTCCGGAACGCTGGGCCAGATCATTCCGCCCTCCATCGTGCTGATCATCCTGGCCGACCAGCTCGCCTCCGCCACCGATCAGGCCGGCACGGCGCGCAAGGCGCTCTACAAGGAAGCCACCGGCGAACTGAGCATGCCGTCGATCTTCGACGTGGCCTCCACCAGTGCGGGCGAGATGTTCCTCGGGGCCTTCATTCCGGGCATGGTCCTGGTCGGGCTCTACATGCTCTACATCCTGATCTACGCCACGATCAGGCCAAGTGCCGCGCCCGCTGTGCGGTTCGAGGGCAAGTTCGACGCCGTGTTCTGGCGCAATGTCGTCCTGACACTGGTGCCGCCGCTGGCGCTGATCTTCCTGGTGCTGGGTTCGATCATCGCGGGTATTGCCACGGTGAATCAGGCAGGTGCCATTGGTGCCGCCGGTGCCCTGATCATGGGCGGTTACCGCCTGACGGAAGGCCGTGCCACGACCTACATTCCGGCCATCATTTCAATCGTGGCCCTGTTGATGATCGGTTTCGCGCTGGCGACCTTCGACATGAACATCAAGTCGATCGACAGCGCCGAGGACGAGATCGGCATCGCCATCGGCGCGGTCGCCGCCGTGCTGCTGGTCATTGCCCTGGGCTGGAGCGGCTGGCGGGTGCTGAAGATCGACCGCACCCTGCAGGATGTGATGCTGGAGACCGCGAAGACCACCTCGCTGGTGTTCATCATCCTGCTCGGTGCGGCGATGCTGACCGCTGCCTTCCGCGCATTCGGCGGCGAGGAACTGGTGCGCGAGTTCCTGAATTCTCTGCCCGGCGGTTTCTGGACCCAGTTCATCATCGTCATGCTGGTCATCTTCATCCTGGGCTTCTTCCTGGACTTCATCGAGATCGCGGTTGTCGTCGTGCCCATCGTCGCGCCGATCCTGCTGGCCGATCCGTCGGCCAACATCACGGCGGTGTGGCTCGGTGTCATGATCGGCCTGAACATCCAGACCTCGTTCCTGACACCACCATTCGGCTTCGCGCTGTTCTACCTGCGTGGCGTTGCCCCGGCGGCAGTACGGACCGTGCAGATGTACCGGGGCGTGGTCGCCTTCATCAGCCTGCAGCTGGTGGCACTTGGTATCATGGGTGCCGTACCGGAACTGGTGAACTATCTGCCGAACCGGGTCAGCTTCCTGTCCGACACCTCTCCGCCCCCGCGCAATCCGAAGCTGCAGTTCTGCCTCGAGGAATTTGTCGAGGATCGGCTGGCCACGGAGGGTACCGCGATCACGGCGGCAATCACACGAGCGCAGGGACTTGACCTGTCGGCCCTGCCGAAGGACCTGGCGCGTGATCTCGGCAAGGGCTTCGAGAATGCCGAGACCGCCATTGCCGCCCTGGCCGACACGTCTGCGGCGGGTGACAGGGTCGATGCAGCCTCCGGTGACTACCGGCCGCAGCTGCGCGTGGTCCGTCGTCTGGAGAAGGACATCCGCAAGGAGCAGGAGGAGGCCGACGCGCTGAAGACACGGATCAGCCGCCTGCAGGAATCGGAGCTGGATCGGAAGCCGGAACTCGAGGCGGAGATGCAGCACCATCTGGCCAGGGCCGAGGAACTGCGCTCCCAGATTCCGGCGAGCTGGGCTGATACCTACAAGACCTTCAGCACCCTGACCAAGGCGGAGTCGAAGGCGCGCACGACCTACCAGCGTGCCGCCGATGGCTCATGGGAGGGTCCGGCGGAGGTTCTGGCTGTCCTGAATGGCAATGCCGCCTTTGCCGCGCTGGAAAGCGATCTGCGTGGCTTGCGGCAGGCGATCGAGACCGCGCCGGGCAAGCAGGCTGCCGAGACCGTTCAGGAAGTCGAACGCGCTTTCCGGGATGTCGAGGGTGCGGGCGACGTGCAGAAGGCACTGGCCAAGGCCCGACGTGCCCTGAAGAAGGCCGAGACCGACAGGACGAAACCGCTGGAGGAATATGAGGACGCGATCGCCGAGTTCGAGGCGCAGCAGGCCTGGCGTGGCCAGGCGGCAACGGCGCTGAAACAGGAGATCGAGACCTATCTGGCCGCGATCAGGGAAACCTTGGGTGCCCGCATGCAGCCGAGGCTCTCCCGCGATCAGGCGCTGTTCGTCGCCGCCTGCAGCTCCAGCCATCGGGATATCTCGCTGAACTTCTGATCCGCCCCCATATCGACCGGGCGTTGCGTCCGGTGGCAGCGGTATCTGTCCGGCCTCTGACCCGTCCGGCGCCTCAGCGTCAGGCGGGACGGAAGCGGGGCAGGTGCATGCCGTCGCCGATGTCGTCCCACCAGAGGGTGAGCGGCATGCCGATCCTGACCTCCGATGGCGGGATATCGGTGATGTTGGTGACCAGCTTCACGCCCGGCAGTCCGGGGAAGGTCACCAGACCGACGACATAGGGCAGGTCGTCCGCCACTGCCGGATGGCTGGCATGGTGGATGACGGTGAAGGAGAAGACCTCCGCCTCCGTCGGCGCCGCTGTCCAGACCGTCTCGGTCGAATGGCATCCACCGCAGATCGGGGCGGGGGGGTGGCGCAGCATGCCGCACACGGCACAGGACTGGAAGCGTAGCTGCCTCTCCGCGCAGGCCTCCCAGAATGGCGCGTCGTCCATGTCGGGCTCCGGACGTGGCATGGTCTCGGGAAACAGGGCCATCAGTTCCTCCCCAGCAGAATGGCGCTGGTCGGCGCGACACCAAGTCCGCCGGTCACCAGGCAGGTGCGCGCATCCGCGACCTGCGCCGTCGAGGTACCGCGCAACTGGCGCACACCTTCGATGATCAGGTTCACACCATGGACATAGGCCTCGGACAGCTGACCGCCGGACGTGTTCAGCGGCAGCTTCCCGCCGTCATGGCGGATGTTGCCCTCGGCCACGAAATCGCCGCTCTCGCCCGGTCCGCAGAAGCCGAAATCCTCCAGCGCCATCAGGACCATGCCGGAGAAATGGTCGTAGATCTGGGCAACGTCGATGTCATCCGGGGTCAGGCCCGCCCGGGCGAACAGTTCCTTCGCCAGGCGGCGGTTGTTGGTGCTGGCATAGGTATCGTTGGGCATGTTCTGGCTGCCCAGCGGGCCGGTGCTCCAGCCCGCGCCGCTGCCGTGGGCGCTGGCCAGGACTTCCACCCGCTGCTGCACCAGATCGCGGGCGCGCTCGGCCGTGGTGATCAGGACCGCGGCGGCGCCGTCGGTCTCCAGGCAGCAGTCGTAGAGCCGCAGCGGCTCGGCGATCCAGCGGGAGGCGAGATACTGTTCCTTCGTCAGGGTCCGGTCCCCCATCACGGCCAGCGGATTGCGGTTGGCATTGGCACGGAACGACAGCGCGATCTCTGCCAGATGATCCTCGGTGATCGGGTAGAGGTGCATGAACCGCTGCACCATCAATGCCAGCATCTGCGGTGGTGCAAACAGGCCATAGGGGGCGATGAAATTGCCATGTGTGCGTGTGGGCGCGGCGCGGCCATAGCGGCGACCCTGCCCCTGACAGAGGCCACGATAGGCGACGACGACCTCCGCCTGTCCGGATTCGATGGCCGCGCAGGCCAGGGAGACCGCACCGCAGGACCCGCCGCCGCCGCCGCCCCAGACCATGGCTGACCAGCGCAGTTCCGGGATGCCCAGCGCGGCCTGCATCACCGGGCCTTCATTGCTGTCGTTGGAAAAGGATGTCAGCCCGTCAATGGCGCTGACCGGCAGCCCTGCGTCGCGGGCGGCGGCAACAATGGCCTCCGCCGTGATCTGGAACTGGCTGCGATCCTGGATTCCACCCCAGCGCGTATAGGCGCTCTGACCGATGCCCACGATATGCGGCGCGCGTGCTGACGTCCCCATGCCCGACCGTTCTCCTGCCTCCATTGGATAGTGGCAGCATCACATATTCTACCCACACAGGAGTATTGTGCTGAATGCAGATCAGAGGCGCGGTAAAGATGCCCGGTCAGCCTGCGGCAGGTTCGGCCTCCGGTACCGGATGCGTGTCGCCGCTGTCGGAGAAGGGGGAGCGGCCGCGGCGGAAGCGCCCGGCCAGGCGGTCAAGGCCGGAGAGGGACTTGTCCAGCGCCGCCATGGTCTTCGACAGGTCGGCACTGTCGTCGTTCAGGAAGGTGCGGAAGGTGCGGGCATAGGCCAGCCCCAGGGCCTTCATGCGCAATGCACCGGCAATCCCACCGGTCGCAACACCCGCAGACTCCAGCGCCAGACGCATCGTGCGCTGCCCCGGTCCGGCCATCAGCGCCAGCGCGCCCATGGGGTCACCCGGCAGGCTGGCGAGCACCGCGCGCAGCCCCTCGCGATGGGGTTTCAGACTGTCGAACCGGGCGATCAGCAGTGTGAACAGGCGGTCGCGAATGGCCTCGTCGGGCCAGTCGTCATCCACCGCCGAAAGCATGGCTGCGTCGGCGCGGGCGGCAATCTGACTGATGACGCCAGTGCGGCTGCCCACTGCCGCAACGACTTCGGCGACGTCCAGACCGGACTCCCGCGCAATGTCGTAGAGCGTGACATTGCGCCAGCCCCCCAGCGCGGCGAGTTGCATGGTGGCGTCGATGATGGGGCCGACGGGATCCTTCTTGCGGGGCATGACCTCTGTCCTCCTGCGCCTGTCAGTCTCCATTAGATGGGGACTCAGGCGCAGGGATGAACAGGGAAGTTTGTCGCAAGTCGCGGGACGCTGCGGGTTTCCGCCGGTCGATCAGCCCTTCAGGGCTTCCTCCGCCGGCACGTAGTCATACCCCAGGTCCTGTGCCACGGCCTCGTAGGTCACCTTGCCGTTCCAGACGTTCAGGCCATTCCGCAGGTGCGGGTTGGCGGCCAGGGCGCCCTTCCAGCCCTTGTTGGCGATGGCGATGGCATGCTGCAGGGTGACGTTGTTCAGGGCATAGGTGGACGTGCGCGCGACACCGCCCGGCATGTTGGCAACGCAATAGTGGACAACGCCCTCGACCACATAGGTCGGTTCCGCATGGGTGGTGGCGCGGGAGGTCTCGAAACAGCCACCCTGATCGATGGCGACATCGACCAGCACGGCGCCGTCCTTCATGGTCGACAGCATGTGATGCGTCACCAGCTTCGGCGCGGCGGCACCGGGCACCAGCACGGCACCGATCACCAGATCGGCGGCCGCGACCTGTTCCTCGACCGCTGTACGGGTGGAATAGAGCACGGTGGCGGAAGCCTCGAAATGGTTCTCCAGCTTCTCCAGCACCACCGGATTGCGGTCCATGATGGTCACATCGGCATGCAGGCCCACGGCCATCTGCGCGGCGTTGAAACCAACGACACCGCCCCCCAGGATGACGACCTTGCCCGGCGCCACGCCCGGCACGCCGCCCAGCAGCACACCCAGCCCGCCGTGGGCCTTCTCCAGCGCCGAGGCGCCGGCCTGGATCGACATGCGCCCGGCCACCTGGCTCATCGGCTTCAGCAGCGGCAGTCCGCCGGTCGGGTCGGTCACGGTCTCATAGGCAATGCAGACGGCACCGCTGTTCACCAGGTCGCGGGTCTGGTCGGGATCGGGGGCCAGATGCAGGTAGGTATAGAGGATCTGGTCCGGGCGCAGCATGGCGCGCTCGTTCGCCTGCGGCTCCTTCACCTTCACGATCATGTCGGAACGGGCGAAGACTTCCGCCGCGTCGGCTGCGATCTCGGCACCGGCCAGCACATAGGCCTCGTCCGTCGCGCCGATGCCCATGCCGGCACCGGTTTCCACCAGAACCTCGTGGCCGTTCAGCTTCAGCTCGGCCACGCTCTCCGGCGTCAGGCCGACCCGATATTCATGGTTCTTGATTTCCCTGGGGGTACCGACGCGCATGACAGCCTCCTGAACCGTGCGAAATGTCTGATCTCCCAGTATCGCGCGCTGCCGCCGGAAAGTGCTTCGAATCCTTGCCCGAATTCCGGGAATTATGGTAAGAAATTTGAGAATTAGCTATAAAACTCGGAGAAAATTTGATGGATCGGACGGATGCGCGCATCCTGCAGCGTCTGCAACGGGATTCCTCCCTGTCACTGAACGACCTGGCCGAGGCGGTCGGATTGTCGCCCTCCGCCTGTCACCGGCGGGTCAAGCTGCTGGAGAAATCGGGTGTCATCTCAGGCTACTCGGCAAGGCTGGACCGGATGGCGCTGGGGCTGACCATCCAGGCATTCGTGGAGATCAGCCTGACATCGCAGAGCGAGGAATCGCTGGCAGCCTTCGAGGAAGCGGTGATCCGTACGGACGAGATCCTCGAATGCCACCTGATGACCGGCAGTGCGGACTACATGCTGCGGGTTGCGGCGCGCGACGTGGCGGACTTCGAACGGATTCACCGCAACCGACTGTCCCGGCTGCCCGGTGTCGCCAGCATGCAGTCGGGCTTCGTGCTGCGCAGTGTCCGGGAGGGTGGTGCGTATCCGGTGGATGTGACGTAACCTGACCCTCGTGAAATCCACCTGACGGCGGAGCACCGGTCGAGCATGCATGAAGAAGAACTGATCAATCTGGCCATCGTTGCCGGTGCGGCGCTGTTGTGCGGGCTGCTGCTCAGCCGCATCAAGCAGCCGGTGGTGGTCGGTTACATCATCGCCGGGGTCGTGCTGGGTCCGTCGGTGCTGGAGCTTGTCGGCGACGGGGAAGAGCTGCAGCTGGTGGCGGAGCTGGGCGTGCTGATGCTGCTGTTCCTGATCGGCATGGAACTGTCGCTGCGCAATTTCCGCCGCATCTGGCGCATGGCCATGACCATCGCGGGGCTGCAGATCGCCCTTGGTCTCGCCTTTGCCTGGGTCTGCGGCAAGGCCTTCGGCTGGGGACCGGAGCTGTCGCTGATCGTCGGCTTTGGCCTGGGCCTCAGTTCGACCGCCGTGGCCATCAAGATTCTGGAAGACATTGGTGAGCTGCGGACGGAGGTCGGACGGCTGGCGGTCGGAATCCTGGTGGCGCAGGACCTGGCCGTGGTGCCGATGCTGCTGATCGTCAGCGAGATGGGTGTCGAGGGATCAAGCCCGACCAGCGCCCTGGTTCCGGTCATCATCGCCGTCTCGATCCTGGCCGGCATCGTCTTCCTGCTCAGCCGCCGCAAGCGGGAGCATCTGCCGTTCGCCCACTGGATCAGCGACAACCACGACCTTGCCGCCATGTCCGGCCTGGCCATGTGTTTCGTCTTCGCCGCGATCAGCGGCCTGGTGGGGCTCTCGCCTGCCTATGGTGCCTTCATCGGCGGGCTGGTGGCGGGCAACACGATCGAGCGTGGCAAGATGATCGCGGCGGTGGAGCCGATCCAGTCGGTACTGCTGATGGTCTTCTTCCTCTCCATCGGCCTGCTGCTCGACCTGGGCTTCATCTGGGACAATATCCTGCTGGTGATCGGGCTGCTGCTCGCCATCTCCTTCGCCAAGACGGCAACCAACATCATCATCCTGCGCATGCTGGGGGAGCCCTGGCCGAAGGCCTGGCTGGCAGGGACCGTCATCGGGCAGATCGGCGAGTTTTCCTTTGTCCTCGTCGCCGCGGGTCTGGCCGCCGGGGTGATCGATCCCTTCGGCTCCAAGCTCATGACGGCGGTGATTGCCCTCAGTCTGGTGGCGAGTCCGTTCTTCCTGTTCACGGCACGGCGGATGGACCATGTGGAATGGCGTCGCGTGCACTCCTTCAGTGACTTCACCCGCGCGATCTACGGCCGGAACGTCGGTGCGTTCACCGAGGGGTCGGGGCGTGCGGCCCGCGGTGTCGGTCGCGTGACCCTGAGCGTCGGCGACTATGGCCGCAGCGAGCTGGACCGCATCGTGAGCCGCCTCCAGCCGAAACGCGCCGCCTCGCCCGAAGCCGATGAGCGGGATGATGCGATGCCGGAGGAAGAGCGTCCTGCCAGCGAAGCCCCGGCCAGCGAAGCCCCGGCCAGCGAAACACCGGCCAGCGAAACACAGGCCAGCGGAGCCCCGGCCAGCGAGGCCCCGGCTGCCCCGTCCGAAGAATCCGGAACCAATGGCCGACCGGCTACTTGAACAGGCCTGGCGCGCCCGGGTCGGCGGTCCGGTCGCGGGTGTTGACGAGGTCGGGCGTGGCCCGCTTGCCGGTCCGGTTGTCGCCGCCGCGGTGATCCTGCCCTACGACCGCATCATCGGGGGGCTGGCAGATTCAAAGGCGCTCTCCGCCCGCCGTCGGCAGGAGATCGCGGCGGTCCTGCATCAGGACGCGCTGGTCTCCATCGCCGAGGCCACCGTGGAGGAGATCGACCGGCTCAACATCCTGCACGCCGCCATGCTGGCCATGGCGCGCGCCATTGACGCCCTGTCCACGCCTGCCGCTGCGGTTCTGATCGACGGCAACCGCATGCCGCCCGGTCTCGCCATGCCGGGGGAGGCGGTGGTGAAGGGGGACGCGAAGGTCGCGGCCATTGCGGCGGCGTCGATTGTTGCAAAAGTGCATCGTGACGCACTGATGTCGGACCTGGCGGAAACCTATCCCGGATACGGCTTCGAACGGCACGCCGGATACCCGACACGCCAGCATCGCCAAGCGCTTGCGGCCCTTGGACCCTGCCCCGCGCACCGCCGTTCCTTCCAGCCTGTTCGTGATTTGATCATTCAAGAAGATACGATAAATCACTGACTCAACGCACTAAAAGCGGTTGACCTGAGATTCTGGTTCAAGTGACTATGCCAACGCGCTGTTGATTCGAGGGGTTTTCAGCGCGATCAGGGTGGGACATCAGACAGGACAGCGCGGCGCCATGCAGGATTTGCCGGTTAACAGGATCATTCAGGGCGACTGCGTCCAGATCATGGAGGGACTGCCGGCAGGGTCGGTGGACATGATCTTCGCGGACCCGCCGTACAATCTGCAGCTGAAGGGCGAACTGCGGCGGCCGGACGAGAGTCTGGTCGATGCCGTGGATGACGCATGGGACCAGTTCTCCAGCCTGGAAGCCTATGACGCCTTCACCCGTGCCTGGCTGCAGGCCGCCCACCGGGCGCTGAAGGACACCGGCACGCTGTGGGTCATCGGCAGCTATCACAACATCTACCGCATCGGGGCGATCCTGCAGGACCTGGGGTTCTGGATCCTGAACGATGTGGTCTGGCGCAAGTCGAACCCGATGCCAAACTTCCGTGGCCGCCGCCTGACCAACGCGCACGAGACCATGATCTGGTGCGCGAAGGGGGAGAAGAACAAGGGCTATACCTTCAACTACGAGGCGCTGAAGGTGCTGAATGACGACGTTCAGATGCGCTCCGACTGGCTGCTGCCGATCTGTTCGGGCAATGAGCGGCTCAAGGAGGACGGGCAGAAGGCGCATTCGACGCAGAAGCCGGAATCGCTGCTGCACCGCATCCTGGTGACCGCCACCCGCGACAATGACATCGTGCTCGACCCCTTCTTCGGTACCGGCACCACCGGGGCCGTGGCCAAGCGGCTGGGGCGGCGCTTCATCGGCATCGACCGGGAAGAGAAATACTGCCGCCTGGCGCAGAACCGCATCGGTCGCATCCGTACCCTGCCGAAGGAAGATCGCGCCATCACGCCGCCGAAGCGGCAGGCGGTGCGTGTGCCCTTCGGCGCGGTGGTGGAACGGGGCCTGATCGAACCGGGGACCTATGTCTTCGGCCCTACGGGCAAGCATGTCGCCCGGGTCCGCGCCGACGGCAGCCTGATCTGCGCCGACGCCACCGGCTCGATCCACAAGATCGGCGCCCACGTGCAGGGCGCACCAAGCTGCAACGGCTGGACCTGGTGGCACATCGAGGTGGAGGGCAAGCTGCGCCCCATCGACATCTTCCGCGACCAGATCAGGGCAGAGCTGGGGGCGGAGTAGCGCCCCGACCGTTCTCCCTCGTAACCCCTCCTAGAGGTCGCAGGCGTGTCCTGCGCGCCCAGTCTCCGACACCTGCGCGGCACACTGGGTACCCGGGTCGAGCCCGGGTACGGCATGGGGATGGTGTGGCCGCCAGTGAGTCGCCTGCACAACTCCCATCACGGCGCTCGCAGACCTGATCCACGATCCCGACCTTCTCGACGCCCACCCCATGGCTAGATGGCGAGCAGCGCGTCCTCGAAAGGGAAATCCGACAGCAGTTCGGTGCCGGTTTCGGTGACCAGGATCTGCTGTTCCAGCTTCACCCCCTCGCCGCCGTCATTGGCACCGATGAAGCTTTCGACGCAGAGGGTCATGCCGGGCAGGATCTCCCCGTCGTAGCCCGCATCGGCGAAATCGGCGCGGTGGTAGAGATACGGATACTCCCCGGTCATGCCGCAGCCATGGGCGGAGAGGTAGTAGCGGTGGGCGGCATACTTCTCCGGGATGTCCCAGGCCCCCTCCGCATAGTCGCGGAAGCTCAGGCCGGGGCGGATCAGGGCCATGTTGTGGTGCACCTGCTCATGCGCCACGCGGTAAAGCTCCCGCTGGGTCGCGGTCGGTGCGTCGGGTCCGGAATGGAAGGTGCGGGAGAAGTCGGAATAGTAGCCGTGGCAGCCCAGCACATCGGTGTCGAAGGCGATCAGTTCATTGGCCTGGATGATGCGGGGTCCGGTCTCCTGGAACCATGGATTGGTGCGCGGACCGGAGTTCAGCAGCCGGGTCTCGCAATAGTCGCCATTGCCCGCCACCACCGCCTGCTGCAGCACCGACCAGAGTTCATTCTCCGAGATGCCGGGCCGGATCGCGCCCCGCATCACGCCGACCGCACGACCGGTCAGGGCGAGGGAGGCACGGACGCATTTCACTTCCTCGGCGGACTTGATGGCGCGGGCCAGTTCCACCGGGTGCTGCGCGTCCCGGATGACGAACCCTTCTGCTGCCAGCGCGATGGCCGAGCCTGCATTCATCCGCTCCAGACCCACGGTCGCGCCCGCACCGACCTCCTGGCGCAGCGTGTCGGCCATCTCCGCCGCCCACAGCCGCTCCCGCGCCGCGATGTCTGGCCCGGCGGCGACAAAGCTGGCGGTCAGGGCGGGGCGCACCTCGTCAACGGTGTCGAAGCCGTCCGCCAGGTGCATGCAGCCGGTGAACTCGTACAGGATCGACCGGTCCTGGGTCAGCAGCAGGTAGCGGGAGGCGGCATTGCGGGCACTGAACACCTGCATGTTCCGGGTGCCGGTGGCATAGCGGATGTTCACCGCGTCCGACAGGATCACGGCGTCGATCCCAGCCAGACGCATCTGTTCGCGAACCCGCCCGCGCCGGTAATGGCGCACCGCGTGCAGGTCGATCCCGTCCGATTCCGGCGCGGCATCCAGCAAGGCCAGATCGTTCAGGCCCGTGCGGCCCTGATGCCAGTCAAGCTGCGCCATGCAGGCTTCCCGCGTTTCAGCCCTTCAGATCGGCCATGGAGACATAGGCGGAGATGCGTTCCAGGCTGGAGCGGACCTCGACCACCACGGGACCGTCATGGTTCATGGCTTCCGCCACCACGCGCTCCACGTCATTGTCGTCGCGGATCTTCAGCCCCTTGGCACCGAAGGCTGCGCCCCAGGCGGCGAAGTCCGGATTGACCAGATCGGTCCCCGCCACGGTGCCGGGGAAGAACTTCTCCTGATGCAGGCGGATGGTGCCATAGGCGCCATTGTTGGAGACGAAGATCTTGATCGGTACCCGCCGCGAGATGGCCGTGGCGATCTCGTTGCCCGTCATCATCGCGCCGCCGTCGCCCAGGAAGGTGACGATCTGGCGGTCCGGTTCCCGCAGGCCCGCCGCCGCCGCTGCCGGGACACCCATGCCCATGGCACCGGAGACCGCGCCGACCATGATCTGCCGCCCGTTCAGGCGCAGGTGGCGGTGCACCCAGCTGGAGAAGTTGCCCGCGTCCGTGACCAGGATCGCGTCGTCGGCAAGGTGCGGCTTCAGCGCCTCGATCACCATGCCGAAATTGACCCCGTCCTCCGCCGGTTCCGGCGCGCCGCCCATCAGGCGGTCGACATAGGCCTTCAGCCGTCCGAGCCAGTCGGAGCGGTCGCGTGCGGGCGGTGCCGCGTCGACCAGGGCATCCAGGAAGGCCGCCGGATCGACGGTCAGCCCGACATCCGCCGCGAAGACACGGCCCACCACATTGGCGTCCGGGTAGACATGCACCAGCGGCTGCTTCGGCGGAATCGAGGGGAAGACATATCCCTGCGTCGTGGTATCCCCGAGGCGGGTGCCGATGGCGAGAATCAGATCCGCCTCCGACAGCAGATCCACCTGCGGTTTCGGGATGTTGAAGCCCAGATAGCCGGCATAGAGCGGGTTGTCGTTGGGGAAGATATCCTGGCGCTTGAAGCTGGTGACGACCGGGATCTGCAGGGCATTCGCGGCACGCAGCATGGCCGCCCGCCCGCGTTCGCCATCGACCTGGCCGCCGGCGATGACAATCGGTCGCTCCGCCTTGCCCAGCATCTCCGCGACCCGTGCGACATCGGCTTCGGCGGCCCGTGTCTGCGGCACCGGCATCGGATCCAGCGGTGCGTTCGTGACCTGATCGAACTGCATGTCTTCCGGCAGCACGATGACCACGGGGCCGGGGGTGCCGGAGCTGGCGATCTGCCAGGCCCGTGCCACGATCTCCGGAATCCGCTCCCCGTCCATGATGGTCCAGACGGCCTTTGCCATGCCGCCGAACATGCGGGAGTAATCGACTTCCTGGAACGCGCCGCGCCCGATCTCGTCACGGGCGACCTGACCGATGAACAGCACCATCGGCACCGCATCCTGCTCCGCCGTGTGCACGGCGATGGAGGCGTTGGTGGCACCAGGCCCCCGGCTGACGAAGGCCACGCCGGGGCGGCCAGTCAGCTTGGCGTCGGCGACCGCCATGAATCCGGCCCCGGATTCATGGCGGGTCTGGACCAGATCGATCCGGTTCTGCCGGGCCAGCGCATCGAGGGTCGCCAGATAGCTCTCCCCCGGCACGCAGAACACCCGGTCCGCCCCCTGCCGTTCCAGGCAGGCGACCAGCAGTTCCGCCGCACTGGTCATGCCGACGCTGCCTTGCGCCGATTCAGCATCAGCGCGATCAGCACCGCAGGCACCAGCAGCACCAGGGCGGCAATCACCAGCTCCACATGGGTGAAGCCGGTCAGCTTGCCCCCGGGCGCCAGGAACAGGATGGCCGCAACGCCAACTGCTGCCCGGACCGGCCATTGCAATGTGCCGCCGTTGGTCAGCCGCCCGACACCGATCAGGTACCCCTGCAGCGACGAGGCCATCAGGATGACGCCGACGATCGCGGTGATCGTCACGGTCAGCACCTGGGTCACGGTCCCCTGCATGATCAGCCCCGGATTCAGTACGAAGAAGAACGGGATGAAGTAGATCACCGATCCGAGGCGCATGGCCTCGAAGCCCGTTCGCATCGGGTTCGACCCGGCCAGACTGGCCGCCGCGAAGGCCCCCAGGGCCACCGGAGGCGTGATGAAGGAGAGCATGCCCCAGTAGAGCATGAACATGTGCACCGCCATCGGGTTCAGGCCCGACTGGGTCAGCGCCGGAGCCAGAGTGATCGCCAGGATGATGTAGGCGACCGTGACCGTGACACCGATGCCCATGATGAAGCTGGCCAGCGCCCCCATGACCAGCAGCAGGATCACGTTGCCGTCCGCCAGGGCGAGCAATTCGCTCGCCAGGGTGGAGACCTTGCCGGTGAGCGACAGGGCACCGACGATCATGCCGATACCGGCCAGGATCGCCGCCAGTTCCGCAAACAGCCGGCCGACACCGATGATGAAGGTACCGACATTGGCCATCTTCCAGCGGGTACCGGCATTGATCTGGTTGATCGCGATCAGCAGCGCGGTGGCGTAGTAGGGGGCCAGTGCCTCCCGCTGCAGGTACAGCAGCATGAAGACCAGCAGCGCGAAGACGAAGACATAGTGCCAGCCCTCCCGCAGTGTGTCGCTGACCCGGGGCATCTCTTCCTTGGGCAGACCCTGCAGGCCGGTACGGGCCGCGTAGGAGTCGATCTGCATGAACAGGCCGAAGAAGTACAGGAACGACGGAATCGTCGCCGCGATGATGATCTCCGAATAGGGCACGTTCAGGTAGATCGCCATGATGAAGGCGGTCGCACCCATGATCGGCGGCATCAGCACGCCACCGGTAGAGGCACAGGCCTCGACACCCGCCGCATAGTGCGGCTTGAATCCGGTCCGCTTCATGGCCGGGATCGACAGGGCGCCGGTGGTCATCACGTTGGTGATGACGCTGCCGCTCATGGAGCCCATCAGGCCCGACGAGAAGATCGCGACCTTCGCAGGACCGCCGCGCACATGGCCGAGCAGGGCAAAGGCGAGGTTCAGGAAGAACTTGCCGCCGCCGGTGTGCTGCAGCGCCACGCCGAACATCAGGAAGCCGATGACCAGATTCGCGAAGGCGCGGAACGGGATGCCGAGGATCGATTCGGACGAGATGGCGTGATAGCCGAACGTGTTGCCGAAGGGCTCGTTCTCGAAGGTCTCGAACGGTTCCGGCAGGAATTCGCCATAGGTCGGGTACAGCGAGAATATCAGGACAATGAGGGCAACGACGGGGCCGGCGGACCGGCGCGTGGCCTCGAGCACCAGCACCCAGAGAATGCCACCGGCAATCTGGATATGGCCCGGCGCGCCATACTCCCAGCCCAGGTTCACGATGTCCCGGGCATAGTAGAACAGGTAGGCGTTCACCCCGATGGAGGCGAGAATCAGCAGGATGTCGAACCCGAACAGCGCGCGGTCCGTGGCGGTCTCGGAGCCGGGACGCGTCGGCCGGAGTGGGAAGACAAGCAGGCACAGCGGCAGCAGCAGCGCCAGCAGTGCGAAGAAATACTGTGTATCGATCGGCACGTAGCCGAACGTGTGGCCGAGGTTGAAGAGCTTGTAGATCGACATGGCCACGGTCAGCACCGTGATGATCACAAGCAGTGCACGCCAGAACGGCGAAAGTGGCCGATACCGGAACTCGGTATCGGCCACCTGCATCGTCTGACCGTCGGAGCCGGCGGGACCCTTTCCGGGTCCCGCCGGTACATCACCAGCGGTCTGGTTCACGATTCGTCAGCCGTCACTCGAAGACAACAGGCATGCCGGCACCGGACAGCGCCTTGGCACGGATCGGCAGCCACTTGGCCGAGATGTCTTCCGGGCTCATGCCGGACACGTCGCCCAGGGACTTCCAGGCGTCCATGATGATCTGCTGGCGCTTGATCAGCATGTCGTTGTTGGCCTGTGCCTCGTCGGTCCAGATACCCGCTTCCTTGAAGTAACGGATGGTGCCCTCATGATACGGCATGCCCCAGACCAGGGTCTGGTTGGCCAGGGCCCAGCCGGCACCACCCGGTGCTGCGTCCTTGTACTTGTCGAACTGGTCCACGATGGCCTTGGTCAGCGCATAGACCTCATCGGCATCGCGGTCGCTGTTCGTGACCAGGATCGGGTACGGATAGACGTAACCGGCATGCGGCTTCTCGGCAGAGATGTCCGCACCGCGGGTCGCGACATGCTGCAGGGCCACCGGATGCGCCTTGTTCAGACGTTCCCAGCCAGCCTTGTCATCCGCCGGCAGCGGCGGCCAGTGAATGCCACGCGGGCTGGCGGCGAGCCGCTGTGCATGCGGGGTGATGGTGGACATGAAGGCCGCATCGGACTGGCCATTGATGATCGCATCGATCGACGCCTTGAAACCCGAGACCTCGACCTTCTGCACGTCATCCCAGGTCAGGCCGGCGAAGGCCATGTTGGCCGCGGCATTCCAGTTCAGTGCATCACCGCCGACGACATAGGACACGCGCTTGCCCTTCAGGTCGGCCATGGTCGCGATGCCGGCATCCTTTGCTGTCGCCAGACTGAGATTGTTCTCACCGACGGCGGTCAGGACGACACGCAGCGGCTGCGGGCCCCATTCGCCGGACGCGAACAGGAAGGTGCCTTCCTGGCCGAAGAACGCGGCGATACCACAGGCGCAGTAGTCGGCCTTGCCATCACGCAGCGGCGCCATGCGGGACACGTCGTTCTTGCCCGGAATGACGCGCATCTTGGTGCCATAGGCTTCGCTCAGCGCATTGCCGATGGCGACCGACTGGGCATAGCCGGAGGCGGTGGTGCCATAGGCGGTCCAGGTCATCTTCTCCGGCAGACCGTCAGCCATTGCGGCGGAAGCGGCGAGGCTCATCGCACCGGCGAAGGCCGCTGCTTTCACATAGGTTTTCATCAAGTTCCTCCCTGTAACGGCCAGTCCGGATTTCCATTTTTCTGGACCGGCCAACCTGCGGCGCATATTGACGACTGCCGCCCGCAATGAAAAGCCCTGATCGCAATGGCTTGTACAACCTGAAGGGGGTTGTGAAGGCCGCGTCACCCGTCATTCGGGATCAGGCGAGGACGTGGGGCTGTGCAATGTCGTTTTATGGCTGGTATGTTCCGGCTGCGACGTGGCGGATCCTGCCACACGGTACTGATGACAGGAGCGGATTGTGGGAACAGCAGGCGCGATGGTGCGCCCCATATGGCGACTTGCGCAGGCCGTTGCCGTGCTTGCGCTGCTCGTGACGGTGCCGCGACAGGCCTTGGCACAGCCCGATCCGGTCTGCGAACTGGACCGGCCGCTGGTCATGGCGGACCTGCCCTGGGCGTCGAATGCCTTTCACGTGGCGGTCGTCCGGCGCATCGTCGAGACCGGGTTCGGCTGTACCACCGACGTTCTCACCGGGGCCACGCTGCCCCTCTTCAATGCGATGAAGGCCGGCAGGCTGGATGTGACCATGGAGGTCTGGAAGGCCAACTTCCCGGACCAGTGGGCGGATGCAGTGCAGACGGGCAAGGTCGTGGAACTGGGCATCAACTTCGATGATGCGAGCCAGGGCTGGTACGTGCCGGCCTGGCTGGTGCAGGGGCCGGATGCCCCGGCGTCGGACCTGAAGGCCGTATCGGACCTGCCCCGCCACAAGGATCTGTTCAGCGATCCCGAGCAGCGCCACAAGGGGCGGTTCTACAACTGCAGTCTCGGCTGGGCCTGCGAGGCGGTGAACACCCGCAAGCTGCACGCCTATGGTCTGGCCGATGCCTTCACCAATTTCCGGCCCGCGAACGGGGATGCCCTGGCTGAGGCCATCGGCGAGAACTACCGGCGCAAGCGCCCCTTTCTCGCCTATTACTGGGCACCGACCTGGGTATTGGGCACCTATGACCTGGTCCGGCTGGAGGAACCGGCGCACGATCCGGAGATATGGCAGGCGATGATGTCGAGCCGCCGGCCGGCGCAGGCGACGGCCTATCCGCAGTCGCATGTCAGTGTGGGTGTGCAGGCCGGGCTGATGGCGGAAGCACCTTCGCTGGTGGCCTTCCTCCGGCGCTATCACACCAGCAGCGCGCTGGTATCCGAGGTGCTGGCGCATCAGCGGCTCTACGGCCTGACAGCGGCCGGGACAGCGGACTGGTTCCTGCGCCGACAGGTCGGGGTCTGGTCCGGATGGGTGCCGGAGGCCGTGGCGGCGCGGGTGCTGGCGGCACTCGGGTAGATCGATCCAACAATTGATGGAATCGGCACCGGCCCACTCCCCCACCCGGCCACCCCTAAGGATACTCTCGTGGGCGGCCGGGTGGGGGAGCAGGCCGGTGATGCGATCAGGCAGTGGATGACTCTGGCTGATGACGCCCGGGGCGGCCTGATTCCCTCCGGCCATGGTCTGCTGTAGGCTTGGCGCGGAAACGCCTGAAGGGATCCTGTCGTGATCACTGTTCTCTCTCCGCTGGCCGATCTGATCGGTCGCATCCTGCTGTCCGCCATGTTCATCCTGTCGGGGATTCACGGGCTCAGCGACATGGAGGGCGCGGCGCGCTACATCGAGGCCGAGGGAATTCCCGGCGAGCTGGCGATTGTCGTGATCATTACCGAAGTGGGCTGCGGATCGCTGCTGCTGCTCGGCTTTCTGACGCGTCTTATGGCGTTTCTGCTGGGGGGATTCACCCTGCTGACGGCACTGCTGGTCCACGCGAAGTTCGGTGACCCGATGCAGGTGATCATGTTCCTGAAGAACCTGGCGATAGCCGGCGGGCTGGGCATTGTCTTTGCCAATGGCGCCGGCTCGCTGTCCATCGACGGCCTGCGCCGGAGATGATGTCCCCGGTCCTCCGCCTGCGCGGAGGGTCAGCAGATCAGTGGTCGTTGTCAGGCAGCCAGGGGATGGAGCCGATCTCTATGCCCTCGTCCCGCAGTTCCTCGACCTCGTCCGGCGTCGCTTCGCCGTAGATGCCGCGTTCTTCCGCCTCGCCATAGTGGATCTTGCGGGCTTCCTCGGCGAACTTAGGTCCCACATGGTCGGCATTCTGTTCCACATGGCGGCGCAGGGTACGCAGCATGGCGACCATCCTGGCCGGTGTGATCTCCACATCGCTCTCGCCTGCCGTGACCGGTTCCGGCGGCGAACCGGTCGGAATCGGGACCGGCGCAGGGTTGCCGAAATCCTTGCGGGAGGCGACGTTGGGCGCCATCGGGGCCTTCCCGATCCGCCCGTCGCCGCAGATCGGGCACTCCAGCAACCCGCGCTCCTTCTGGGACTCGTAATCCGCACTTGACCCGAACCAGCCTTCGAAGACGTGGTTGTCCGTGCATTTCAGGTCAAAGCGGATCATGGTCGTGCAAATCCTGCCGGAGATGTTTTGCTGTATCGCAGTTACATGGCGGCAGACACGCCATGCCGCAAGGGAATTGAGTGACATGCATGGTCCCGAGACCTCGCCCCCGTCCCCCTGGATCGTGCGCCATCTGCCGCGTGCGTCGGCAGGCGAGACCCTGCTGGATCTGGCTGCGGGACGCGGGCGGCATGCGCGGCTGGGGCTGGCGCTGGGCTATTCCGTGACCGCGGTCGATATCGACATCGAACCGCTTGCCGATCTGGCCGGTCAGGCAGGCGTTTCAGTCCTGCAGGCCGACCTGGAAGGTGGGGACTGGCCACTGGCGGACCGGCGCTTCGACCGGGTGGTGGTGACCAACTACCTGTGGCGACCGCTGTTTCCCGCGCTGGTCCGCTGCGTCGCGCCCGGCGGCCTGTTGCTCTACGAGACCTTCGCGCGGGGGAACGAGGTGCTGGGCCGCCCCCGCAATCCGGATTTCCTGCTGCGGCGAAACGAACTGATCGACCATGTGCGCCCGGAACTGGATGTGGTGGCTTTCGAGGATGTGTCGGAGGCCGAGCCAACCCCGGCGGTGCGGCAGCGAATTGTTGCCCGGCGCAGGGGACCCGTGGACGCAAACCAGCCCGGGTGATAGGTAACCCTGTCGCCCGCGCACCATCGGATCGCATCACATGAACAGCCCCCAGGGCCTGGACCTGCTCCAGCCCGTCGATATCTCGGCCTATGCCCGGGGCAACCTGGGTGTCAGTCATGCCCATCGCTTCGAAAGCGGTCGTGCGGGTGAGGATGTGGTCGTGCTGGGGCTGGTACATGGCAACGAGCTTTGTGGCGCCCATGCCCTGAAGCGGCTGCTCGATCTGGGGATCAGGCCGCGTAAGGGATCCCTGACGTTCTGTTTCGCCAATGTTGCGGCCTATGCGACCTACGACACCAAGGTACCCACACGGGCCAGGTTCGTGGACGAGGACATGAACCGCGTCTGGGATCACACCACGCTGGACGGGCCGCGCAACAGTGTGGAACTGGCGCGCGCACGGGCCATCCGTCCACTGGTGACAGGCGCCACCCGTCTGCTGGACATCCATTCCATGCAGTCGGGCGGCGAGTCGCTGATGCTCAGCGGCATGACCCGGCGCGGGCAGCATCTGGCCATCGGGATGGGCTTTCCCCGCCTGGTCATCGCCGACAGCGGCCACGCGTCGGGACGGCGGCTGCGCGATCATGGCGCCTTTGCCGATCCGGCGGCGACGGAGATCGCCCTGCTGGCAGAGTGCGGCCAGCACCAGAGTCCGGCGGCGGCGGAGAACGCGATCGAGATCGCGGCCCGCTTCCTGCTGGCCGTCGGCAGCATTGACCGGGACACGGCGGCGCGCATCGCGCCGTTCCGCCGGCACGCGCCGTCGAAGGTGATCGAGGTGACGGAGCGCATCACGGTCACCCGGACCGGGCGCGACGGCTTCCGCTTCGTCGAGGCCTACGAGAGCCTTGCCACCATTCCCCGTGCCGGAACCGTGATCGCGGAGGAGGCGGGAAAGCCGATCCGCACCCCCCATGACAACTGCGTCCTGATCATGCCGTCGCGAAGGCTGGTGGCGGGACAGACGGCTGTCCGGCTTGGTCGCATTGTCGGTCATGACGCACGGCCGTCCGTGGAATGACCGCTCCGTGACCGGGACGACAACCGAACCCGTGCCCAAGGCCAGCCTGCGCGATCAGGCGATGGCCCTGGGGGTCGGTGCCCTGGGCGGCGGCCTGTTCTTCGCGCTTGCCATGCCGCTGGCCTGGATGATGGGCTCGATGGTGTTCGTCTCCATCCTGGCCCTTTCCGGTCAGACACCCGTGGTGGAGAAGCGGTTCCGTGGCGTGATGGTCGCCATCCTGGGGGTGTTCCTGGGCAGTGCCTTCTCGCCCGAAGTCATCGACCGCGCCGTCCAGTGGGCGCAGGCCCTGCTGGTGCTGTTCGTCTACATCGTGATCGGCAGCGGCATCGTCTACATCTACCTGCGCCGGGTGGCGAAGTTCGATCCGGTCACCAGCTATTTCGCCTCCACCCCCGGCGGCCTGAGCGAGATGGTGCTGGCCAGTGAGGCACTGGGCGGCGATCCGCGCCGGGTGTCGCTGGTACACACAACGCGCGTGCTGCTGATCGTGCTGATCATTCCCTTCTGGTTCCGGCTGGTGATGGATGTCGATGTCCCGGCCATGATGCCGCCGAAGGCAGGGGTGGTGCCACAGGTCCAGGACTGGCTGATCCTTGTGGCCTGCGCCGTGATCGGATGGCCGCTGGCAAGGCTGTGCCGCATTCCCGCGGCGGCGCTGGTCGGACCGATGGTGGTGTCCGCCGTCGCGCATCTGCTGGGCCTGACCTATGTCACACCACCCCCGATTGCCGTTGCCGCCGGGCAGCTTGTGCTGGGGGCCTCCGTGGGGTGCCGGTTCGCCGGCACGGCCCTCTCGCTGGTCTGGCAGACCGTGCGCACCGCCTTCGTGACGACCCTGATGCTGCTGGGGCTCGCCATCATCGCCATGCTGCTGTTCAGCGACATGATCGGGGTGCAGCCGGAAGCCATGGCACTTGTCTTGTCACCGGGCGGTCTGGCGGAAATGTCTCTGATCGCCCTGGCGCTGGGCATCGACACCGCCTTCGTCAGCACCATGCATGTCTTCCGCATCGCCATTGTCG
The DNA here is from genome assembly GCF_029909415.1 of Minwuia sp. IMCC3009. GTDB lineage: Bacteria > Pseudomonadota > Alphaproteobacteria > Minwuiales > Minwuiaceae > Minwuia. The sequence continues at coordinate 3,985,723 of NZ_CP123781.1, forward strand.
TGATCCTGGCCCCCAGCCTCTACCGCATCTTCAGGCGCGGCTAGACCTTACCAATGTCTGCCGTCGTCCCCGGTTGCGGACGGCCTGGCGGTGCAGCGGGATGGTCGCCACGATCAGGATGGTCCAGAAGGCGGCGAGGATCGACGCATGGACACCGGAAGGCAGATCCAGTCCGTGCCGTGCGGCGGCCATCCATCCGGCCGTGACCAGTCCACCCCATGTGTTGATCATGAACAGCGCGTGTTCGGTATGGCGCCCCTGGCGTGCGCGCCAGACACCCAGCGCCAGATTGACCAGCATGAAGACGGCCAGCCCGTGCAGATAATTGAAGCCCCCTGTCATGTCCCGCAGGAAGAAGGAACTGAGCGCCGCCACCGCCATCGCGGCCACCCAGGCACGGCCCAGCAGACGGTGGGCGCGGCCCCGCTTGCGCCGGACAATCTGGATCACGCCGATCAGGATGGCGATGATGGCGACCGTGACATGCAGTTGTTCCATGTGTCTCTCCCTTTTCTGAAACCAACTGCCGACACCCTGGCGCGAAGGACGGTCAGGGAAAGTTGCCTTGCGTGGAACGGCCTGCTGAATGCGTGAAATGCGCCGGTGCATTTCACGCAACGCGGATGGTGCACGGAGGGGAAGGGCGACAATCCGCTCACTGGTTCAGGGCGCGGGTCGATGCCATGTCTGGGGTTCGGTAACCACAGGAGGCACCGATGCAGACCCGCAATCCGCTGTTCGACGACCTGTCCCGCCTGATGACATCCGCCGCCGGCACCTTCCAGGGCGCGCGCGACGAGATGGAGGGGCTTGTCCGCACACGGCTGGAGCGGATCCTGGCCGACATGGACCTGGTGGACCGGGAAAGCTTCGAGACCGTGCGCGAGATGGCGGCAGAGGCCCGGCTGGAGAACGAGCGGCTGGCGGCAGAGCTGGCTGATCTGAAGACGGAACTCGCCGCCCTGAAGAAGGCAAAGCCCGCGCCGCGCCGCAAGTCACCCGCCGCCGCAAAAAAGTCCGCCCCCGAAGCCTGATCCGGCTTTCCCCGCTTGACGGGGACTCCTGGCACTCCGTAGCCTCTATCTAGCGCGTTGATTCGCTGCGCGCACAACATGTGACCGTTGGATGACGGGCTCATCCCGGTCACGGATCGGAGGACGGTCGCCATGGGCATGATGATCGAACTCGCCGACCCCACTGTCACCAATCCGCTCGATTTCGTCGAAGCGTTCATCGATGCCAACGAATGGGCATCGGAACGCACCGGCGAGGACGAGCTTGCGGTGGTCGTGACCGGCAAGTGGTGTGACTTCAACGTCTGGGTTTCCTGGCGGCCGGAGATCGGCGGGCTGCATTTCGCCTGCGTCTTCGGCAACAAGTTCCCCGCGGGCAAGCATGCGGAGCTGCATGCCCTGCTGGTGCTGGCCAACGAGAAGATGAGTGTCGGCCATTTCGACCTGTGGGCGGACGAGCAGTTGCTGCTGTTCCGCCATACCCTGCTGCTGGGCCGCGACGCCGATCTGGAGCTGGACCCGCTGGAGATGCTGTTCGAGATCGCCTTCTCCGAGTGCGAACGCTTCTACCCGGCAGTGCAGCTTGTCCTCTGGGGGGGCAAGAGCGCGCAGGAGGCCGTGGATGCAGCCCTGATGGAGTGCGTCGGCGAAGCCTGATCGGGTTGATCGGGTCTCTGGCCTGCACCCTCGGCACTTGACGCAGCGTCCCCCGGCACGGATCAATGGTCCGGCATTTCGGGGAGGCGAGCGACATGGCGAACGAACATGATCTGGTGCTGCGCGGCGGCACTCTGGTTGACGGCACCGGCAGCGAACCACGGCAGGCCGATGTGGCCGTCAGCGACGGACGCATTACCCAGGTCGGCACCGTCACCGGTTCCGGTCGGGAAGAGATCGACGCCCGTGACCGTATCGTCACCCCGGGCTTCGTCGACATTCACACCCACTATGATGGTCAGGCGAGCTGGGACCAGCATCTGACCCCATCCTCCCTGCATGGCGTCACCACCGTGCTGATGGGCAATTGCGGTGTCGGTTTCGCGCCCTGCCGGGTGGAGGACCACGACCGGCTGATCCGGCTGATGGAAGGCGTCGAGGACATTCCCGGCGCGGTGCTGGCGGAGGGGCTGGACTGGAACTGGGAGAGCTTTCCCGACTATCTGAACGCCCTCGAAGCCGTGCCGCACGACATTGATTTCGGCGCCCAGGTGCCGCATGGCGCGCTGCGGGTCTATGTGATGGGCGAGCGCGGCGCCAACCGGGAACCGGCAACGGCCGAGGATATCGCCGAGATGGCGCGACTGGCGCGGCAGGGGGTCGAGGCCGGGGCGCTGGGGTTCTCCACCTCCCGTACCCTGAACCACCGCACCAGTGACGGCCAGCCGACGCCGACCGTGAATGCCGAAGCCGACGAGCTGGTCGGCATCGCCAACGGGCTCGGCGCGGCGGGACGCGGTGTGCTGCAGATGGTCTCCGACCTGAAGCACCAGGAGGAGGAGTTCGCCATCTTCAGGCGCATGGTGCGGGAATCGGGCCGCCCCATGTCGATCTCCGTCGCCCAGAACCCGCGCTGGCCCAATGCCTGGCGTGACACGCTGGACCTGATCGGTCGCGCGGCGGAGCAGGAGGGGCTGCCCATGCGCGCCCAGGTCTGTGGCCGCCCGGTCGGGATCCTGCTGGGCTTCGAGCTGACCATGAACCCCTTCTCCGACTATCCGTCCTGGAAGGCGATTGCCGATCTGCCGGTGGCGGAGCGGCTGAAGGCCGCCACCGACCCGGCGATGCGCGACCGGCTGCTGGCGGAGGGGCCGGAGGCGGCGAAGGGTTTCGCCCGCCACGTGCTGGCCGATTTCGACAACATGTTCGTGCTGGGCGACGCGCCGAACTACGAACCGGAGGTGGGCGACAGCCTGGGTGCCCGCGCCCGTGCGCGCGGTGTGCCGCCGCAGTTGCTGGTCTGGGAGGCCCTTTCGGCCAAGGACGGTCGGGGCATGGTCTATGTGCCGTTCCTGAACTATGCCGGATATGACCTGGACCCGAGCTACCGGATGCTGACCGATGCCCATACCATTCCCGGACTGGGGGATGGCGGCGCGCATGTCGGGCTGATCTGCGACGGCAGCTTCCCGACCTCGATGCTGACGCTCTGGACCCGCGACCGCACGCGGGGGCCGAAGCTGCCGCTGGAATGGGTGGTGAAGGCCCAGTGCCGCGACACGGCGGAGGCCGTGGGCCTGTTCGACCGCGGGCTGGTGGCGCCGGGCATGAAGGCCGATCTCAACGTCATCGACTATGCCAACCTGACCCTGCACGCGCCGGAAGTGCTCTACGACCTGCCCGCGGGCGGGCGGCGGCTGATGCAGCGCGCCAGCGGCTATGACGCCACCATCGTCTCCGGCCAGATCATCCGCCGCGAAGGCAATGCGACGGATGCCCTTCCGGGCAGGTTGTTGCGCGGTGGCACGGCCAAGCCCTCCGACCTGAAGGTAGCCTCCTGATGCCGGATCGGATCCACGTCTTCTCCAAGTTCAACGACCGGGTCGTCGGACCGCTGGCGGAGAACTTCCCCGGCGCCGAGATCATCCGTCTGGACGATGATGCCGCCTTCGTCGCCGGTCTGCCGGAGGCGGAGTTCCTGATGGCGCTGAAACCGCCGCGCGGCCACTGGGCGAAGGCGGGCAAGCTGCGCCTGCTGCAGAGCTTCGGGGCCGGGATCGACCACCTGATGCCGCTGGACGGGTTGCGCAAGGAAACCGTTGTCTGCAACGCGGCGGGGCTGGCGGCGGGGACAATGGGGGAATTCGCCCTGACCCTGACCCTGATGCTGATCAAGCGCCTGGACTGGGCCAACACGGGCCACCGCGCATCGACCTGGCGTCAGTTCATGCCCGGTACGGCGGCGGGGTCCACCATCGGCATCCTGGGGCTGGGCCGGATCGGCGAATCCTTCGCGCAAAAGGCCGGGGCGCTGGGGATGCGGGTGATCGGCACGCAGCGCCAGCCGCGCGACGTACCGGGCGTCGACAAAGTGGTCGGCGCGGACCGCACGGCGGAGATCGTGGCCGAGTCGGATGTGGTCGTCTGCATCCTGCCGCTGACCGAAGAGACCCGCTATGTGCTGGACGAGCCGATGATGCGCCGCATGAAACCCGGTGCCAGCCTGATCAATCTCGGTCGCGGCGGTCTGGTGGATGAACCCGCCCTGATCCGCCTGCTGGAGGAGGGGCACCTGTCCGGTGCCGCGCTGGATGTGTTCGAGCAGGAACCGCTGCCGTCCGACAACCCGCTCTGGACCGCGCCGAACCTGATCATCACCCCGCATGTCGCGGGCGGCTTCCCCGACTACATGGGCGGCATCAGTCGCCTGTTCGCGGAGAACGTCCGGGCCTTCGAGGCCGGGGAACCGATGAAGACCCACGTCAGGGATCCCGGCCGGGGCTACTGATCCGCTCGTCCCAGCCGCTCCTTCAGGAAGTCGATCATGACCCGCGTGCGCCGGGGCAGGAAGCTGCGGCTGGGATAGACCAGCCAGGCAGCCGTGTCGAAGCTGGTGGCCGTGGCCAGGCGGTCCGGCCACAGGTCGGTCAGCCGGCCAGTCGCCAGATCGTCGCCGATCAGCCAGTCGGGCAGCAGCGCCACCCCGAGCCCCAGCCGGGTCGCCGCATGCAGCGCCAGCGCGCTGGAGATGGTCATGGCGGGCTGGATCGTCACCTGCGCCTCCTCGCCGCCCGGGCTGCGGAACCGCCAGGTGGCGCGATAGTCCGGCAGGTCGAAACAGAGGCAGGGATGTTCGGTCAGCCCCTCCGGTCGGGCCGGGACCGGCAGACGGCGCAGGTGGTCCGGGCTGGCGCAGGCATGATACCGGGTTGGCATCAGCCGCGTGACGACCATGTCGCCCCTGACCTCGGGGGCGAGCCGGACCGCCAGATCGATCTGCTCGGCGACGAGATCGCTGTTGCTGTCCGTCAGGCTCAGGTCAAGCTCGATCCCCGGAAACCGTGCCCTGATTTCCGGCAACAGGGGAACGATACAGGCTTGCCCGAATGCGACCGAGGCCCCGAGACGCAGCGGCCCCTCCGGTTCGGCGTTGCCGGTGGCGGCTTCCTCCCGCGCCTGGGCCAGCTCCGCGAGGACCGGCTCGACCCGGTCGGCGTAGCGGCGTCCGGCATCCGTCAGGGCGATGCGGCGCGTGCTGCGCTGAAACAGCCTTGTCCCGATCTCTGCCTCCAGCGCGGCAACCGAGCGCGATACCGAAGACGGGTCCTGATCCAGTTCGCGCGCAGCCGCCGTGAAGCTGCCGCTGCGCACGACCTGCAGGAAAGCAGTCAGCAGTCGTGTGTCCATTGATGCAGAATTCGCATCATTCATGTGTGTAGCAAGCTCTTTATCCCCGGATGATCATCAAATATCAAGCTCGGGAACCAGGTCATGTCAGACTGCACCTGCCCACAGATCGGAGAAACCATGATGACCAGCATGAAGAACAGGACCGTCCTGATCACAGGCGCGAGCCGTGGCATCGGTGCCGCGATGGCCCGCGGCTTTGCGGCGGAGGGGGCGAGCGTGGTCCTGCTGGCGCGCAGCGCGACGTCGCTGGAGGCGCTTGCGGCGGAGATCGAGGCAGATGGCGGTCAGGCGCTGGCGATCGGTGGTGACGTCAGCGTCTGGGCGGACGTGGAGGGTGCCGTCTCGCAGGCCGTGGCGCGATTCGGCGCGCTGGATGCGCTGATCAACAATGCCGGGGTCATCGAACCCATCGCCCGGCTGGCCGACAGCGATCCGGCGGCATGGGGCCAGGCCATCGATATCAATCTGAAGGGTGCCTATCACGGCCTGCGCGCGGCGATCCCCGCCATGCTCGCCGCCGGCGGGGGCACGGTGATCAACATCAGTTCCGGCGCCGCCACCAGCGCGCTGGAGGGCTGGAGCCACTATTGCGCCAGCAAGGCGGGGGTGCTGTCGCTGACGGCCTGTGCCGCGAAGGAATTTGGCCCGCAGGGTATCCGCGTGGTCGGGCTCAGCCCCGGCACCGTGGCGACGGAGATGCAGGTCGCCATCAAGGCCTCCGGTGTCAATCCGGTCAGCCAGCTCGACCCGAACGTGCACATTCCACCCGAGTGGGTGGCCCGGGCCGCTGTCCATCTCTGTGGCGACGGCGGCTCGGCATGGGAAGGAACCGATTTCAGGCTGCGCGATGATGCCGCCCGCAAGGCGCTGGGCCTGCCGCTGGATGGCGGCAGCTAGGGACGGTCAGTTGCCCGCGCTCTCCATGCGGCGGTGTTCGATGACCTCTTCCAGCCAGCCGAGCTTCATTTCCGGCACGGACGACAGCAGCAGGTCGGTATAGGCGTCGAAGGGGGGTGAGAGCACCTCCGACTTCGGGCCGTAGCGCACGACCTCGCCCTGGTACATCACGGCGATGGAATCGGCGATGGCGCGGACGGTGGCCAGATCGTGGGTGATGAACAGGAACGCCACATGCTCTTCCGCCTGCAGCTTCAACAGCAGTTTCAGGATGCCGTCGGCTACCAGTGGGTCGAGGGCGCTCGTCACCTCGTCGCAGATGATCAGGTTGGGCTTGGCCGCCAGCGCGCGGGCGATGCAGACGCGCTGCTTCTGGCCGCCCGACAGTTCCGCCGGATAGCGGTCGATGAAGCCTTCGCCCATCTCGATCTCGTCCAGCAGCTCCGCGATGCGGCGCTCCTTCTCCTTGCCGCGCAGGCCGAAGTAGAACTCCAGCGGGCGACCGATGATGGTGCGGACGGTCTGGCGCGGGTTCATCGCCACGTCGGCCATCTGGTAGATCATCTGCAGTTCCCGCAGGTCGTCGCGGCTGCGCTTCTCCATCGCTGCCGACAGGGTGCGTCCGGCGAACTGCACCTCGCCCGCCCGCGGCGGCAACAGGCCGGTGATGACCCGCGCCAGCGTTGACTTGCCGGAACCTGATTCGCCGACCACGGCCAGGGTCTGGCCCGGATGTACCTCGACATTGATGTCGCGCAGCACGTCCACACCGGTGCCCGGATAGGCCGCCGTGACGCCCCGGATGGTCAGCACCGGTTCGGGCGACGGCGGCTTTTCCTCGTGCCGGATGGAGCGGACGGAGACCAGTGCCCGGGTATATTCCTCCCGCGGGGCCTCGATCACCTGCCGGGTCTCCCCATGCTCCACCAGCTTGCCGCCCTGCAGCACCATCATCTCGTCGGAGACCTGGGCGACAACGGCCAGATCATGGGAGATGTAGAGCGCGGCGACGCCGGTCTTGCGGATCGCCAGCTTGATCGCGGCGAGAACGTCGATCTGGGTGGTCACGTCCAGTGCGGTGGTGGGTTCGTCGAACACGATCAGGTCGGGTCCGGAGGCGAGCGCCATGGCCGTCATCACGCGCTGCAACTGCCCGCCCGAGACCTGGTGCGGATAGCGCTGCCCGATGTTCTCCGGGTCCGGCAGGCCGAGCTGTCCGAACAGGTCGATGGCGCGGGCCTGGACAGTCTGGCGGTCGGCGCTGCCATGTTTCAGCGCCGCCTCCGTCACCTGGTCCATCAGCCTGTGGGCCGGGTTGAAGGCGGCGGCGGCGGACTGGGCCACATAGCAGACCTCCCGCCCGCGTACGCCGCGCAGTCCGGCCATGCCGCCCTTCAGAATGTCTCGCCCGTTCAGCAGCACCTGACCGCCGGTGATGCGCACGCCGCCCCGGCCATAGCCCATGGAGGAGAGGCCGATGGTGGACTTGCCGGCCCCGGACTCCCCGATCAGGCCCAGCACGCGACCGCGTCCCAGGGTCAGTGAGACATCATCGACGATGGTGATGTCATGCGGGTCCTCGCCCGGCGGGTAGACTGTCGCCTCGATCCGCAGGTTGCGGATGTCGAGCAGGGTCTCGTCAGCCGGATCAGCCATTGCCGCGGCCCCCCTTCAGGTCCGTGGTGCGGTTCAGCACCCAGTCGGCCACCAGATTGACGGAGATGGCGAGTGCGGCGATGGCGGCGGCGGGGATCAGGGCTGCCGGAATGCCGAAGACAATGCCTTCCTTGTTCTCCTTCACCATGCCGCCCCAGTCCGCGTCCGGTGGCTGCACGCCAAGGCCGAGGAATGACAGGGCCGACAGGAACAGCACCGCGAAGATGAAACGCAGGCCGAGTTCGGCCACAAGCGGCGACAGGGCATTGGGCAGGATCTCCCGGAAAATGATCCAGATCCGCCCCTCCCCACGCAGCCGCGCGGCCTCGACGAAGTCCATGACCGTGATGTCCACAGCCACGGCGCGCGCCAGACGATAGACGCGGGTCGAGTCCAGTATACCCATGACCAGGATCAGCACGATCAGGGTGCCGGGCAGCACCGAGAGCACCACCAGCGCGAAGATCAGCGTCGGGATCGCCATCAGCAGATCCACCGCACGGGACATGGCCTGATCGACGATGCCGCCGATGACGGCGGCGGTGAATCCCAGGATGGAGCCGAGCGAGAAGGACAGTGCCGTCGCCATGGCGGCCACGAAGATGGTGGTGCGCGCGCCGTAGATCATGCGCGACAGCAGATCTCGCCCCAGATTGTCCGTGCCGAGGATGTGTTCGCCGAACACCGGCTCCCAGACATCGCCCACCACCTCGGTATTGGAATAGGGGGCCACAAGGTCCGCGAATACCGCGACGAAGACGAAGGTGAAGGTCAGCACCAGTCCGATGCGGGCGCTCCAGGGTATGGTTCTGAGTTCAAGCATGCGTCCCGCCCCTACTTCGGATGTCGCAGGCGCGGATTGGCGATGATGGCGACAATGTCTGCGACGATGTTGAGCGAGATATAGACGGCGGCGAAGATCATGCCGCAGGCCTGCACCACCGGGATGTCACGCTTCGACACGTGATCCACCAGATACTGGCCCATGCCGGGATAGACGAAGATCACCTCCACCACCACGACGCCGACCACCAGGAAGGCGAGGTTGAGCATCACCACGTTGACGATGGGCGCGATGGCATTGGGGAAGGCGTGGCGGAGGATGATCCGGAACGGACTCAGCCCCTTCAGTTCCGCTGTCTCGATGTAGGCCGACTGCATGACGTTCAGGATCGCTGCGCGGGTCATGCGCATCATGTGCGCCAGCACCACCAGGGTCAGCGTCGCGCAGGGCAGGGCAATCGCCGACATGCGGTCGGCGAATCCCATGCCGTCATAGACGGTGGAGACGCTGGGGAACCACTGCAGTTCCACGGCGATGAAATAGACCAGCAGGTAGCCGATGAAGAATTCGGGCAGGGAGATGGAGGTCAGCGTCGTCGCCGAGATCAGCTTGTCGATGAAGCCGTTGCGGTGCTGCACCGCCACCAGTCCCAGCAGGATGGCGATGGGGACGGAGATGATGGCCGCCCACATGGCCAGGAACAGCGTGTTGGACAGCCGCTTGCCCAGTGCCTCGGAAATGTTCTGGCCGTTCGACAGGGCTGTACCCAGATCGCCGGTCAGAACGCCACCGAGCCAGTCGAAGTAACGGACATAGGACGGATCGTTCAGCCCCAGTTCCGCCCGCAGGTTGGCCAGGGCCTCCGGTGTGGCCGTCTGGCCCAGGATCGCCTGTGCCACGTCGCCGGGCAGCAGTTCCGTTCCAACGAAGATCAGGACCGAAACCGCGAGAAGCAGGAGAATGCCCAGCGCCAGGCGCTGGGCAATCAACTTCACGATGGCGGGACTCACCGGACTGCCCGTCCGATCAGGCCAACCAGGTCTTGGACAGCGCCATGCCGTTCATCAGCTCCGCACCCGGATCCACCTTGTAGCCACCGACCTTGTCGGAAACCGCGTCGATGAAGTCGTTGAACATCGGCGTGATCAGGCCGCCCTCGTCACGGACGATCGTGCCCATGGCCGAATAGAGCTCCTTGCGCTTCGCCAGATCCAGCTCGGCCCGCGCTTCCAGCAGCAGCTTGTCGAAGCGTTCGTTGAAGAAGCGGGTGTCGTTCCAGTCCGCGCTCGACAGATAGGCGGTGGAATACATCTGGTCCTGCGTCGGACGGCCGCCCCAGTAGGACGTGCAGAACGGCTGCTTGTTCCAGACTTCCGACCAGTAGCCGTCACCCGGCTCCCGCTTGATTTCCAGCGTGATACCGGCCTTCTGGCAGCTTTCCTGGAACAGCTGGGAGGCATCCACCGCACCGGGGAAGGCCACGTCGGACGTGCGCAGCAGCACCGGTCCGTCATGGCCGGACTTCTTGAAGTGGAACTTCGCCTTGTCCGGGTCATAGGTGCGCTGCTCGATCCCTTCGTCGAACAGCGGATAGGCGGCATTGATCGGCATGTCGTTGCCGATGGAGCCATAGCCGCGCAGGATCTTGTCGACCATCTGCCCCCGGTCCATGGCGTACTTCAGCGCCAGCCGCAGGTCGTTGTTGTCGAACGGCGCGGTGTTGCAATGCATGATGAAGACATAGTGGCCGCGACCGCCGACGTTCTGGATCGTGACGCCCGGCACCCGCTTCACCAGATCGACGATCTTCGGTTCGACGCGGTTGATTATGTGCACCTGGCCGCCCTGCAGCGCCGCTGTGCGGGCCGTGGCGTCATTGATGACGATGATCTCGATCTGATCCGCATGGCCGCGGTTCGGCGCATCCCAGTAGTCCGCGAAGCGCTCACCGACGTAACGCACGCCGGGCTCGTTCACCACGACCTTGTAGGGGCCGGTGCCGATGCCGGCATCCGGTGCATCCATGCCGCCGTTCGGCTGGATGATCAGATGATAGTCGGCCATCAGATAGGGCAGGTCGGCGTTCGGGTTCTTCAGGGCCACGACGACGTTGTTGCCGTCCTGGCTGATGGTCTCGATGCCGCGCATGATGCCCAGCGCGCCGGACTTGGTTTCCTCACCCGAATGGCGCTGCAGGGTCGCGACCACGTCGGCGGCGGTCAGGGTCTTGCCGTTGTGGAAGGTCACGCCGGAGCGGATCTTGAACGTCCAGACCCGTGCGTCTGCCGTCGCGCTGATCTCCTCCGCCAGACGATTGACGACACCACCGGTGGGCGAGGTCTCGACCAGCGTGTCACCCCAGGAGTGACCGAATGCGAAGGGCACCTGGCTGGCAAAGGTCGCGGGGTCGAGGCTGTTGGTGGACTCGCCGCCGACCATGCCGGCCTTCAGGATGCCGCCTTTCTGCGGTCCGGCGGCAAAGGCCGCGCTGGACAGCATGGAGCCCGCGAGCGTCGCGCCGGCACCCAGTGCCGCGGCGCGTCCCATGAAGGCGCGACGGTCCATGAGGCCACGCACCACGCGATCGCTCAGATACTTCAGTTCGTCTGACATGCCAGTTCTCCCTCGTTGACGCACGTTGGTGCTGTCGAATTCCCTGTGGCTGCATCATGCGGCGCGATGTTTCAGGGGGCAACCTTGTTGCCGCCCTCCCGTTCATAGTGACGCTTCTGGACAGATTTCTGACGGTTCTGGGGTTCAGCGCCGCTTCTTGGGCTTGCCGCGCTTCTGGCCCGGGGGTGGCCGATGCGGCTTCAGGTTGCCGCGACCAGGCCCCTTCAGGCTGCCCTTGCCACCACCGCCGCTGGCGCTGTCCCCCTTCGGATCGATGATCTCGAACGCGAGACCGCCGGTGACGGGCGAGGCCTCCTTCAGGCGCACGGTGACGCGCTCACCCAACTGCCAGACCTTGCCTGTGCGGCGTCCGACGAGCTGCATCGCCGCCTCGTCGAAGTCGAAGAAGTCACTGCTGAGGCTGCGCATGGGGATGATGCCGGATGCTCCGGTCTCGGCCAGGGCCACGAACATGCCGAAACGGGTGATGCCGCTGATCCGGGCCGCGAACTGTCCCCCCACCTGGTCCTGCAGGAAGATGGCGGTGAAGCGGTCCAGCGCATCACGTTCCGCCAGCATCGCCCGGCGCTCGAACGTGGACGTCTGCTCCGCCAGCCGCTGCACCGTATCCGGATCGGTGTCGCCCAGCCCGCCCGCGCCTGCGCCCATGGCATCGATCAGCGCGCGGTGCACCAGCAGGTCGGCATAGCGCCGGATGGGGGAGGTGAAATGGGCGTAGCGGCGCAGGGCCAGGCCGAAATGGCCCTGGTTGTCCGTGTCGTAATAGGCGGCGGTCTGGGCGCGCAGCACCGCCTCGCTGACCATGGGTGCGGTTTCCCGGCCCGCAACCTTCGACAGGGCGCGGTTGAACATGGCGGGCTTCACCACATCGCCGGCATTGAACGACAGCCCCAGCGTGCCGAGGAAGTCCTTCAGGCCGCGCAGCCGCTCCGGATCAGGGGGTTCGTGGACGCGATAGACGCAGGGCTTGCCGCGCCGCTCCAGCGTTTCCGCCGCGCAGACATTGGCCAGCACCATGAACTCCTCGACCACCCGGTGCGCATCCAGCCGTTCCTGCGGCACGATCCCGGCGATGTAGCCGTCGTCGCCCAGCAGCACCTTGCGCTCCGGCAGGTCGAGCTCCAGCGGTCCCCGACGCCGCCGCGCCTGGTCCAGCAGTGCCCATGCCGCGAACAGCGGTTTCAGCACCGGGTCCAGCAGGCCGTCCAGCTCCGGGCGCGGGTCACCGTCGATGGCCGCCTGCGCATCGGCATAGGCGATGTTGGCGGCGGAGCGCATCATGGCGCGGAAGAAGCGGTGGCGGCGTTTCCGGCCCGTGGCGTCGATCACCATCTCCACCGCCATCACCGGACGGTCTTCCCCCGGCATCAGGGAGCAGAGGTCGGCCGACAGCCGCTCCGGCAGCATCGGCGCGACCCGATCGGGGAAATAGACGGAGACGCCGCGCGCCTGTGCATCGCGGTCGATCGCACTCTCGGGACGCACGTACCAGGCGACATCGGCAATGGCGACGGTCAGGCGATAGCCGCCGGGATTGTCCGGGTCGTCGTCGGCGACCGCGTGGATCGCATCATCATGGTCGCGGGCGTCAGGCGGGTCGATGGTGACCAGCGGGGTCTCCCGCAGGTCCGTCCGCTTGCCAAGGTCGGTGACCGGCATGGCCTCCGCCGCCGCACCCAGCGCCTCGGGCGAGAACTCGCGCGGGATCTCGTGGGTCTGCAGCGCCAGCAGCGAAATGGCGCGTGGGTCGTCGAAGCTGCCGACAACCTCCACCACCTTTCCGAGCCGGGGACCGAGCGCGCGTCCGGGCAGCGTTTCGACCATCACCAGATCACCACTGGTGGCGCCGCCGTCATTGCCCGGCTCGATGATCATTTCCTGGCGCAGCTTCCGGTCGGTCGGCTGGACCCGCCCGCCCCGTCCCGGCGGCATGGCCTGCTGGAACACGCCGAAGATCTTCCGTGCGGTGACCTCCAGCCGATGCAGCACCCGCGCCTGGTAGATCTGACCGTCACGACCCAGCCTGGCGAGGAACTGGTCGCCGGGCTTTGCCGCCGGTCCGCGCACCGTCTTCTCCACCAGTTCGATCCGTGGCGGCGGCGCATCGGATTCCCACTTCAGCGGGCGGCACAGCAGGTCGCCGTCGTCATCGACTTCCGTGACCTCGATGACGCCGACCGGGGGCAGTCGCTGCTGCCTGCCGCCGGACTCCCGCCGCTCCCGCGGGGGATGGTCCTTGCGGCCCGGCAGACCCTCCGCATCGCGGTCGGCGGTGATCTCCTTCAGCAGCCGTTTCAGCCAGATCCGGTCCTGGCCCTTGATGCCGAAGGCCTTGCCGACCTCGCGCTTGCCTGCCCTGCCGCCGGATTCGTCGATGAAACGCCGGATTTCCTGCTTCGAGGGCAGATGCGGGGGAACGGACTTTACCATGGGTTCCCATGGCCAGCGGCCTGAGGAGAAATCACGAGTCTCCTTCCGCCTTCTTCTTCGGCGCGGCCTTCTTCCTTGCCGGTGCCTTCTTCGCGGCAGGCTTCTTCGCCGCCGGCTTCTTCTTCGCCGGGGCCTTCTTGCCGGACTTCGCGGCGCGTTCGGCGATCAGCTGCACGGCCTGATCCATGGTGATCTCGGTCGGTTCGATCCCCTTGGTGATCGTCGCATTGATCTTGCCGTGCTTGACGTAGGGGCCATAGCGCCCGTCCAGCACCTGGACCTCGCCACCGCCGTCCGGGTGCTCGCCCAGCACCTTCAGCGGCTTTGCCGCGGTGCGCCCGCCCCGGTTCTTCGCTTCCGCCAGCACCGTCACCGCCCGGTTCAGACCGACCTCCAGCGCCTCGCGCCAGTCGCTGAGCCGACCGTACTTCTTCTCGTGCTCCACATAGGGGCCATAGCGTCCCAGTCCGGCATTGATCGGGTTGCCGGTCTCCGGATGCTTGCCGACCTCGCGGGGCAGGGAGATCAGCTGGATCGCCAGCGGCAGGTCGACCGCATCCGGCTCCAGTCCCTTCGGCAGGGAAACACGTTTCGGCTTCTGCCCCTTCTCCACCGGCTCGCCCAGTTGCAGGTAGGGACCGTAGGGACCGTGCTTCAGCCAGATCATCTCCCCCGTCGCCGGGTCGATGCCCATCTCCCGGTCCTCACCGGCCTGCGCCTCGACATCCGACGGGTCGCCGCCGAGCTTGCGGGTGAACTTGCAGTCGGGATAGTTGGAGCAGCCGAGGAACGCGCCGAACTTGCCCAGCCGCAGGCTGAGCTCGCCGATGGCACATTTCGGGCAGGTGCGCGGATTGCTGCCGTCTTCCTTCGGCGGGAACAGCGACGGCGCCAGGAATTCGTTCAGGGCGTCCAGAACCTCGCCGATGCGCAGGTCCTTGGTCTCCTCGACCGCGGCGTGGAAATTGGTCCAGAACCGGCGCAGCACTTCCTTCCAGTCGATCTTGGCGGCGGAAATGTCGTCCAGTTCCTCCTCCAGCGTCGCCGTGAAGTCGAACTGCACGTAGCGCTCGAAGAAATTGATCAGGAACGCCGTCACCAGCCGACCCTTGTCGTCGGGAATGAAGCGTTTCTTGTCCAGCCGGACATAGTCGCGTTCCTGCAGCACCGACAGGATGGAGGCATAGGTGGACGGGCGGCCGATGCCCAGTTCCTCCAGCTTCTTCACCAGGCTGGCCTCGGAGAATCGCGGCGGTGGCTCGGTGAAGTGCTGCTTCGGCTCGATCTTCTCCCGGTCCAGCGGCTGGCCTTCCGTCATCTTCGGCAGACGGCTCTCATCATCATCGTCGGACCGGTCGTCCTGGCCTTCCTCGTAGAGTTTCAGGAAGCCGGGGAATTCGACCACCGTGCCATTGGCGCGGAACGTCAGTCCGTTCTCCGCCGTGATGTCCACGCCGGTCTGGGCCAGACGGGCATTTTCCATCTGGCTGGCGACCGTGCGCTTCCAGATCAGGTCGTAGAGCCGGTGCTGCTCCGCCGAGAGCACGCGTTTCATCTCGTCGGGGGTGCGGCTGATATCGGTCGGGCGAATGGCCTCATGCGCTTCCTGCGCGTTCTTGGCCTTGGTCGACCATTCGCGGGGCCTGCCGGGCAGGAAGGCATTGCCGAAGGTCGACTGCACCGTGTCGCGGATCGCGCTCACCGCCTCTGCCGCAAGCTGCACGCCGTCGGTCCGCATGTAGGTGATCAGGCCAACCGTCTCGCCGCCGATGTCCGCGCCTTCGTAGAGGCGCTGGGCCACCTGCATGGTCTGCTTGGCGCTGAATCCCAGCTTCCGGGCGGCTTCCTGCTGCAGGGTCGAGGTGATGAAGGGCGGCTGCGGGCGGCGCTGGGTCTGACGCGTCTCGATCCCGGCAACACTGAAACTGCCCTGCGCGGCGCGCGCGGCCAGTTCGGTCGCCTGGCTCTCGTTGGCGATATCGAACTTGTCCAGCTTCCTGCCGTCGATCTGGGTCAGGCGGGCACTGACTTCCTCGCCGTCCGCAGTGCGGAACACGGCGCGGATGGACCAGTATTCGCGCGGCACGAACTTCTCGATCTCCAGCTCGCGCTCGACGATCAGGCGCAGGGCAACCGACTGCACGCGACCGGCGGAACGGGCACCGGGCAGCTTGCGCCAGAGCACGGGGCTGAGCGTGAAACCCACCAGATAGTCCAGGGCGCGGCGGGCCTGCTGCGCATTCACCAGATCCATGTCGATGTCGCGCGGCTGCTTCATCGCGGCCAGGATGGCGCGCTTGGTGATCTCGTTGAACACCACCCGCTCGACACCCACGTCCTTCTTCACCGCGCGCTTGGCCCGCAGGGCCTCCAGCACGTGCCAGGAAATGGCCTCGCCCTCGCGGTCCGGGTCCGTGGCCAGGATCAGGCGATCCGCACCCTTCATGGCATCCGCGATGGCCTTAAGGTGCTTGGCGGACTTCGGGTCCGCCTGATAGGTCATGGCGAAATCCTCATCCGGCAGCACCGACCCGTCCTTCGACGGCAGGTCACGCACATGGCCGAACGAAGCCAGGACGGTATAGCCCGGGCCAAGATACTTACCGATGGTTTTCGCCTTGGCAGGCGACTCGACGACGACGACGTCCATGGAACCTCTGCTTGGCTTCGGGTGACGCGCAATGCCTGTCACCCCGGGCGGCTGGAACATGGGCAAAGCGTTTCAGCCTGTCAACGGGGCCGCGGTCACGGGATCGGGTCCGTCCCGCTCCTGACGTGACTCATGACGACCACTTACAGAACCAGGGAGAACCTGTTTCCCGCATGCCGGGTGACCCGTCCGGCGATCTCCAACTCCAGCATGGCGGCATGGAAGACGGGGGCCGCGATGTCAGCCGCGCGCATCAGGTGATCCGCAGGCGACGGCTCCGCGGACAGGGCGGCCAGCAGGCTGTCGCGGGCATGATCCATCCCGTCTGACACATCGTCGGCCCCGGCGATCCCGTCTGTCGCGTCGCCATGGGGGGCGAAGCGGAGGGACGGCCCCTCCGGCATGCCCGGGGCGCGTGCGCCCGAGAGGCTGTGCGCAGTGAGCAGTGGCTCGATGATGTCATCCGCCGTCTCGACCAGGGTCGCCCCCTCCCGCAGCAGCCGGTTGGCACCACGGGCGCGGGGGTCGAGGGGAAATCCGGGAACCGCGAACACTTCCCGACCCTGCTCCCCCGCCAGCCGGGCCGTGATCAGGGTGCCGGAGCGCACCTGCGCCTCGATCACCAGAACGCCGAGCGAAAGGCCGGAGATGATCCGGTTGCGCCGGGGAAAATGCCGCGCCATCGGCTCCGCGCCCAGCGGTGCCTCCGCGATGACCAGACCCTGCTGCCCGATGGCGGCCTGGAGCTCGCGATTCTCCGGCGGGTAGAAGATGTCGATCCCGCCCGCGACGACCGCGACGGTTCCGGTGGCCAGACTGGCGCGATGCGCCTCCCCGTCGATGCCGCGGGCCAGTCCCGAGACGACCGCGATCCCGGCGTCCCCCACTGCCGCGACGATCTGGCGGCAGATTGTCCTTCCGTTGGCGGAGGCATTGCGGGCGCCGACCACGCCCAGCATCGGTCGCGCCAGAAGTTCCCGCCTGCCGACCGTGGCCAGCACCGGTGGCGCCTGGCTGATGGCGGCAAGGGGGGCGGGATAGTCCGGATCGCCGATGATCAGGAAACTGCCGCCCAGCCGCCGCAATGCCTGCCATTCCCGCTCCGCATCGGCTGCGGGCGCGATCCGCAGCTTTCGCCGGCCCGCCCGTGCCGCGATCTCCGGCAGGGCCTCCAGCGCCCGGATCGCGGACCCGTAGCGGGCCAGCAGGCCATGGAAGGTGGCGGGGCCGATGTTCTCGCTGCGGATCAGCCGCAGCCGCGCCAGCCGCTCCGCCTCCGGCAACGCGGTGGCCTCGTCCCCTGGTTGCATGTCAGGTGCCGTGCTCATCCTGTGATCCTGCCAGACGCCCCGGGCCGGTGCCAGCCCCCCTGTCGGCCTGCGGTGCCGAAACCGGCTCCTCCGCCCTGATATTGCCTCTTCTGTTTCACACCGATGCCACGGTCAATCGGCGACCATGGGGACATGGAGAAGCCGCATCAGATCGAACAGCGAATGATCGCGACCCGGGACCTTGCAACGGTTACGGGTGCCGAAGCCCGTCGTGCGCCGCATCAGGCAGGCCGATCCGGTGGAAAGGCCGCCGATGACCATCGGTCACAGATCGGCCACAGCCGCGACGCTGACCGGTCACGTGCGGCCCCCCAGATCAATGGACAGCGACGGGCAGTCGATCTGCCCCCCGGCCGGCAGACGAACGGGACTGGTTCGGACGCAGGTCTCTTGGAAGGACACGACATGTACTTCACAGCTTTGCAGGATCATCCCCTGGGCCAGTTCGGTGTCTCGGTCGGGGGTGCGACCTACAGCCCCGTAACCACCCGCCGGGCGCTGCAGGAACTCGACTATGACCCCTATCATGCGACCCGTGCCGGCTTGCGGATACCGCGCCGCTTTGCGGACGCCCTGCCGACAGACATTTCCCGCAGCCGCCGCATGACCGAACGGCAGCAGGCCTTCGTGACCATCATGCTGCCCATCGTGCTGCGCGCCAACGAGATCGTCTGTGTGCTTGACGCGGTGGCCCGGGCACAGGCTGGCGTGGAGGCGCCCGCCGTGCCGTCGGATCTGCCCCCGTCGCTGCTGATCGGACTGGCCGCAGCCGTGACCGACTGGGGCAGCGACCTCGCGGGCGGCAGGGCGAGCAATCCCTATCCGGAGACGCTGACCGTGCCCTATGGCCTGGGTCTGGATGCGGTCCGCGCCGCAGGCGGGATCAGCCGGGCGCGGCACAACAGCCTGCTGGAGGCGACGCTGGACATCATTCACGGCCTCGACTCCCTGGTCACGGATCCCGCATTCCGGCGGGAACAGGTGCGCCAGCATGACAGCAAGCGGCCCGACGGCTATCGCCTGGCCCTGCTGATGTCCGATACCGGCCCGTGCGACCGGATTCTGGCCAGTGACGTGCTCTATGCCATCGAAGGCGCGGCCCTGACCCTGCTGGACCGGTCCCGGCTGACGCCGCCGACTGCGATAATCCACTGACCCGGTCAGGCCCCAGAGGCCCCTGACCGTCAACAGGTTCGTTGTGCCGCACCGGCTGGTCCCACCGTCGGCGTGCCAACGGACCAGATGATGCTGTCGCCCCCTCCTTTCCCAGACGGCATCCATCTGGCGGGGAAGCCCGGGTCCCCCCGACCGAACCGGGCTTCCCCTACCCTTTCCCTGCATTCTGCCTGTCGGATGGGCAGGCAGCCCTAATGCACTTGTCTCAATTCGACTTCCCCGGCATAAGAATGCGCAGAGCTTCAGGGTCGGGGAGGGCCGGACGTGGACTACGAGCAGATTCTCTACGAGGTGTCGGACGGTGTCGCCACGATCACCATGAACCGTCCGGACCGGATGAACGCCATGACCCTGCAGATGGGCGGGGAGATCCGGCATGCCATGCAGGCCGCCTCCGATGACGCTGCGGTGCGGGCCATCGTGCTGACAGGCGCCGGTCGCGGCTTCTGCGCCGGTGCCGATGCGGCACGGCTGTCCAACACGGCCAGCGGCGGCAAGGAGCAGGAACCGCTGCCCAACCACGGCGCGATCGCGGGCGGGCTGGACCTGCCGGAGGGGTTTCACGCCAAATATGCCTATCTCACCACGGTGCCGAAGCCGCTGATTGCCGCCATGAATGGCGCAGCCGTCGGGGTCGGGCTGGTTCTGGCGCTGTTCTGTGACGTGCGCATCGCGGCGACCGAGGCCAAGATGGGCACGGCCTTCGCCAAGCGCGGCATGGTGGCGGAATATGGTCTGGCCTGGCTGCTGCCGCGCCTGATCGGACCGTCGCGCGCTCTCGACCTGCTCTATTCGGCACGGATCATCCAGGGTGACGAGGCGCAGCGCATGGGACTGGTGGACCGGACCGTGCCCGCCGCCGACGTGCTGCAGACCGTACAGGATTATGCGCGCGACATTGCGGCCAACGTCTCGCCGCGCTCCACCCGCATCATGAAGGATCTGGTGCTGCGGGCGATGGAGCAGTCCATGGATGCCGCGCAGGACCAGGCCGCCGAGGAACTGGCGGCTGCCCTGAAGTCGGAGGATTTCCGGGAAGGCATCGCCGCCTGGCAGGAAAAGCGGGCACCCGCCTTCACGGGCCGCTGACGGGAGGATTGGGACATGGAACTCGCACTGAGTGCCGATGAACAGGCCTTCCAGACGGAAGTCCGTGATTTCCTGAAGGCCGAGCTGCCTGCCGACATTGCCGACAGGGTGAAGCGGGGCCTGCCTGTGGGGCGGCAGGACATGCTGCGCTGGCATGAACCGCTGCGGGCGCGGGGCTGGCTGGCGGCAAGCTGGCCGAAATCCGCCGGGGGTCCGGGCTGGACCATCATGCAGCGCCATATCTTCGACATGGAATGCCGTCTGGCCCATGCGCCGCCGCTGATCGCCTTCAACTTCAACATGATCGGCCCGGCACTGATTGCCTTCGGGCGACCGGAGCAGAAGGAACATTACCTGCCGAAGATCCTCTCCGACGAGCACTGGTGGTGCCAGGGCTATTCGGAGCCGGGGGCAGGTTCCGACCTCGCCGGGGTCCAGACGCGGGCGGTGCGCGACGGCGACCATTATGTCGTCAACGGCTCCAAGATCTGGACCAGCGCGGCGGAGGAGGCCAACCACATCTTCTGCCTGGTGCGTACCGACCCGACCGCCAAGAAGCAGGAGGGGATCACCTTCCTGCTGATCGAGATGGATACGCCGGGGCTGGAGGTCCGGCCGCTGATCGCGCTGAACGGGCGGCGGCTGTGGAACACGGTGCATTTCGATGATGTCCGCGTGCCGGTAGAGAACGTGCTGGGGCGTGAGAACGAAGGCTGGACCGTGGCCAAGAAGCTGCTGGGGGATGAGCGGCTGTTCGTCTCCCGCGTCTCGGAGAACGCCCGCGTCCTCAGTATCGTCAAGGAAGTCGCGGCCACGGAAAGCGCCGATGGCGCGCCGCTGATCCGTGACCCGGACTTCGCCATGAAGATCGCGGACCTGGAGGCACGGCTGAACGCGCTGGAGATGACCAGCCTGCGCATCCTGTCCCGCGCCACGGAAGGCGGGCGCATCGGCGCCGAGCCGTCGATGACCAAGCTGCTGGGCAGCCACATGGTGCAGGACCTGGACGTGGTGCTGTACCAGGCCATCGGTTACTACGGCGCGCCGGACCATTCCGACTTCCTGTTCCGGGGCGGCAACCAGCTGCCCGTGGGTCCGGACCACGCGGTCGGCATCACGTCGGGCCAGTTGCACCATCGCGGCTATACCATCGCCGGCGGCACGTCGGAGGTGCAGCGCGGCATTCTTGCCAAGGCGGTTCTGGGTCTCTGATACTCCCGCGCGGAACGAACAGCCCCGGGGAGACTGCGCGCATGGCACTGGACATCAGGCCCGCGACCGCCGACGACATTCCGGCGATCACCGCCATCTATGGCCACTGGGTCGAGAACGGCACGTCATCGTTCGAGCTTGAGGCTCCGGATGAGGCGGAGATGCAGGCGCGCTTCGCCGCCCTGAAGCAGAAGGACCTGCCCTGGCTCGCCGCGACGCGGGAGGGCGCGCTGGTCGGCTATGCCTACGCCGGTCTCTACCGCCCCCGCCCGGCCTATCGTTTCACGCTGGAGGATTCGATCTACGTCGCCCCCGATGCCGTCGGCACCGGCATCGGCCGCCCGCTGCTCGGTGCCCTGATCGAGACCTGCCGTGGGCTGGGTTGCCGCAACATGATCGGCATCGTCGGCGACCCGCAGACCAACCAGGGCTCCGTCGCCCTGCACCGCGCCCTCGGCTTCGAACCCATCGGTACCGCCCGCCAGATCGGCTTCAAGTTCGACCGCTGGCTGGATGTGATGACGATGCAGAAGGTGCTGTGAGGGGCGCAGGCCCGTCTCCGTCCATTTGCTGATCAGGGTGTCCCGCCGCTCGGCGTTCGGGCGGCACGCCGGGTACCCGCATCAAGTGCGGGTACGTCGTCCTGAGAGAGCAGGCGGCAGGGAAGTCAGTGCAGCCAGCCGCCTGACCCACGCCGCACCCTGACTTGATCAGGGTGCCCAGCCTTCCCGCGTTCGGCTCAGGGACCAAACAGTCGCCATCGGACACCGGACCGGTCAGCCATAGAAAAAGCCCGGCGAACTTGCATCCGCCGGGCTTCGTTCGTCACGTCACTGTCGTCGCGGGTCAGCCGTTGTAGAGGCCGACGATGGCGATGGAGGAGACGTTCTGGTGCGGGGCGCCGCCCAGGTTGTGGGTCATGCCGATGCTCGGGTTCGAGAGCTGGCGGGCGCCGGCGCGGCCATGCAGCTGCAGGTACATCTCGTAGAGCATCCTGAGGCCGGAGGCGCCGATCGGATGACCGAAGCACTTCAGGCCGCCGTCGATCTGGGCCGGGACCTTGCCGTCGGCATTGTAGAAGCCGTCGAGGAAGTCCTTCCAGGCTTCGCCTTCCTTGGAGATGTAGAGGTCTTCCGCCGTCACCAGTTCGGTGATGGAGAAGCAGTCATGACACTCGAACATCGAGACCTGCTCACGCGGGTTGGTGATGTCGGCTTCCTTGTAGGCGCGCTGGGCGGCCTGGCGGGTGGTCATGAAGTACGACCCGTCCCAGGAGCTGTGGGCCGACTCGGTGCCATTCGACACGGCGAGCTGCAGGGCCTTCACGGTCACCAGATCCTTCTTGCCAAGCTTGCGCGCGATCTCCGGCGTGGTGACGATGGCGGCGGCGGAACCGTCGGACACGCCACAGCAGTCGAACAGGCCCAGCGGCTCCGCGATCATCGGCGCGTTCAGCACCGTGTCCATGGTCACGGCCTTCTGCAGATGCGCCTTCGGGTTCTTGGCACCATTGTCATGGCTCTTCACCGAGACCTGGGCAATGCCGCGCTTCAGGTCCATCGCCTGCACGCCATGCTTCTTCTGGTAGGCGGTGGCGAGCTGGGCGAAGTTGCCCGGCGCGGAGGCGTTCGGGTTGATCATGTCGTTCAGGGGGCCACGGCCACGCTGCGGCAGGCCGCCGTAGCCGGTGTCCTTCAGCTTCTCGACGCCGACCGCCAGGGCGATGTCGGCGGCACCGGAGGCCACGGCATAGACCGCGCCGCGGAAGGCTTCGGTGCCGGAGGCGCACATGTTCTCGACACGGGTCACCGGGATGTAGGGCAGGCGCAGCGCGACGGACAGCGGCACGGCGGACTTGCCGACATGCACTTCCTCGATCGCCGTGGAGAACCATGCGGCGTCGATCTGCGAGGTCTCGATCCCCGCGTCCTTCACGCATTCCTCATAGGCTTCCATGATCAGGTCTTCGGCGTCGCAGTCCCAGCGCTCACCGAACTTGGAGCAGCCCATCCCCAGAATGGCTACCTTGTCACGAATTCCTGACGCCATCGTCAAATCCTCCCGGTCGATACATCATGTTCAGAACACACTTGCGCGCACTGTAACATGATTTCTGCCGGGCCAAAGACAAGACAGATGCAGGGCTGCCATAGGCAAACGTCATGTTTGCGCAACGGTCACCGGTACGTCCCGCATACCCTCCGCCCGCAAACGGTCCTATGATCGTCCCGAGTGCCGTTCGGCACAGCGGCGCCTGCCCGCTCCCCCACCCGGCCACCCATTGAGGATACTGCCGTGGGTGGCCGGGTGGGGGAGCGGGCCGGTGCCGCAAGAAGCGACCACGACAATCCGGGAGGGATGAAGACCATGGGGACCAGAGCCTTGCACCACGCATCGGCGTTGCAGATTGCTGCCGCCATCCGCGATGGCGAGACCAGCGCGGCGGAGATGCTGGAGGTCTTCATCGACCGGACGGAGCGGCTGAACCCGGCGATCAACGCGGTCATCGCCACGGACTATGCGGCGGCGCGGGAGGCGGCGGCGGGGCTGGACCAGCTCAACCGGCGCGGCTATCGCCTCGGCCCCTTCCACGGCGTGCCGATGACGGTGAAGGAAAGCTACAATGTGACCGGGCTGCAGACCACCTGGGGCGACACCGGCTACATCGGCAATGTTGCCACCGCCGACGCGGTCGTGGTGGAGCGGATCAAGCGCCAGGGCGCGGTGGTCTTCGGCAAGACCAACGTACCGCTGAACCTGACCGACTGGCAGTCCTACAATGATGTCTATGGCAGCACCGGCAACCCCTGGAACCCGGAGCGCACGCCGGGCGGATCGTCGGGCGGTTCGGCGGCGGCGCTGGCGGCGGGACTGACGGGGCTGGAATTCGGCTCCGACATCGGGGCCTCCATCCGCAACCCGGCGCATTACTGCGGTGTCTTCGGGCACAAGCCGACCTGGGGCATCGTGCCTCCGCGCGGCCATGGCAAGGTGGTGTCGAACCAGCCGAGCGACGTGGCCGTCTGCGGCCCGCTGGCCCGTTCCGCCGCGGATCTGGAGGCGGCACTGCTGGCCGTCGCCGGGGCCGACCCGGTCTATGGGGAGGGCTGGCACCTGACCCTGCCGCAGCCGAAGAAGGACGATCTGGGTGATTTCCGCGTGGCGCTGATGCTCGACTCCCCGGCCTCGGAGGTGGACGAGGAGGTGAAGACAAAGCTGCTCACCCTGGCCGACCAGCTGCGCAAGGCAGGCGTCACGGTGGACGAGCGTGACCCGTTCGAGGTCGACTGGCTGCAGTATCACGAGGACTATTTCCGCCTGTTCCGCCCCGTCACCCACAGCCGCCTGCCGAAGGAAGTCTTCGACGGCTGGCTGGCGCAGCGTCCCGGCATCGCCGACGACGACCGCAGCTACAACGGCATGAACATCAAGGCGGCGACCGAGTCCTACTACGAATGGGCCGCTGCCGACCGCCGCCGCTATGGCTACCGCGACCAGTGGAACGGCTTCTTCCGGGACTACGACCTGCTGCTTTGCCCCGCCGCCGCCTCCGCCGCCTTCCCGCGGGAGGAGGGCATCCCGCGCGAGCACCGCATGATCACCGTCAACGGCCATGAGGTCGAATATAACGACCAGCTCTTCTGGGCCGGTATCTCGGGTTCCGTCTATCTGCCCGGCACCGTCGCCCCGCTGGGCCCGGGCGGCACCACGGGCCTGCCCGTCGGCGTCCAGATCATCGGCCCCTGGATGGGCGACCTCACCACCATCCGCTTCGCCGGCCTGATCGAGGAAGCCTTCGGCGGCTGCCACGTACCGCCGGGGTTCGAGTGAGGGGGCAGCCTCTTCCCGACTGACGCTTCCTGAAGTGCTCGAAACCGCACGCCGGGAGGCGCGGCAGAAAGGCCTGCTGCGTGACGCGGGTTGACCTCACCGCTGACGCGGAACGCGACCTGATCGGTATCTATCTCTACAGCGCGGAACAGTTCGGTCCGGCTATGGCGGAGCGGTATTCAGAGACGCTGAATGCAAGGATCATGTTCGTGGCCGAGCACCACACTGTCGGGTCCGACTACGGCTCCATCCGGGCGAACCTGCACTGCTGAACCTGTCAGGAATTCGGGCGTGGCTGCCGTGGTTTGCACGGCAGCCCCTTTTGGTCAGACTTTGCAGCAGGGACGCCAGGCCGGAACGCTGAAGGGTCGGCTTACTTGGCCAGCGCCACGTCGCGGGGTCCGGCGAAGTCGAGCAGACCGATGCACGGGACGTCGCTGTCGCAACGGTCGGCGTGGGGTACTCCGCCTCTCACGAGCGAGTAATCTCCTGCCCCAGTCGCGACTTCGGTGCCATCGGCCTCGATGTGCACCCAGTTGCCCTGAATGGTCATGCCTCGATAATCACTGGTGTGCGTGTGCATCGGCAGCGCCACGCCAGGGCCCATCTTGAAGAACCAACGTGCACCGGTTTCGTCGTCGCCCCAGAGATGGGCAAGCTGCACGCCGGGGATCGGGGCTTCGAACCATTCAACATTGTCGAGCGCAACATGGTGCTTCGTACTGTGGGTGTCGTCTGCAACGGCTGCTGTCGCAATGAGGGCCACCACTGTGGCGCACAAGATCGGTTTCATCATCGGGTTTCTCCTGTTCTGGTGGTCAGTGTGTTGGTAGTTTCGCGGGCGTCCTTGCCGACATGGCGCTCCGTCAGATCGAGTGCGGCGCGCTGTCAGGCGGCATCTGATCCTGGTGCTGTACTGGTCCTTCTTCCGGTGGCTTGAGTTTTTTGTTACCGATTGGTATCAATATAGACAGGGCTGCGTCAATAAATAAATACCATGCGGTAACAAATGAGTGACCCCGATCAGAAGCCGGCCCGTGGTCGCCCACGCAAGATGAGCAGCGACGCCGTGCTCGACGTTGCGATGAATGCGTACTGGGATAACGATCCGGTCGATGTGTCCGTGAACGCGATCTGCCAGATGGCGGATGTGTCCAAACCGTCGATCTATCGGACTTTCGGCAGCGAAGACGGGCTGACATCTGCAGCGCTGGCGCGATATGCAGAACAAGTGCTGTCAGACGTATTCGCGATCCTGCAAAGCGGTGCAGACATGCCGACGGTGCTTGATGCGCTTGTCGACTTTGCCTGCGCTGACCCGCGCATGGAAACGGGCTGCCTCTTCAACAAGATGCGCGCGGGCAAGCACCGTTTGGGGCCGGACACACGTGCGAGAGTCGACGAGATCGGCGCAGCTGCGTTGGCAGGCTACGCTGATTTTCTGCAGGCCCGCCGCGATGCAGGTGAGTGGGCCGGGCCGATATCAGTAGAGGCGGGCGCACAATACCTGAGCGAGCAGATCGCACTTGCATTCACACAGCGGGGCTCGGGCGTGGATCCGGATAACATCCGGAACATGCTGGGACTGGCGCTCTCGGTCTTGCGGCAGCAGCCCACCGAAACACCGGATTGATGCGGCAGCATACGGCGGTGCTGGCTTTCTGGTTCGGTTACCTGAGCACTGGCGTTCGGCCACGCTGGTTCGAGGCCGATATCGTCGTTGACCGGAATGCTGCGACTTGCGCGACGCTAAATGAAACACGTCGCGAGACAGTCGTTGGTTGATTCTGCAGCATTCACTTCTCCAGGAGTGAGGTTGCCATCCACCTTGTTCTGCGGAGCCTTCGTCTTTGGCCCCCCACTCATATTCACCCCCTCCCCACCACCAACCGATACCCCAGATCGCAACTCTCCATCCCCAGCAGATCCCCGTATCTCGCCTCCCACGCCCCCGTCTCCAGATCGTGCGCCAGCGGTGCCAGTTTCGCGTCCACATCCTCTATTGCCCAGAAACACGAGATGGCGGCGCGGATGCGGGGGTCGAGTTCGCCAAGCGCATGCACATCAGCGCCTCGACTATCACGAGAATGGCGGCACCGATGGAGAAGCCCGGTCTGATCGAACGCCACACGGACGAACGCGACGCGAGACTGGCCTTCATGGTCATTACGCATGCGGGAAGAGAGAAGCTGTCCGAGGCCCGCGCGACCTTCGCCAAGCAAGCAGGCTACCTGTTTGACGAACGTTGGGATGAGGCTACTCTCAACCAGTCTTCAACCGAGTTGCATCGTCTCGTATCAGGTTCGGTAAGCAATCTCACCTGACCATACGCGGTCGAAGATCGTGAGGATCGAAACCGCAAAGGTGGCGATGAGCCCATCATCTCTGAACGGATAATACCCTTGATACACTTGATTAGCGGTTCCACAGAGGTGGTTCGGTTCGTTTGAACAGTTTCGAGCCGTTTCTTAGGTGGATTTTCCGCTTGGTTATGCCGCCACCGGGATTGGTTGCAACTTGATGTGATATGCCTGATCGGGCGTTTGCCCTTCCAGCGATGAATGCGGTCTCCTTGTGTTGTAGAAGGCCAGGTATCGGTCGATGCCCTGTCGGGCGGCTGACACGCTTTCATAGGCGTGCAGATAGACCTCCTCGTATTTGACGCTGCGCCAGAGCCGTTCGACAAACACGTTATCGCGCCAAGC
This sequence comes from Minwuia sp. IMCC3009, assembly GCF_029909415.1. GTDB lineage: Bacteria > Pseudomonadota > Alphaproteobacteria > Minwuiales > Minwuiaceae > Minwuia. The sequence goes on from NZ_CP123781.1 coordinate 4,013,478, forward strand.
GCCCTTGCCATCCATGCTGATCTGGATGTCGGCGTCCTTCAGCGCCTTGATGAAGTCAATGGACGTGAACTGTGATCCTTGGTCCGAGTTCATGATCTCCGGCTTGCCATATCTGCGCAGGGCATCATTCAAGGCCTCCAGACACGGCGCTGTTTCCAGCGTCACCGACAGCCGCCAGGCCAGAACCTTGCGGCTGAACCAGTCCAGAACGGCGACCAGATAGACGAACCCTCGGGCCATGGGAATGTAGGTAATATCCATGGCCCAGACCTGATTGGGCTGCGTCACGGCCAGCTTGCGCAGCAGGTAGGGATAGATCCTGTGACCGGGCGCAGGCTTGCTGGTGTTCGGTCTGCGATAGAGCGCCTCAATGCCCATCGTTTTCATGCAGGTTGCCACGTGCAGCCGCCCGGCCGTGAAGCCTTCCTGCCGCAGCAACCCTTTCATCATACGGCTGCCCGCGAACGGGTAGTCCATGTGCAACTCGTCAATTCTGCGCATAAGCTTGAGGTCCGCCGCACTGGTCGGGCGCGGCGCGTAATACAGGCTGCCCCGGCTGATCCCGAGAAGCCGGGCTTGCCGTGTCAGGCTCAGCCTGTGGTCCGGGCCCGTCATTTCCTTGCGCTCGGCAACAGACCGGCCTTGTCGAGCGCGCCCTCTAAAAAATCGTTTTCCAGCGCCAGCTGGCCAATCTTCGCGTGCAGGGACTTTACGTCGATCTGCGGCTCTTTCGCGGCCTTTGGCGTGTCATCGAAGACACCCGTTACGCCCTCAAGCAGCTGATCCTTCCACTGCTTGATCTGATTGGGATGCAGGTCGAACTGCGTCGCCAGCTCGCTCATCGTCCTGTCGCCCTTCAGCGCCGCCAATGCGACTTTCGCTTTGAAGGCAGGGCTGTGGTTCCGCCTGGGTCGTCTTGTCATCTTCGCTCCTTCGTCCCGGCAACGCTGCCGGATTGGGAGCAGAAAATCCACCTAACTCAACTGTCCAGATTTGTCGGGCCACCTCTCACTGGCGCTGGCAAAACGACGTACGCTCAAGCTTTGGCGAACGAAGTCGATGGGTTCGTTTTCTCGATCGATAAGTGGATGATTACGTTGTTTGGCGATGATACTCCCGAAGAGCTTACTCCGGCGTGGTTCATGCCAAGAGTCGAGCGTTGCGAGGAGCATATCAGGTCGCAGATTATCAGACTTGCGGACTTGAATGTCCCGTCGATTCTCGATCTCGGGTTTCAGCGGAAGGACCATCGAATCAGCTACTATACGTTCGCCGGAGAACACGGCCTTGCGGTCAAGCTTCACGTGCTCGACTTTCCGGTCGCTGTTCGTTGGGGTCGCGTCGAGCGACGTAACGCAAGCCCAGATAGAGACGGATCGCTGAAGGTGTCCCGGCCGATGTTTGATTACATCGAGACAATCTGGGAAGCTCCTGACCAGAATGAGCTTGCACGGGCTTGACCGCGAACGCCAACCGGTCGCTTCGTCCGCGCAGCAGACCTTGGTGGCCCGCTGAGTTGTCGCTTGAAAATGTCATGATTGCTGGTTGCCGTAGGTGAATGGCAGCGATCAGAGTGCATCCCGTAAAGCCTTCGTTCCCCGGAACCCCACTTCCTGCGCTCACCCCCTCCCCACCACCAACCGATACCCCAGATCGCAACTCTCCAACTCCAGCAAATGCCCGTACTTCTCCCCCCACGCCCCCGTCTCCAGGTCGCGCGCCAGCCGCTCCAGTTTCGCCTCCAAACTCTCTATTGCCCAGAAACACGAAATGGCGGCGCGGATGCGGGGGTCGAGGTAGGCGGTGGGGCGGCGCCAGTAGGCGGCGAGGAAGCCGTCGGCGCAGTCGTGCGGGATCGGGACCGGGGTGATCCGTACCGGGCCGAGGGCGGCGGCATAGGCGCTCATGGGCGGCATCTGGGCGGCGTCGATGGTGATGAGCTCCGGCAGGTAGTCGGTCAGCCAGAAGCCCCGGTGGGTGGGGTCGAAGGTCAGGATCACGGTGGGGCCGCGTGACACCCGGCGCAGTTCCGCCAGGCCCTTCGGCTGGTCGGACCAGTGGTGCACGGTCAGCACCGCCATCACGGCGTCGAAGGCCTTGTCTGCGAACGGCAGATCCTCCGCAAAGCCCCGGATCACGGGGGCGGCGCCGGCGGGGCGCTGGCGGATCATGGCGATGGAGGGTTCCAGGGCGGTGACGGTGCGGTGTGTCGGCTCGTAGGACCCCGTCCCGGCGCCGACGTTCAGCACCGTGGCCGCGTCACCCAGCGCGGCGCCGATCGCCGCCCCGATCCGCGGGTCCGGCTGGCGCAGGTTGGCGTAATTGATGCCGATGGTGTCATAGGCCGCAGGCATGTCGCCGGTCTCCCGTCTCCGGTCAGGTCACGGCCGATCTGGTCGCCACCCGCGCCAGTGCATTGCGCGAGATCAGGATGTGAAACGGCATGATCGCGCGCAGGTAGAGACGGCCGCCCAGATTGTGCGGATGTACCCAGGTGGCGAGAAACACCCGCCCCTCCCGCGACTGCACGGAGACCCGGAAGTTCAGGTGCCGGTCGTTGAAGCCGGCGATGATCTCCTCCGCCGATTCCGTCTCGACGGGGAAGATGCCGATGCTGTCCCGCGTCCTGGGGCCTTCGCTTGCCAGACCGAAAGGTGCGGTCAGCATCCCGCGCAGGCGCATCAGGAACTGCACCCAGCCGGGAAAGCTGGTGATGATCTCCGCCGCCTGGCGGGGCGCCAGGTCGGAGGCCACGGCATAGCAGTCCAGGAAATCCGCGGGGGCGGTCCGTTGGTGCAACAGGCTCTGCGCCGGCAGGGGTGTCGCGGTCACGTCAGGGCGGCGGTTCATCTGCGGAACTCCGGCATTGCCTGATACTCCGTGTGACTATGGGCCGGATGCCCGCCGATTGCATTTCCCGTTTCAGCGCCATAACAACGCAGCGGGACAGGGAGCACGTGATCCGGTTCGCGGCGACAGGGCGGGGAGTGACAAGGCATGGATGAAACCGATGAGCGGCCCTTCTTTCACGAAGGCATGCGCGCCCTGCAGGACCAGATGGACGGGCGGCGGACGGCGGATGCCATCGTGGCGGCGGCGCGCCATTTCGAGTTCTCGGAGGCCGACCGGAAGCTGATCACGGAGGCCCCCTGCGTCTTCATCGCCAGCGCCTGGAAGGAGCATGTGGACTGCAGCATGAAGTCCGGTGACCCGGGCTTCGTGAAGATCGTCGGGCCGGGCGTGCTCGAATATCCCGAATATGACGGCAATTCGATGTACCGCACCCTGGGGAACATCCGGCAGAACCCGAACATAGGCCTGCTGTTCGTGAAGTTCGACGGGCGGACCCTGCGGATGCGGATCAAGGGCCGCGCCACGATCCTGCAGGATGCCGAGAGCCTGTCGCGCCATCACGGGGCGCGGTTCGTGGTGCGCGTTGACTGCGAGATCTATCCCAACTGCACCCGCTACATCCCGGATTTCGAACAGGGCACGCCCGCGCGGCACGTCCCGCGTCCGGGGCAGGGCACACCGCCGGTGCCGAGCTGGAAGAAGATGCCCGAATTCCGCGACAGCCTGCCCCGCGATGATCCGCACCGCGACATGCTTGACGACGACTGACCGCACGGGCAATCGGTGCACGGGCCAGGCACAGGTAAAGGTACGGGCACCTTGGGGGGAGGAGACACGGACATGCAGCATCCATACGGAGATCTGATCGGCTTTCGTTTCACGGCGCAGGGGCAGGGCACCAGCACCATGGAACTGGAGGTGCGCGAGGACCTGATGAACCCGCACGGCGTCGTGCATGGCGCGGCGCTCTATTCGCTGGCGGATACCGGCATGGGCGCCGCGCTGTACGGTTTGCTGGAGAAAGGCGAGAGCTGCGCCACCATCAATTGCGCCATCAGCTATTTCCGGGGCGTGACCGGCGGAACGCTGACCTGCACCACGAAGGTCACCAACAAGGGGCGCAGCGTCGCCACGCTGGACTCCGAGATCTGGAACGACGGCAAGCTCGCCGCCACCGCACACGGCCAGTTCTCCATCTTCCAGCGCCGGTAGGGCGGTTATTGCGGTCCGGCCATCGGCACCTGAGCGGCACGCCTGGGTACCCGGGTCAAGCCCGGGCACGACGTGGTTGGGTGTGGTCAAGTCGTCTCTCCCTATCCACCCCATCAGGACGCCCGCGGACTTGATCCGCGGGCCCAGTCCTCCACATCTGCGCGGCGCTCCCGGATACCCGGCTGAGGGAGAGGGATGGAACAGACCACCCGAAGCGCCTCAGCCCTTCGCCTTGGCCGCGAAGAAGGCGTCGATGAAACCCTGCGGTTCGCCCTTCGCGAAGGCTTCCTGCTGCCCCAGCACGGCGGCGCGGAAGGCTTCGTCGAAACCCTTCAGCGCCACTTCCCGGAACCGCAGCTTGGTGCGCGCCCAGGCGGTGGGCAGCTTGGCCGCGAGCTGGCCGGCGAGGTCGCAGGCGGTGGGGACGACGTCCTCCGGCGCGACGACACGGTTCAGCAGGCCAAGCCGTTCCGCCTCCCCCGCGTCCATCAGCCGTCCGGTCATCGACAGCTCCTGGTTCATCGACCAGCCGAGATGCAGGCTCATCCAGTAGGAACCCATGACACTGGGAATCCCGGCATTGATCTCCGGCTGGCCGAGGCGGACGCCGGGATGGGCGACGCGCAGGTCGGAGACCAGGCTCAACTGGAACCCGCCGCCGGTGGCAACCCCGTTCAGGGCGGCGATGACCGGCTTCTCCGTCATCAGGATCTGCCGATAGCAGTTGCAGACCCGCCCGAACCATTCCTCCACCTCATGCACCTGCACGTCGCGGGCTTCCTGCAGGTCGACACCGGCGCAGAACGACCGGTCCCCGGCGCCGGTCAGCACGATTCCCTTCACCGCCGGGTCGGCATCCAGCCGGATCAGGGCCGCGGCAAGCCCCCGCGCCAGATCGGCGCTGATGGCATTCAGGGCGTCGGGCCGGTTCAGGATCAGCAGGGCGATCTCCCCCCGCATTTCGGTCGTGACGGCGTTGTTCATGCGTGTTCTCCCCTTCGGCATGGCGCGCGCCATCCTTGCGCCGCACAGGGCGGGATGCAATGTGACACCGGGTGGAAGCCGATATCCGCGAACGTCATCGCCGACCCGGACCAGTGCTTCCCCGCGACCCGGAGTTTCCGGCCCTTTCCATCGCGCGTTCGAGGATGGGAATGATGGCCGGGTCCAGGGTCTGCGCCACGTTGAAACGCATGAAACCGCTGGCCGCGTCACCGGGGCTGAAGGCATTGCCCGGTGCCAGCACGACATGCTCCCGCAGGGCCGCGCGGGCAACATCGGCGGCATCCAGCCCGTCGGGCAGGCGGCACCAGAGGAACATTCCGGCCCCCGGTTCGATCCATGGCTTCAGGCCCAGCGGGCGGAGCCGCCTGCTGACCGTCTCCATCGCCGTCGCCAGGCGGGTGCGCAGGCCGCCGGTGTGCCTGCGCCAGGCCCCGTCCTGCAGCACGGCCAGCACCAGTTCAGCCGACAGGGCCGCGCCGCCGAAGGAGGTCGCGATCCGCAGGTCCACCAGTTCGCTGATCCAGTCCTGCCGCGCGGCAATGAAACCGGTGCGCACCGCCGCCGACAGGGACTTGGAGAAGCTGCCGATGTGAATGACCCGCGCCAGCCCGTCGAAGGCGGCCAGCCGGGGCGCCGGTTCATGCTCGAAGTCGGCGAAGATGTCATCCTCGATGATGATCAGATCATGGGTTTCCGCCTGTTTCAGAACCCGGTGGGCGACGACGGGTGACAGGGTCGCGCCGGTCGGATTCTGCAGCGCCGAGTTGGTGATGTAGAGACGCGGCGCATGATGTTTCAGGGCCTGTTCGAACCGGACCAGGTCAGGGCCGTCCGGGGTATAGGGCACACCGGCAACCTTCACCTGATGCGCACGCAGCATGGCGTGGAAGTTGAAGTAGCAGGGGTCGTCCACCAGAACGGTATCGCCTGGCTGCAGCAGGAACCGGCAGAGCAGGTCGATGGCCTGGGTGCCCGACTCGGTCAGCATGATCTGGCCGGGTGCCGCTGCCACGCCCCGTTCCGCCAGCCGTCGCGAAAGCACCTGCCTCAGCCCCGGAAGGCCCAGCGGAGTGCTGTAGTCCGTCAGGCGGAAATCGGCAGCGCGCGCGACCCGGCGCAGGGCACGGCGGATCTCCGCCTCCGGCATCCAGGATGGGGGCAGCCAGCCGCAACCCGGTTTCGGTGTGGCTTCGTCCGCGTCCAGCGATTGCCGCGCGATCCAGAGCGGATCGACATCCCGCTCCAGCTCCGGCGCGGTGTCGGCGATGGAGAAGGGGGGCGGGTGCCCGGCGACATAGAAGCCCGAACCCCGGCGGGACCGGATCACGCCCTCCGCCACCAGCCGGTCATAGGCATCGACGACGGTGGAGCGGGACACCCCCATCCGGTCGGCCTGACCCCTGATCGAGGGCAGCCGCATGCCCGGTGTCATCTGGCGGCTGGCGATCTGCTGTCGGACCGTCTGCATCACCTGCCCGACAAGGGAGATCGGTCCGGCCGGGGAATCCGTCGCCCCCTGAGCGTCACGTTCGAAGGTCATCTGTATTGCCATTTGTTCCAGTACAGTATGTCCTGATTGTACTGGACTGTATCTGGCGTGACCATCTCCCCCGACCCAATGTCCGGGCGAGACAAGGGGGAAGTCCCGGATGGACAGTCGGTCAGCAGCATGGATCTACGGGTTCGCCGGTGTCGCCATATTCAGCGGCAGCCTGCCGGCCACGCGGGTGGCCGTCGCGGATTTCGATCCGGTGTTCCTGACGCTGGTGCGCGCGGCGATTGCCGGTCTCGTCGGCGGTGCCTGTCTGCTGTTGCTGCGGCAGGACCGTCCGGGTCGCGGTGACATGCTGTCCCTGCTGATCACGACGCTGGGTGTGGTCATCGGGTTCCCCCTGCTGACCGCCCTGGCGCTGCAGCGGATCACGTCGGCGCATTCCATGCTCTTCATCGGACTGCTGCCGCTGGCCACCGCCATCTTTGCCGTGGTGCGGGCCGGGGACCGGCCACGCCCGGCATTCTGGCTGTTCTCCGTCATCGGGGCGGTGCTGGTTGCCGGATTTGCCCTGACGGAGGATCTCTCCGCCTCCTGGAGCGGTGACCTGCTGATGCTTGCGGCGATTCTGGTCTGCGGGCTCGGCTATGCGGAGGGGGCGAAGCTCTCCCGCGCCCTGGGGGGCTGGCAGGTGATCAGCTGGGCGCTGGTACTGGCACTGCCGGTGATGCTGCCGCTGGCGCTGCTGGCGCAGCCGGACAGCTACGCCGGGATCGCGCCTCCGGCCTGGCTTGCGCTCGGCTATGTCTCCCTTTTCAGCATGCTGATCGGGTTCGTGTTCTGGTACCGCGGTCTGGCGCAGGGCGGCATTGCGGCGGTGGGGCAACTGCAGTTGCTGCAGCCCTTCATGGGGCTGATGCTGGCGGCGGGACTGCTGGGCGAGGACGTCAGTCCGGCCCTGGGCCTTGTCTGTCTGGCCGTGGTGGCCTGTGTCGTCGGGGCGCGCCGTTTCGCGTGAGGCCCGCCGCTGACGGGATTGTCGCCGGGGGGCCCTTTGGTCAAAGATGCGACAGCGATCAGAGGGGAGGCACGATCATGACGGAACAGGCGCAGGATGCGGGATTCACGCTGGCGCAGGCGCGCGAGGCTGCGGAGACATGGTTCGCGCCCTGGGTGAAGGACCTGGGGCTCGAGGTGGAGGAAATCCGGCCGGGCTTCGTGCGGGTCCGGCTGCCGAACAATGGGCGGCTGAACCGGGTCGGCGGCATCCTGTCGGGCCAGGCCATGATGGCGGTGGCCGATACCGCGATGGTCTTCGCCGTCCGCTCGGCGCTGCGGGGGGAGGCCGACATCGCGACCGTACAGCAATCCACCAGCTTCTTCCGCGCCGTTGCCGATACGGACCTGATCTGCGAGGCGCAGGTCACCAAGGAAGGGCGCAGCATGATGTTCGGCGACTGCACCCTCTATGCGGACGGTCAGCAGGCGAAACCGGCCGCCCAGGCGACGCTGGTCTATGCGGTAATACCGAAACGAAAGTAGAAAAATACCGCAGAAGACCTTGTAACGGTATAAATACCTGTATATTGTTCCGGTATCACAACCGGAGGAATGACGCATGGGCAAGCCCCGAGGTCCCTATCGCGATGAACGCCGTCGCACCATTCTCGGCCCACGGTCGGGCCGGACGCGCAGGAAATGCCTGAACTACCAGGAATGTGGCAATGAAATCATGAGTCTGGGTGCCCATCACCGCATGTGCAACAGCTGCTGTGAGCTGCCCGGCGACTATTCCCTGACATTGCCGCCCGGAAGTATGCGGTAAATCATCAAAAATACCGAAATCGCCGGCCGGCAGGCACGCCGCCGCGCCGATCAGGTGTCCGGGCCGATGCTGACCGTCTCGCCATTCTCGAGCGGCACCCGCACGGATCGGCCCCCGGCATTCAGGGTCAGCGGGCCTTTCACCTCGGCCGGTAGCGGCAGCGTGGTGAGGACCCGCGTGGTCCCGCCAGAGAGCGTCACAACGGCCAGCGAGCGTCGCCCGACCTCCGGCAGCAGCAGATCCGCGATGCCGTCGCCGTCCCAGTCGAGCGTGGCGCTCAGGTCCTGTATCCGGCTGCCGATCCGGTGATTGGAGAACCCGTACAGTTCGCCCCTGGCGATCAGCTCACCACCGGCAAGCTGCCAGAACTGCAGGGTCCCGCCGATATGGGGGGTCCGGACCAGGGCGATCTCCATCACGCCGTCACCATCGTAGTCGGCGATGCCCGCCGGATTGAGCCACCGGTTGCGGGTGCCGATCCAGGGCGTGCGTGCGATGGCCTGCAGGCGTCCGGCACGCAGGCCGAGCACCGCCAGGGCCGAACCCTGCTCCAGGCTCGACTGCACCACGACCAGTTCGTCCTGTCCGTTGCCGTTCAGGTCGGCAAGGCGCACGGTCAGATCCTCGAACACGGAGCGACTGTCCAGCCGGTGCCCGACAACCCGGCCATTGGCCAGGCGCGCATAGAGGGTTCCAGCCTCTGTCCGGTCGCCGAGGACACCATGTCCGTAGCGCCCTACCGGCTGCCCCAGCCAGGCCTCCGCGATCAGTCCTGTTCCCCTTGCGACCGTCGAATCGGGCAACAGGTCCTGAACCCCTTGTTCGGCCGTCGCCGGGGGTGTCAGGAGGATGAGAATGAGCCCAACAAAGAGGCATTTCTGTACGAAATCGGGAATCGGGCGAAACATGAGCAAAATTGTTCCCTTTTTGGTGTCCACATACTTCATCTACCCGTTTTTGGAGTCCACAAGCTTTGGTAGCTGTCGTATGGGAAACGGAGCCGGGGGGCTTGGGGTAGAGGGACTGATGTCGACAGAATCGTTGCTATGGGCAGAGGTCGGGTCCTCCGATGGGTATCCGGAAGCACTCGAAAGCGGCCTGCAGTCGTTCCTCGACTACTGGATGTCCCTGGAGAGGAAGCACGGTCGCACCCCGCGCAAGAGCGAGTTCGATCCGCTTGACGTCGCGCGTCTGTGGCGCGGTATCGCGGTGATCGAGGTCGCCCGCAAGGAAGGCCGCGCCAACCGTTTCCGCTACAGGTTCCTGGGCACCAACCATGACCATGTCAATGGCGCTTCCCACAGTGGCAAATTCATGGATGAAACCCTGCCCGAGGCGGAAATGGCGGCCATTCAACCGGTCTACGAGGATGTCATTCGTCAGGGCCGGCCGCACTACTGGCATCGTCGCGGGCGGATGACGACTCTCGAGCCCCAGTCCTACGAGCGGGTGCTGACGCCGTTCCTGGGCAGCGGTGATCGCGTTGACTTCCTGATCGGTTACTGGCGGTGGCACTGGCGCACCGGGATTCCGACAGGCCTGCGCCTGGTCCATTCCAGCACCCGTACGGCGCACCTGCCGCCCCAGGCACCCGCAGGCGACCATCCCTGACTCAATAGACGCCGATGTCGCGCAAGGCCACCTGCAGCTCCGGCGGCAACCCTTCCGCGTCGGCACGGCCGGAAAGGTCCGGCGGCGCATCCTTCGCCTCCAGGTAGCGCCAGCCCTGATGCGGGCGACGCAGCCACGGTTCCGTACGGACCAGTTCCGGGTCCAGTACCAGGCCGCACTTGATGCCCGTGTCGGTCTCCACCCGGTCCAGCCCGACGATCCGCTGCCGCACCCGGATCGCGCCTGCGATGATCCAGTAGAGTGATCCCCCGGCCAGCACCTCCGCGTCCCGCCGTGGCCGGCTGCGGGTGACATGACGCAACGGCTCGCCGCGCGCCACGCGCTGGCCCTGCCAGAGTTCCAGCTGCTCCACCTGATCGACGCCGACGCAGATCTTCAGCAGATGCACCACCTTCGGCGCATCGCGGTCTGTCTTCCGGTCAGCCATCGAACCGTCCGAGTACCTGCCACCACAGATAGTCGAGCGGCAAGAGGATCACGATGGTGATGATCGCGACCATCAGGGTGGCCCGGATGCCGTCACGCATCGGCACCTTGCCGAGCTGCATGGCAACCACCATCGGTGGCCCCTGGAACGGAAACAGGACCGTCGAATAGGCCGGCACCTGCATCATCAGGGTCGTGGCCAGCGGCAGCCCCATGGCAACGGAGAGCTGGTCCGCCAGCGGTGTCAGCACCGCAGGCACGGTCGGCGCGGTGCCGAGCAGGCTGACACCGATCGACGCGCCCACGACGGCAGCGAAGTTCCAGGCATCCTTGCCCGGCTCCAGCTCCGCCAGCCGCAGGAAACCGCTGGCCATGTGGTCGGCAATGCCTGTGGTCGCGACCACCGCGCCCAGGGAAAGCACGCCGGAGATGTAGAGCAGTGGACGGAACTGCACCGCATCGGTCATCTTCGCCGGGTCGATGAGCCGGAACGGCGGCAGCATGCAGGCGACACCGGCCCCCAGCGCCACCCAGGCCGGCGAGACGCCGTGAATGAAGTCCGTCGCCCACAGTGCCAGCGCCACCACCAGGATCACGGCCAGTCGCCGCTCCTCTGATGACAGCGGCCCCGGTGTGGAGGTGGTTCGGGCATCGGCACGGATACTGTCGGGAAACAGGATCCGGATCACGGCAACGACCGTGATCGCCTTCAGCAGGCCCAGGACCGGAAAATGCAGCAGCAGGTAGTCCCCGTAGACCGGCTTCAGCCCGTAGAGCGTATCAGCCGCGCCGATCATCACCAGATTCGGCACGTTGGCGGGCATGACGCCGAATCCGGGCAGGAAAGCGCCCAGCCCGGCGGTCATCGCGATGCCGATCCGGCCACGCGAACCCTCCTCGAAACCGAAGACATCGGCCAGACCCAACGCCACGGGCATCAGCAGCACGACACGTCCTGTCGATGACGGCATGACGAAGGCCAGGCCCAGTGCCACGCACATCACGCCGCTCAGGATTCCGAGATAGCTGACCCCCATGCGGCGGGCCAGAACACCGGCGACCCGCGCGCCGAGACCCGTATCACGCACGGCGGCGCCGACGATCATGCCGCCGAACAGCAGCCAGAATGCGGAGGATGCAAAGCCCGAGAAGACGACCGGTGCCGTGGCGACACCGGCCACCATGGCGACCAGGAAGAACAGCAGCGCCGTCAGATGTTCGGGAATGGCGTTGGTTGCCCAGAGCCCGATGGCCGCCAGTGCCAGCGCCCCGCCCAGGGCGGCCTCATGCGAGAGGCCCTCGATCGGGATCAGCAGCAGCGCCGCACCCGCCAGCAGGAACAGGGCGGCGACCGATGGGCCGAGCCGCAGTCTCACGCCTGCAACGCCCCGGCACCCGTCCCGACGGTCACGAAGGTGTCGGTTTCCGGGTCCAGGCGTGCCAGCCGTCCCTCGGCAATGCCGAAATGCATGCCGTGCAGGGCGATCCTGCCGGCTCTCACGGGTTCCGATATCCAGGGGAAGGTCATCAGGTTGGACAGGCCGAGGCGGATGTTCTCCTCCTCCATCCGGCCGAGGATCGTTTCGACATCGTGCCCGGCCGAATGCCCCATCACCCGGTCAAGGATGCCGCGCGAACTGGCCATCCAGGGAGCCACGAACTCGCCGATCCCGTCCGTGTTGTTCTCATCCATCAGCAGCGCCTTGACGCCGCCGCACTGGGCATGGCCCAGCACCACGATATCGCTGACCCTCAGCACCTTGACCGCGAACTCCAGCGCCGCGCTGACGCCATGTGCGCGCCCGTCGGGGGCATAGCTCGGCACCACGTTCGCCACATTGCGGATGACGAACAGCTCCCCCGGACCGGCATTGAATATGGTCGCCGGATCGACGCGGCTGTCGGCGCAGGCAATGATCATGGTGCTGGGCGACTGGCCCAGCGCCTCGAGCTGCCGATAGCGGTCCGCATTTGCCGCGAAGCCATCCTCGATGAAGGCGTGATATCCATCCAGAAGCTGGTTCAGGGACACAAACGATTCTCCGGGTCAGGGCAAGGGTCGGGGAGACAATCGGACGCTTTGCGTTGTCATGCAAGGTGGCTAGGCTTTCAGCAGACTGGATTTGGCGTCGCACTTCGACGGTGGACGGCCTGCGGCAGGTGACGGGATTGGCGAGCAGATGAGCGTTTGGGGGAAACTGATCGGTGGCGGACTGGGCTTTGCCGTCGGCGGGCCGATCGGGGCGATCGTGGGCGGACTGGCCGGCCATGCTGTCGACCGGATCCGCGAATCCGATGAGGATGCGGCAGACGCGCTGTTGCAGGATGGTGTGGAGGGGGGACGCCCCGCCGCAACCAAGAAGGTCGCCTTCACCATCGCGGTCATCGTGCTTGGCGCGAAGATGGCCAAGGCCGATGGCGTCGTGACCAGGGACGAGATCCTGGCCTTCCGGGAAGTGTTTCAGGTTCCGCCGGACGAGATGCGCAATGTCGCGCGGGTCTTCAATCAGGCGAAGCGGGAGGCGACGGGCTTCGAGCCCTATGCCGAGCAGATCGCCGGGATGTTCCAGGGTAACCCGGAAGTGCTGGAGGATCTGCTGGCCGGCCTGATGCACATCGCCCGTGCCGACAATGTGATTCACCCCAACGAGGTGACGTTCCTGAAGGCTGTCGCCGAGATCTTCGGGATCGGCCATGCCGCCTACAGCCGCCTGCATGCCACCTATCTGGGGCTGGATGAGGAAGATCCCTATGCCGTGCTCGGCATCGCGACCGACGCCGGGGATGCGGAGGTGAAGGCGACCTACCGCAAGCTGATCAAGGCCAACCATCCGGACCGGGTGATCGCGCAGGGCCTGCCGGAGGAATTCGTCGCCGTGGCCAACGAGAAGCTGGCCAAGATCAACGCGGCCTATGACCGGATCTCGAAGGAACGCGGGTTCGGCTGATGACGCCGGTCCCGCCGAGCCGATGCATCAGGGCCCCGCAATGATGGGGGCCTCGCGATGATCAGGGCCACACGATGAGCAGGAACCGCCCGTCCCCCAATCATGACGACCGCAAGGGCACGGCGGTGGACATGCTCGTGCTGCACTATACGGACACGCCCGATGCGGCGACGGCACTGGATCTGCTGACGGATCCTGCCACGAAGGTCTCGGCACACTATCTCGTCGATACCGATGGGCGCGTCCATGCGCTGGTGGCGGAGGACCGTCGCGCCTGGCATGCGGGCGTTGCCTCATGGCGCGGTGTCACGGACATCAATGCCTGCTCCATCGGGATCGAGTTGCAGAACCGGGGTCACTCCTGCGCCGGGCCAGATGGCCCCGAGCCTTACCCGGACACCCAGATCGCGGCCCTGATCCACCTGGTCCGCGACATACGCCGCCGCCACGACATTCCGGACCGGCGCATCCTCGGGCATTCGGATGTGGCCCCGATGCGCAAGCAGGATCCCGGTGCGCATTTCCCCTGGTCGCGGCTGGCCGAAGCCGGAATCGGGCTCTGGCCGGGGCCTGGCCCTTCAGATGCTCCGCCCGTGGCGGGGACACGGCAGGTGCAGGCGGCCCTGGCCCGGATCGGCTACGGGGTGCAGGTCGATGGCCGGGCAGGCGAAGAGACGCGTTCCGTCATCACGGCGTTTCAGCGGCATTTCCGGCCGGATCGGATCTCCGGAACGGCAGACGCCGACACGGTTTCCCGCATCGGCGTCGTGGACAGTCTGATGAACGTCTGACCGGCAGCGCCGGATTTCGCGTCACTCAGTTGATTTCATTTCAGGCAAAAAGTGCGGTGAAGGCCTTCCTGATCGCCAGCAGGCTCTTGGCTGATTCTTCTGCCCGCGCCTTCTGTGCGCGCGCCAGATAGTAGTCCATGTCAATCGAGCCATTCTCCCGCAGGTGCACTTCTGTGCCCGGAGTGCGGTTCATCGCATTGAATTCATTGAGGTTGAGTTGCTGGTATTGCATTTGAACTCTCCATCTTCAGCGAGGGTCTGTCGGGTCAGGCGCCCCTCGCTCAACGTCTGACTGAAACCAATATGTTGCCGGACAGCGCGAATGACAAAAGATCATCTCTCACCGAGAAGATGAATCAAATTCATCAATAAGTACCGTAGATGCCCTGCTGCTTCGCGGCCGGCATGCCCGGAGCCATGCATTCCGCGCAATGCTATATTGCGCTGCATCATAAATGCCGAACGCCGCCGCATTTCGGTGCGACGGCGTTCGAAACGCTTAACGAAAGGTTGATATCAGGTCAGGCAAACAGGCGCAGCATCGCCTTGCGCATGCCGTTGATGCCCTTCAGGGTCGCGGCGGCGCGTGCGGCATGCGCCCGCTGCTCGATCGCGTCCAGGTCGAGAAAACCGAGAGCTCCAGTCTCGCCATCGACGGGGCTTGACTGCTTCAGTTCATTGAAATCATTCAGGTTGATCTGCTGGTACTGCATCACGATACTCCTTGCTCAGCGAGGGTCTGTTGGGTCAGGCGTCCCCCGCTCAACGTCTGACTGATTGGAATATGTCAACAGTGCTGACGCTTGACAAAGGATCATTTCTCATCACATTGATGAATTCAATTCATTGATCAGGCAAATGTTGCGTTGCAACATGCGCCGCACGCCTTCCTGGAGGGTCCGACGTGCCCAGAAGATTGCCCCCGCTGAATGCCCTGCGCGTGTTCGAGGCCGCGGCGCGCCAGCTCAGTTTCACGCGCGCGGCGGAGGAGTTGAATCTGACGCCGTCCGCCATCAGCCATCAGATCAAGGGACTGGAGGACCTGCTGGGTGTGAAACTGTTCGAGCGTCGCCAGCGCAAGGTGCTGCTGACCGCTGCCGGCGGCCGCTACTATCCGGCGCTGCGCCAGGCATTCGACCAGATGAACGAGGCGACGGAAGCCCTGAAGGCGGAAGACAGTTCAGGTTCGCTAACGGTCAACGTGCTGCCGACCTTCGCCATGCGCTGGCTGGTGCCGCAGCTCTCCGCCTTCCAGAAGCGCCACCCGGAGATCGAGGTGCGGATGACCACGAACGTGGAAGCCATCGACTTCAGCCGTGTGGAGGCCGATGCGGCCATCCGCTATGGCGTCGGCGGCTGGAAGGGACTGACGGCCAAGCTGCTGCTGCGGGAGGAGATCGTGCCTGTCTGCAGCCCGGCGCTGCTGGAAGGCCGACCGAAGCTGAGGACACCGGCGGATCTGGTGCATTACCCGCTGCTGCATGACGTCAACCGCCCCGATACCTGGCGGCAGTGGCTGACCGCCGTGGGGGAGACCGGTGTCGATCCTGATCGGGGCCTGAAGCTGGACACCACCAACCTGGCAGTCCAGGGCGCCATCCAGGGACTGGGCATCGTGCCCGTGAACCCGAATCTGGTCCGCCCGGAGCTTGAGGCGGGCACGCTGATCGAACCGCTCGATTTCCACCTGGCGGTGAAGGGGGGCTATTACCTGGTCTATCCGGAAGGCCGCGAGAGCAGGCCCCGCCTGAAGGCTTTCGAGACCTGGCTGATGGAGGTCACGGCGGAGGCGGAGGAGCGGCTGCAGCAGTCCTGAAGGCCGGCACGGTCCCGTCCGGCTCCAGCTCCGGCCCCGGCCCCGTGTGGCAGGTCAGGCGACGCGATCACCCTTCTTGGCCTGCACGGTCCTGTTGTCGACAGCAGGCAGCATCCTGGCCGGATCACGGGTCACGACGACGTCGATGACACAGGGGCCGTCCGTGGTCTCGATCCCGGCCGCGATGGCGGCCTGCAACTGGTCGGGGTGCTCGACGCGAATGCCGCGGCAGCCCATGGCCTCCGCCACCTTCGCGTAGTTCACTTCCTTCAGGTCCGATGACTGGTAGGCATCGGTGCCATACATCAGGTGCTGCAGCGCCTTGACGTAGCCGGAGGCGGCATTGTTCACCACCATCAGCGCAAAGCCGATCCCGAGGCGGCGCGCGGTCTCCAGCTCACCGATCATCATGTTGAAGCCACCGTCGCCGGTGATCGCGAAGGTGGTCCGTTCCGGCGCGGCCAGTTTTGCCCCCGCTGCGCCCGGCAGGCCATAGCCGATGGAGGCGAAGCCCCGATCCGGCACGAAACCCCGGCCGGCGCGCGGCTGGTCATAGAGCAACCCGCCCCAATGCGCCGCAAAGCCGCCATCGGCCACCAGCAGGGCGTCATCGGGCAGCATGCCGTTCAGTTCATTGAGCATCCGCGCCATGTTGACCGGCACCTCGGCGGAGGTGAGACGGTCCTGCACCGACGCCCGCCATGTCGCCATCCGCTGCGGCACGCTGTCCGCCCAGGCACGCCGGTCCGCATCGGGGCGGGAATCGGACAGGGCCTCGGCCAGATCCAGGCAGCCTTCACGTGCATCGCCCCAGAGCCGGACATCGGCGGCAGTGGTCCGATCGAACTCCTCCGCCAGGATGTCCAGATGGATGATGGTCTTGCCCGCGCCCGGCAGCACATAGCGCTTGGTGGCGATCTCCCCCAGCTTGCAGCCGATGACCAGCAGCACGTCCGCCTCTTCGATCATGCTGTTGGCAATCCGGTCATAGCGCCCGAACAGCCCGGCACTCAACGGATCGGTGCAGGCAATGGCACCCTTGCCGGTCATGGTGTGCGCCACCGGCAGGGCCGCGGCGGTGGCCAGCGCCTGCAGCGCGTCCCAGGCCCGGGAGATGTGAACCCCGCCCCCGGCCAGGATCATCGGTTTCCGCGCCCTCGCGATCAGTGCCGCCGCGCGTTCCACGTCGGCGCGGGCGGGGCGTGAGCGGATCGACGGGGCGGACTGGTAGGCGGGATCAACCTCGAACTCGGCGGGGTCGAAGGGGAAGGTGTCGTGGGCAATGTCCTCCGGCACGTCGACCACGACCGGCCCCGGCCTGCCCGATGTGGCGACGGCGAAGGCCCGCGTCATCAGTTCGGGAATGCGCTCGATCCGTTCCACCCGGATCATTTCCTTGGCGGCGGGGGCCAGGATCTCGGTCTGGCGCGATTCCTGGGTCATGTTCTTCCAGGAATGGGCGCGGTGGCTGTCACCCACCAGGGCAACGATCGGGGTACCGCTGTTCAGCGATTCCACCAGACCGGTGACAAGGTTGGTGGCCCCTGGACCCAGCGTCGCGTCGATGACGCCGACCCGACCCGACACCTTGGCGTAGGCATCGGCGGCGAACGCACCGAAACGCTCGTCATTCACCAGGTTATGGCCAAGCCCCAGCCGGCGCACCGCGTCGTAGAAGGGAAGCAGCTGGAATCCACCCATGCCGAACATCGGTCCGACGCCATAGGCCTGGAACATGCGTGCCAGGGCCTCGCCGCCCGTCATCTCGTTGCTGGACATGGGCTTCTCCGCCTCTTTCTTACTTCCCGTTCTGGCCGGTCACTGCTGCCGAGAGGCCTACTTCCCGGTGAACTTCGCCTTGCGCTTCTCGACGAAGGCATTGACGCCCTCGCGATAGTCCTCGCGCTTCGCGCATTCCGCGAAGCACTCCGCCTCGAACTGCAGCTGGCTCTCGAATTCGTTCTCCAGGCTGCGGTACATCAGCCGCTTGCCCTGTCCCAGCACGAAGGTCGGACCATTCGCCAGCCGCGTGGCCAGCTTGTCGGTCTCCGCATCCAGATCGGCGTCCGGCACGACGAAGTTGACCAGACCGGCGTCGGCCATCTGCTGCGCGGTGTGGCGGTCGCCCAGCATGGTCATCTCGATGGCCTTCTTGATGCCGACGGCGCGGGGCAGGTGAAAGCTGGAGGATGCATCCGGCGTCGTGCCGATGTGGACATAGGCCAGGGTATAGAAGGCGCTCTCGGCGGAGATCACCATGTCACAGGCCGCGGCCATGGAGACACCGGCACCGGCGGCGGCACCGCGGACCTTGGCGATGATCGGCTTCGGCATCCGGCGCATGGAATACATGATCGGGTGCAGGTCATGGATGCGGTTGACGAAATAGGCCTGGATCTCGCTCTCGGAGGCCGTGCCGAGGTATTCGTGCATGCCCTTCACATCGCCACCGGCCATGAAGTGATCACCGGCGCCGGTCAGCACGACGCAGCGCACCGCGTCGTCATATTCCAGCTCGTGCATGGCTTCGCGCATCAGCGCCCGCATCTCCATCGACAGCGCGTTGCGTGCCTCGGGACGGTTCATGGTGACGGTGGCGATACCGTCGGCGATGCCTACTTCCAGATCAGCCATTTCTCTCTCTCCCCAAAAAGAATCTCGTGACGATAGCGGAGCCTTTCAGACACCGCCACAGAGTGGACATTCCGGGTCCGGCCTGACCCGTACCTTGCGGAACGTCGCGCCCAGCGCATCATGGATCAGCAACTGCCCGGCCATGCTTTCGCCCAGCCCGAGCAATTCCTTGATCACCTCCACCGCCTGCATCGACCCCATGACCCCGGCGATGGCGCCAAGCACGCCGTCCTGGGCGCAGGTCTGCTCCTCCGGCGGGATCTCCGGGTACAGGCAGCGATAGCAGGGCAGCCCGTCCTCATAGCCACGCCAGGTGGCCAACTGACCGTCAAAGCGCAGGATCGCGGCGGAGACGAGCGGCTTGCGGTTCCTGAAACAGGCGTCATGTACGGCGAAACGGGTGGCGAAATTGTCCGATCCGTCGCAGACGAGATCATAGCCGGAGACCAGTTCGTCGGCGTTCTCGGCGCTGATCCGGGTCTGATGCGCCTCCACGGTGACATCATCGTTCAGACGGGCGACCGAAGTGATCGCGCTGTCTGTCTTCGGGCGATCGAGCATGTCGCCGCCATGCAGGACCTGGCGCTGCAGGTTGGAGCGGGAGACGATATCGTCATCCACCACGCCGATGGTCCCGACCCCGGCTGCGGCCAGATACATGATCAGCGGGGAACCGAGCCCGCCGGCACCGACCACCAGGACCCGCGCCCGCAGCAGCTTCTGCTGGCCGGCGCCGCCGACTTCCTTCAGGACGATGTGGCGGGCATAGCGGTCGATCTGGCTGTCGGTCAGACCGCTCATGCAGAGAAATCCAGTTCCAGATCGGGGATCTCGCGATAGGCGGCGCGCAAGGCATCGGACCAGCGGTTGCGGATGTCCTCGAAGTAGGGGTCGCCCTCCTCGAACCGACGCTCCAGCCAGGTTCCGGGATGGTCGCGACGATAGAGCAGCAGATCCACCGGCAGGCCCACCGACATGTTCGACCGCAGGGTCGAATCCATCGAGATCAGGCCGACCTTCACCGCCTCCACCAGTGGCATCTGGAAGTTCATCACCCGGTCGAGAATCGGCTTGCCGTACTTGGTCTCCCCGATCTGGAAGAAGGGCGTGTCCTCGGATGCCTCGATGAAGTTGCCTTCCGCATAGACCTGGTAGAGCCGCAGTTCCCGCCCCGCGATCTGGCCGCCCAGCAGGAAGGAGGCATTGAAGCCCCCGGCGCCCTGATCCAGCGAGGGACCGTCGAGCATGCGCACCTGCCGCACCGCATCGCCCACCAGGCGGGCAATGGAGAACATGCTCGGTGCGCCGAGGATCGTCTGGGACGGGTCAGCGTTCGGACTGGCGATCAGTTCCTGCAGGTGGCCGACGACCGCCTGGGTGACCGCCAGGTTGCCCGCAGACAGCAGCGTGACAAGCCGTTCGCCAGGCCGGTGCCAGACAGTGGTCTTGCGAAAGGTGGATATGCTGTCGATGCCCGCATTGGTTCGGGTATCGGCCAGCATCATCAGGCCTTCGGCAGTCAGCATTCCGACGCAATAGGTCACGGCTCAGGCTCCCCCCGGTGCGATTCCATCATCTGATGGACTGCCTCAAGCGGGATGGCAGGTGCCATCCGCAGGAACCGTTCTTACCCCATCGTCTGTTCCTGTCGAGCATTTTCCGGGATCGCCAGCGGGCTGTCGTCAGCTTCCGCGGTCAGCAGGAAATCCTTCCCGATCTGGGCAGCGATCTGCAGGTTGGTATCCACGACTTCCGTCAGGAATTCATGCAGGCCGGATTCCTGGCCGGTAAACTCCGCCACCTCGCCGTAGACCAGCCGCGCCCGCAGCTTGCCGGCCATCCTGAGGCAGCGGGGCGGACTCTCGTAGCTCTCGGTCAGGTTCTGCAGATTCTCCATGATGTTGTCGTAGCAACTGCGCACCGACCGGGGCATCTCCGGCCGCAGGACCAGCAGTTCCGCCACGTTGGTATAGCGGATCTGGTCGCCGAACATGCGGCGATAGCTGCCCTGTGCCGACACGGACTGCAGCAACGCAGCCCACTGGTAATAGTCGGGTGCGCCGCCCACGACCTCCTCGGTCGGCAGGATCAGGTGGTATTTCACGTCCAGGATACGGGACGTGGAATCCGCCCGTTCGATGAAGGTGCCCAGGCGCGTGAAGCTGTAGGCATCGTCGCGGATCATGGTACCGGCCAGTGCCCCCCGGACCAGATGCGACCGCGACTTGACCCATTCGAAGAAGGCGGTGTGGCCCATGCCCTCCACCTTTTCCGGGGTCATGTCCCGGATTCCGTGCCAGGTGTCGTTGATGGCTTCCCACAGTTCGCGCGTGATCGTGTGGCGTTGGGCCCGCGCGTTCTCACGGGCGACGGAGAAGCAATTGTAGATGCTGGACGGATTCTCCTTGCTGAGCGCCATGAAGCGCAGGGTCGGATCGGCCTCCACCTTGCCGACAAGCTCCGTGTAGAGCGGTGCCACGCCGCCGGCGATCAGCACCGCGGTCCATTCATCGGTCCCGCCCGCATCCTGCGGCATCAGGGCCATGCGATCGGCCACCTCCAGCAGGCGCGCGACATTCTCCGCGCGCTCCACATAGCGGCTCATCCAGAAAAGGTCGTCGGCTGTACGACTAAGCATGATCAGTCCTCCAGCACCCAGGTGTCCTTGGTTCCGCCGCCCTGGCTGGAGTTCACGACCAGCGAACCCTCCTTCAGGGCAACACGTGTCAGGCCGCCGGGCACGATACGCACCCGGTCCGCGCCGCTCAGCACGAAGGGCCTCAGGTCCACATGCCGGGGTGCCACCCCGGACCCCACGAAGGTTGGGCAGGTGGACAGTGCCAGGGTCGGCTGGGCGATGAAGCCCGTCGGGTCCGCCTTGATGCGCTCGGCATAGGCCTCCTGCTCCGCCTTGGTCGAGGCCGGTCCCACCAGCATGCCGTAGCCGCCGGAGCCGTGAACTTCCTTCACGACCAGCTCGTCCAGGTGTTCCAGGATGTATTTCAGCTCGTCGTCCCTGCGGCCCATGTAGGTGGGGACGTTGTTCAGGATCGGCTCCTCACCCAGGTAGAAGCGGATCATCTCCGGCACATAGACATAGATCGCCTTGTCGTCGGCGACGCCGTTGCCGATGGCATTGGCGATGGCGATGTTGCCGGCGCGATAGGCTGAGACGAGGCCCGGCACACCCAGCAGCGAATCCTTGCGGAACGCCTGCGGGTCCAGGAACTCGTCATCCAGGCGGCGGTACATCACGTCGACGCGCTGCGGCCCCCGCGTGGTGCGCATGTAGACCACCTCGTCGCGCACGAACAGGTCCGCGCCCTCCACCAGCTCGATGCCCATGCGATCGGCCAGGAAGGCATGCTCGAAATAGGCGGAATTGAACCGGCCCGGGGTCATCACGACCACCTTCGGTTCCCGGTCCTTGTAGGGCGCGACGGAGCGCAGCGTGTCGCGCAGGAAGTCGGCGTAATGGTCCACCGGCCTCACCCGGTGCTGTCGGAACAGGCCGGGGAACAGGCGCATTTCCGCTTCCCGGTTGCCCATCATGTAGGACACGCCGGACGGGGTGCGGACATTGTCCTCCAGCACGTAGAACTCGCCGTCGGCCTTCACCATGTCGACACCCGCGATATGGGCGTAGATTCCGGCGGGCGGCGTCACGCCCATCATGGATGGCACGAAGGCGTCGTTGGCTTCGATGATGTCGCGCGGAATGTGTCCGGCGCGGAAGATCTGCTGGTCGCCATAGACATCGTTCAGGAAGGCATTGATCGCCTTCACCCGCTGCTCCATCCCCTTTTCCATCGCGCTCCATTCGGCGCCGGTGATGACCCGGGGGACAACGTCATAGGGGATCAGCCGCTCCGGATCTCCGCCCTCGCCATAGACCGCGAAGGTGATGCCCAGCCTGCGGAACAGCAGGTCGGCTTCCTTGCGCTTGTTCTGGAATGTCTCGACAGTGGTGGTGGTCAGCCAGTGCTCCAGTTCGCGATAGGCTTCGCGCACCGAGCCGTCATTGGCCGTCATTTCGTCATAGGGTGTCATTGCGTCCTGGCGCCCCTCAAACATTCAAGATTGGCCTCAAGTGGAGCACGCGCATCCGCCGCTCGCAACAGGGATGAGTAAATAGGCCGCATTGGGTTTCGGGATGTTTCGCGAAGTCCGCCGCCCACGAATATTTCTTGGGCATCTGACCAGTTTTTGATCTTTTCTTTGCATTCCGTGGCAGGTTCCGAACAGTGCCGCACTTGTCGAAACGGACTTGCGGGCCAACCCCGCGCCAGTATAAATCGCCCCTGCTGGGCCTGTAGCTCAATTGGTTAGAGCCGACCGCTCATAACGGTCTGGTTGCAGGTTCGAGTCCTGCCGGGCCCACCACTTCTTCCAACGCGAACCGGTATCCAGAGTGCGTGGGGCGTGGAATCCGTTTGTCCTTCGCCTTTGCGGGTGTTCGGCGAGTGTCGCGCGTCATCCAGAGACCGTGGATACGCACCTGAACAGAGTTCATTGCCCAAGAATCTCCCGAGGCTGGGTTCGGCGTCCAGACCATCATTCTGCGGAACAGGGGGCACGACTCTGAAAGTTCTCGCGGAAATATCGATTCCACAAACCGTCACCGGGCCACTCAATCCGTGGCGCCGCCGACCCGTAGCAGGAGTGGAGGCATGGTTGTGTCCAGTCGCACCGGATCGTAGTCCGCCAGGCGATAATGGGCCATCAGGTTACGCAGACGCTTGACGTACTGGTCGCCGATTTCCGAGTAGTCTCCAAGACCGCCGGCCAGTTCGTGCCCGTCGACCTCTCGTGTCGTGGCTCTGGCTTCCGAGCGCAGCTTTCGGATGCGTTCGTAGGCCCGGCCCGCGTTGATCGTGTGAACATAGCCAGCGACGGCGTGGTAGATGTTGTCGAAACGGGCCACCTTCACATTGTTGTTCCTGGATAGCATGAAATCGCCATCAACCGGCGACGGACCGTGCTCGCCGAAGAGGGCATTGCCCTGACGTGCAAAGCGTGAGGTTCCCCAGCCACTCTCGACAATGGCTTGCGCCAGGATCAGCGATATCGGAACCGCATCGACCCGGTGCAGCAGCGCGTTGACGTCCGGTCCCCGCCCGATCCCGTACTCCCGCCCCAGCCCGTCGAGCCAGTTCCGTTCGATGGCGCCCGCGTGTCCCAATCTGCCCAGAGCCTGAAGGTGATATCGAACCTTCAGTATGTCCGCATTGACCTTCTGGGCATGCGGCAGCACCAGCCGGATAAATGTGTCTGTCTTCTGACGGGTCAGCAGTTCGGATAACCCGGAGGGAACGGACAATGTGTAGACCGGCGGCAGCGTCTTGCGTTCCCTGACAGTCGTCAGCGAATAGCCAAGCTGGTCGAAGGTTTCGGCAAGTTCCCGTCCATCCTTGATCCGCGCCCATTTCTGCCCCGGCGAAAAAGGGGAAGTTAGATGGATCGGCAGCCATGGTGGCCGTGTGTCGGCGAGACTCATCGGAGAGAGCAACAACGTGAGGGCGAGGCCAGCAAGGAAGCGAGACTTCATTCTGCAATCCACATTGTCGTATCTTGATACCGCATTGATCGCATGCGTCGCGCACAGGCGCAATTGATCAGGGACTGGACTCAAGGTGATCGGGGGTTCCGCGACGGGACATGCCGATATTCAGCCTGGCAGGAACATGACGCTGCGCGCCTCCAGTTCTCTGCTCCCCTGAAACCGCCCCGCCTGAAGCCGTCACGTTCCGCCGGGGTTTCCCGGACCGAGGCAGGGAGCGGAATCACGTCGGCGACGTCACACCGCATTCGACTGTCGAACGCTGACGTTCTATACCGTTCAGGATATCAGATCTTCAAATGCTGCAAGTTGGAACACGCCATGCCCAATATCATCTACACCAAGGTTGACGAAGCACCGGAGCTGGCCTCCGCTTCACTGTTGCCGATCATTCAGAAATTTGCCGCAGCCGCCGACGTCAGCGTTGGGACGAAGGATATCAGCCTCGCCGGGCGCATTCTGGCAGCCTTTCCCGAACATCTGAACGAGGACCAGCGGCAGTCCGATGATCTGGCGGAACTGGGCCGTCTGGTGACGACGGCCGAGGCGAACGTGATCAAGCTGCCGAACATCTCCGCATCCGTGCCCCAGCTTGTCAGCGCGATCAAGGAGCTTCAGTCGCAGGGCTATGCCATTCCCGACTATCCGGAAAACCCCGGTACGGACGATGAGAAAGCCGCCCGGGCCAGGTACGACGCGATCAAGGGCTCGGCGGTCAACCCGGTTCTGCGCGAAGGCAATTCCGATCGCCGCGCTGCGAGAGCCGTGAAGAACTTCGCGAAAGCCAATCCGCACAGCATGGGCGACTGGTCAGCCGACAGTCTGACTCACGTGTCATCCATGTCGGGGAATGACTTCTTCTCGAACGAGACCTCGGCAACGCTGGGTGCCGCAACCGGTGCCAGGATCGTGCTGGAGACCGCCTCGGGCGAGACGGTTCTCAAGGAGGGGCTCGAGTATCCCGCAGGCACGGTCGTTGACGCGACCTTCATGAGCGTTGCCGCGCTGAAGGATTTCCTTGCCGCCGAGATCGACAAGACGAAGGAACAGGGCATCCTCTTCTCGCTGCACCTGAAGGCGACGATGATGAAGGTGTCCGACCCCATTCTTTTCGGCCACGCGGTCCGCGCCTTCCTTGCACCGGTCTTCGACAAGCATGGGGATGCGATGGCCGCACTGGGCGTGAATCCCAATTCCGGTCTTGGTGACCTGTTGGCGCGGGTCAGGGACAACGCGGAAATCATGGCCGACATCGACGCCTGCATGGCCGCGCGCCCGCCGATGTACATGGTCGATTCCGACAAGGGCATCACCAACCTGCACGTCTCGTCAGACGTGATCATCGATGCCTCGATGCCTGCCCTGATTCGTGCAGGCGGCAAGGGCTGGGGCCCTGACGGCAAGGAAGCGGACGCCAATTGCGTGATCCCGGACCAGTCCTATGCGACGGTCTATGATGAGACGATCACCTTCTTCAAGGAGAACGGCAAGCTGAACCCGGCCACTGCCGGAACGGTCCAGAATGTCGGCCTGATGGCGCAGAAGGCCGAGGAATACGGCTCTCACCCGACGACGTTCGAGATCGCCGAGGCCGGCACGGTCAAGATGATCCTCGATGACGGCACCGTCCTGCACCAGCACGCCGTCGAAGCGGGCGATATCTGGCGCTCCTCGTCAGTACGGCAGGCGCCGATCGAGGATTGGGTCAATCTGGCGATCTCGCGTCAGAAAGCCGAAGGCTGCGAAGCGATCTTCTGGCTGGATGCGGCGCGGGCGCATGACGCTGAACTGATCGCCTACGTGAAGCCGATCCTTGAAGCGCGCGGCGTGGCGGACAGGTTCAGGATCATGGCCCCGCGGGAAGCCACACGCGCATCGCTCGAAACCATCACCAGGGGTGAGAATTCCATCGCCGTGACCGGCAACGTGTTGCGCGACTATCTGACGGACCTGTTTCCGATTCTCGAACTGGCAACGTCCGCCAAGATGCTGTCGATCGTGAAGCTGATGAACGGCGGTGGACTGTTCGAGACCGGTGCGGGCGGTTCCGCGCCGAAGCATGTCCAGCAGCTCAATGAGCAGAACCACCTGCGTTGGGACAGTCTCGGTGAGTTCTGCGCGCTTGGCGAAAGCCTGATCTTCCTCGCCGACGCCAAGGGCAACGAGAAGGCGCGCGTCCTTGGCAATGCAGTCGAGAAGGCGACGCAGGGCATTCTCGACCATGACCGCTCCCCCTCCCGCAAGGTCGGCGAGCCGGACAACCGCGACAGCCATTACTGGTTTGCCCGCTACTGGGCGGAGGCCCTGGCCGGCCAGACAGACGATGCCGAGCTCGCGGCCCACTTCGCCCCGATCGCGGATGCCCTTGCGTCGGGTGAGGCGAAGATTCTTTCCGAACTCGCCGCTGTCCAGGGACGCCCGGCGGAGCTTGGGGGCTACTATCACCCCGACGCGGCAAGAACCGCCGCCGTCATGCGCCCCTCCGAGACGCTGAACGCCATCATCGGCAATCCCGCCTGATCCACCCCGGACCGTGCGCCAGTCTGTGGCGCACGGTCCAGTGATCAGGCCCCGTTGGCCATTCTGGCGTCTGTGGGGCTGTGGGCGACAATCACCCGGTTCCCACTCCTGCTACAGGCCCGCCATTCCGGTCTTCGGATGAGGTGTCGCACGCGCTCTCTCGCCTGCCCCATTCCAGGAGACGACCGAGGAAAGAGCCCATGAAACTGCTTGTCGCCTGTCTCGCCACGGAGACGAACACGTTCTCGCCGATGCTCACGGGACGACTCGCCTTTGAGGCGGGGATGGTCAGCCGGGAAGCAACGAGTGAGCCCGCGATGCTGTTCAGCGCGCCGCTTCATGAATGGCGCCGCATGGGTGAGGAGAAGGGCTGGGAAGTGGCCGAAAGCCTCTGCGCGGCGGCACAGCCTGCAGGCATCACCGTCCGGGCGGTCTATGAGGCTTTTCGTGACGAGATCCTCGCCGATATCGAAAGGCACCGGCCGGACGTCCTGTTGTTGTCGATGCATGGCGCCATGGTCGCCGACGGCTACGACGATTGCGAAGGCGACATGCTGGCCCGCGCTCGTGCCATCATGGGGCCGGACAGGGTGATCGGGATCGAACTCGACCCGCACAACCATCTCACCCAGGCGATGCTCGACAACGCCTCGCTCATCATCAGCTACAAGGAATATCCTCACGTCGACGCGCCCGAGCGCGCGCGCGAACTGTTCATCATGGCCGCCGACGCCGCCGAGGGCAGGACACGACCGGTGATGCGGGCCCATGATTGCCGGATGCTGACCATCATCGAGACCATGAAGGGCGCGGCAAGGGACTATGTCCAGGAAATGAAGGACGCCGAGGGGAAGGACGGAATCCTGTCCGTGTCATTGACCCATGGCTTCCCCTGGGCCGATGTCGCCGACGTCGGCACCAGGACACTGGTCATTGC
This sequence comes from Minwuia sp. IMCC3009, assembly GCF_029909415.1. Lineage (GTDB taxonomy): Bacteria > Pseudomonadota > Alphaproteobacteria > Minwuiales > Minwuiaceae > Minwuia. The sequence goes on from NZ_CP123781.1 coordinate 4,041,129, forward strand.
CGACGGTGACGCCGACAAGGCAGCGCGCACGGCGAAGTCGTTTGCCGACAGACTCTGGGATATCCGCGAGGGGCTGCGGATGGACTACCCCGATATCCAGAAGGCGCTGGACATCGTTGCCGCCGCCAACCATGGGCCGATAGCCTTGGCCGACATGGGTGACAATGCCGGGGGCGGCGCGCCCTCGGATGCGACATTCTTCCTCCAGGAAATCCTCAAGCGCGGCATGAAGGACATCGCGCATGGCATCTTCTGGGATCCGGTGCTGGTGACCATGTGTCAGGATGCCGGTGTCGGCGCGCGGATGCACGTGCGGCTGGGCGGGAAGATATGCAAGGAGTCCGGTGAAGCGGTGGACCTTGAAGTGACCGTGCGCGGCATCAGGGAGAACATGACCCAGAAACTGGGCGATGCCGACATGCCAATGGGGACAGGCGTCTGGCTGGACGCCGACGGCGTGCACCTGATCGTCTCGTCGATCCGGACCCAGAACTTCTCACCCTCGGTCTACACCGATCTCGGGATCGACATCACCCGGATGCGTGCCCTGATCCCGAAATCCACGAACCACTTCTATCAGAACTTCGAACGTATCAGCCCACAGGTGATCCATGTGCGCACGCCCGGCACCGTGACGCCGGACATGACCATCATCCCCTTCACCAAGCGCGACGGGAATTTCTGGCCCAAGGTCGAGGACCCGTTCACCTGACGGCGATCACATTGACCTGCGCGCCCTGGAATTCACGTCTGCAGGTTGCCCGGCTCTCCTTTCGTCCTGATCAGTCCGCCCTCTGCTCTTCGCATGATGCGCGGCCCGCGCCCTTGCGGTAGCCTTGGTCGGGGCCGAGGAGCCCGTGAACCGGACAAGGTGATGTGACCATGAATGCGCCCGATACCGCTGCCCCGCTGACGGCCGAGGAACATGCGTCGGGTATGGCGGCCTATATCACGGCAGGGGAACGCCGGGCGCTGGCGCTGGGAAATCGCGGGCCGATCAGGCTGGACAGTTCGGGCGGGCTGCATCCGGACATCCTGGCGGCTTACCGGGAGCATGGCTTCTATGTCTTCCAGGATGCCATCGGGCCGGAGGAGCTTGCGGATCTGCGTGGCGACATGGAGCGGACGCTGGCCCGGGCGCCGGTGGCGCCGGACAGTGACCAGGACAGGGACGGCAATCCCGCGCTCGGCCAGGACTTCGCCCGCTCGCCCTATCGTTTCGCCCGTCCGCTCAGCGACCCCCTTGGCGGCACCAGCCGCAACAAGGGGCGACATCCGGTGAAGGTGGCGGAACCGACCCCCGCAGACGGTGCCCCCGAATGGACCATCGAGCTGCTGCACGGCAACCTGCAGCTGATGGATTCCTGCCTGCGCCTCTATGGCCATCCGGGACTGCTCGCCGCCTGCGAGGCGGTGCTGGGCGCGGACTTCGTGCCCTACAACGAGGTCGTCTTCATCAAGGAACCGGGCCTGGGTCCGTCCGTGGCCTGGCATCAGGATGGCACCACCCACTGGGATGCGCCGGACTGGGACATGGATGCGCATGGCTTCAACTTCATGGCGCAGCTCTACCCCAGCACGCCGGGCAATGGCGTGTGGGTGCTGCCCGGCAGCCACAGGCTGGGCCGGGTCGACATCGCGGGGCTGGTTGCGGAAAGCGGCTCCGAGCGGATCGACGGGGCCGTGCCGCTGGTCTGTGACAGCGGCGATGTCATCATGACCAACCGCCAGCTCGTGCACGGGTCCTTCGCGAACTCGTCACCGGACAGGCGGGTGACGGTGAATGCCGGCTTCTTCGCCCGCGCGCGGGTGCTGGGGGTGACAACGGAGCTCTTGTCCGGCGAGGAAGTCACCTTCGACGAGGAACGCGTCAGGGAGCGCAGCCGCATGATCTCCGTCGGCATCGATGCGCGACGGCAGCGCTTTCCGGATGAGACGTCCTACGTCTATCGCCCCGGCATCGGTCAGGAAGACCGGAACCGCTGGAGCGAGGAGGCCCGCAGGACCGTCGTCCGGGACTACAATCTGCGCGACATGTACATCTAGAAAGGTCTGCTGTTCGGTTTCGGCACCGGCCGCGCTCCGCGGCATCCCTTCGTCCGGTCAGCCCAGCATCCGGTTCATGCGGTCGCGGGCGTCCAGCAGTTCGTCGATCATCTCGTAGACCACCTGTTTCACGGTCGTCTCCTCCTGCATGTCGCCGACAAGCTGGCCCACCGGGTAGGTCAGGAAGTCGTGCGCACGGACCCGCTCCACACGGGTGCGGCCTTCCTGCCACCAGAGATAGTTCTGCAGCGGCGCGGGCAGGGGGGGCGGTGCCGAATCCGCGTCATAGGCGCGGGTGAAGGCATTGTTCAGGGTCCGGCAGGGCTTACCGGTGACAGTCCGTGTCCAGACGGAATCGCTTGCTTCCGCATCGAACATCTTCTGCTTGATCTCGGGCGTGACCTCGCTCTGTACGGTCTTGAGCCAGACAGAGCCTGTCCAGACACCTTCACAGCCCAGCGCCAGCGCGGCGGCAACCTGGCGTCCCCGGCCCACGCCCCCGGCGCCAAGCACGGGCAGCGGCGCCACGGCATCGACGATGCTCGGCCAGAGGATCATGGAGGTCACGTCGCCGGTGTGGCCGCCCGCTTCGTTGCCCACGGCGACGACGAAATCGCACCCGGCGTCCTTGTGCTTCAGCGCATGACGCGGCTTGCCTGCCAGTGCGCCAAGCCTGATGCCCCTGGACTTCGCCTGCGCCACCAGCTCAGGCGGGGGTGAACCGAGGGCATTGACGATCACCTTGATCGGATGCCGCATGGCGACCTCCAGAAGCTCCAGTCCCTCCCGCGGTGTGAAATTGATGCCCTGGAGGATCTCCCGCTTGATGGCCATCTCGTCGGCCTCGGGCAGTCTTGGCACCCCGGCCTTGTCGAGCATGTCGCGAACGAACTCGACATGGTCCTGCGGCAGCAGGTCATCCAGATCGAGCTTGCTGCCACCCGTATCGTCGAGGCGGGCGGGCATCAGGACATCCACGCCATAGGGGCGCCCGTCGATGTGGCTGTCGATCCAGTCGAGTTCCGCCTCCAGACGTTCCGGATTCTGGCGCGCCAGACCCAGAATGCCCATGCCCCCCGCTTTCGACACTTCCACGACGACGTCGCGGCAGTGGGAAAAGGCGAAGATCGGCACATCGATCCCGAACATCTCACAGAGACTGTTGTTCATCCGAATCCCTCCCCGGTTTCAGAACGTCCGCGCGAAAGTCCGGAACAGCCGGTCTGCGGCGCGTGACCCAGATTCGCCCGTGTGCCCGGCCGGGTCAAACGCCAGGGGGCCGGCACATGCGTGAAGCTGCATCATGGACGCCCCGCCGGTCTCGCCGCATTATCGCGGCCACAGGATCGCAGGGGAGACATCAGAGGTGGCAAGGGCAACCCGGGCACGCAATCCCGAACAGACGCGGAGTGCGTTGCTGGAGGCGGCGGCGAACGAGTTCGCGCAGTACGGCTTCGATGGCGCGCGTGTCGAGCGGATCGTCAAGGCCGCCGGGTGCAACATGCGGATGCTGTACCACTACTTCCAGAGCAAGGAGAACCTGTACCTGGAGGTGCTGGAGGGGGTCTACAGCGACATCCGGCAGCGTGAACAGGGGCTGGATCTCGAATCGCTGCCACCCCTCAGTGCCATCAGGCGGCTGACGCGGTTCACCTGGGACCATATCTCCACCAACCGGCTGTTCATCGACATCGGTCGCAACGAGAACCTGGTCGGCGGCCGCTTCATCAGCCAGTCGAAGACGATCAGTGAAATGTCATCTCCGCTGATCCGCCAGATCGCCGATGTCATCGCCCGGGGGCGGGAGAGCAAGGTGTTCCGCCATGATGTCGATGCCCTGCAGCTCTATATCTCGATCGTGGCGTTGAGCGCGCACCATATGGGCAACGTCCATACGCTCTCCGCCGTGTTCCAGACCGACCTGAGCAGTCCCGACTGGATCGCCGAACGGCGCAAGCATGTGGAGGTGATGGTGCTGCGCATGCTGGGCGTGGATGGTGACGGCATATCCTGAGTCTGCGGTCAGGACCGCAGGGGCAGGCAGGTTGGTGCAGCCATGGCGGGAAGGGCTGCCGAGATCCTGAGCGCGGCACTGACCAGGAATCCGTCCTGGCCAGGTGCAGCAGACAGCAGGATTCCCAGTGGCATGCCGTCGGCATCCAGCCCGGCCGGCAGGGAGACCAGCGGTCCCCCCAGTGCGGTCCAGGGCGTCAGGTAGGATTGGTCGCCGGTGGTGGCGAGCCCCCTCGGCGCCGCATCCGGCACCGGACAGGACAGCAGGACGTCGAAGCCGGACAGTGTCGGCCAGAATGCCGCCCGTGCCTGCGCGATCCAGTTCATGGCCTCGTCGCGCACACTGTCGCAGATCAGGGCACCATCGGCGAGGGCGTTCCTGAAACGGGGTTGCAGGAATTCTTCCTTCCCCTGCACCACGTGCGTGAGGTTCCGCGCCATCTCGTGCAGCATCACGGTCCGGTGCCTGTCGATCATGTCGGGAAAGGACACCGGGCATTCCACCCGCGTGACCCCATGCCCCTGTTCGCCGAGCACGCGCGCGACGTCGGACATGACCTGGCGCATCCCGGGGCCGGGTGACTGCTCCGGCACATTCAGCAATCCGATGCTCAGGGGCCGGTCGGTCGCGGGGGCCGTGGGAATGGCGAAGTCCGCGGCAAGCACGCTGAACACCCTGCGAAGCCAGCCGGGGGTGGCGGCGATGACACCAATGGCATCGAAACTGTGCGACAGCGGGGCCATACCGGTCTGCGGCAGCACACCCAGGCCCGGCTTGTAGGAGAGCGCGCCACAGTATGTTGCCGGACGGCAGAGCGAGCCGGCCGTCTGCGTGCCGAGGGCGAAAGGCACGACACGCGCGCCGACCACCGCACCGGAGCCGCTGCTCGACCCGCCGGGACTCCTTTCCGGATCAAAGGGGTTTCGGGTCGTGGTCGGGTCGATGAAAGCGAATTCCGTGCTTCGTGTCTTGCCGACCGGCACGGCACCGCTGGCGCGCAAGGCCCTGACGACGGGCGCGTCGGCGACTGCCGGTTCCGCATCGGCAAAGGCATTGCTGCCGAACCGCGTTGGCTGTCCCCTGACGTCGATGACATCCTTGACACCGAAAGGCACGCCCGCGAGTGGGCCGTCGGCATGACCGCCCTGCTGCAGGTCCGCGGGCGCTTCCCTGTGCGCCCAGGCATCCAGCGCAGGTTCCCAGCGTGCTGCTGCGGCGAGATACCTGCTCAGATCGAAACCGTCCGGTGCTTCTGACATCGATGATCCAACGCCTCTGGTCAATTGTGGCCGTGCCGGAAACTGGCACGCTTCTCGCGAGTAAGTAATAAGTTACTTACTAAAAGGCCCGACACAAGCATTTTCTGGGCAATAATGCTCAAAAAATGACCAAGGGAAAATCGAGTGCCCGTAATTTGGGCATATGATGCAAGCAAGGAGGGTTGAATGCTTCACGTTGCACGGAATCTACTGGAGACGTCACTCGGCAGATGTGCGGATCTCGCGGGATCGAACAGGGTGCGCGCGCTGGCCGTTGCCGCCGTTACCGGTCTTGCCGCGCTGCAGCCGGTGAACGCTGCTGAACTGAAGATCCTGTCGAGCTTCAACTCGACGCAGAAGCCGACATATGCCGTGCTGGAACAGTACATCAAGAATGTCGGGGCGATTGGCGGTGACACGGTCACCTTCAGGATCAGTGGCCCGGAAGTCGTACCGATCTTCGAACAGCTGCAGCCGGTGTCGTCCGGGGTGTTCGACGCGCTCTATACCCACCCGGTGTTTCACGCCGGTGAAGGCGGTCTGGCGCTGACGGTCGATGCCATCGACGTCGATCCCATCGCGCGGCGGGAGTCGGGTGTGTGGAGCTACGTTGATGAGTTCTACCAGAAGAAGCACGGTCTGAAGATGGTGGCGATGATGTCCGTCAGCATGTACGGCTATCACCTCTTCACCAAGGAGCCGCTGTCCGATGCCGGTGATCTGAGCGGACGCAAGGTGCGGGGAACCCCGACCTACCATGGTGTGATCCGCGCCCTGGGTGCCGAGCCGGTGGTCCTGCCCGGATCCCAGATCTACTCCGCGCTGCAGAAGGGGATCGTCGAAGGTGCCGGGTGGCCCGCCGCCGGCATGGTCTCGATGAAGCACTATGAAGTCGCGAACTACCGTCTCCGTCCGACTTTCGGCGCGGCGACCCAGCCGGTCTTCATCAATCTGGACAAGTGGAACAGCCTGACGGACGAGGAGAAGTCCGTACTGCTCGAAGCCGGTGAGCTGACCGAACTGCAGATGCCCTGGATCGGCAACCGGATCCAGGAGGAAGAGGATGCGAAGCTCGACGAACTGGGCGTCAAGGTCGAGCAGCTGAGCCCGGCGATGGCGGAGAAGGTGCAGAGCGCCTTCATCTCCAGCATCTGGGAACTTGGCAACGGCTGCTGCGGCGACGCGGCGTCAGAGCTGCGGGCGATCGCGCTCAAGGCCGGATTGACGGAGTGATGGCCAGCCTGTGTGATCTTCTGCAGCCAGGGGGTTGCGCACGGCGATGAGGCAATTGCTACAGCATCTGTGGTCGGCGGCGCGTTGGGGCCTCTGGTTCCTGCGCGCCGTCGGCTACAATGTTTCCAGGCTGGCCCTGGCGGGCATCGTTGTTGCCTTCGCCCTGGAAGTGGTCAGCCGTTACCTGTTCAACGCCCCCACGTCCTGGTCTTCCGACCTGGTTTCCTACCTGCTGTGCGTCGTTGTCTTCACGATGATGCCGCACGTCACCGCCAGCGGCAGCCAGGTCGCTGTCACCGTCATGGTCGACGCGCTGCCGGATCGCTACAGACAGACCATGATGCGCCTGATCTACCTGCTCGGGTTTCTCGCCTGCGCCGCGATGGCCTGGTTCGCGGGCGGTGAAACGATGCGGCAGATCGTTCGCGAGATCCAGATGCTGGCCATCCACCCGATTCCGAAATGGTGGGTTTCGGTCTGGATCGGCATCGGTTTCGGGCTCTCGTCGCTGGAATACCTGCGTCTCGCATGCAGCCGGGACGCGGCCCCCGACCGGTCCTCGGTCCCTCCGGCGGAGATATAGAGATGGAATGGTGGGTCACATTGCTGATCGCAGGCGCAGTCCTGCTCGGCCTCTTCTTCTCCGGCGTACCGATCTTTCTGGCCTTCCTCATCATCAACGTCGGCGGTGTGATCGCGTTCCTCGGGCCGAACGCCTTCAGCATGATCGTCAACTCGGTGTTCGACACGACGACGACCGCCACGCTGACGGCGATCCCGCTGTTCGTGCTGATGGGGGAAATCCTGTTCCGCTCCGGATCGACCGCCGTGCTGTTCGATGCGGTCGACAGCCTGATCGGCAGGGTGCGGGGGCGGCAGTACGTCCTTGCCATGTCGCTGGCGACGATCTTCGGAGCGCTGTCCGGGTCCAACATGGCGGTGGCGGCAATGATGGGGCGCACCGTCTATCCGGTCATGGCGGCGCGGGGCTATGATTCCAAGCTCTCCATCGGGGTCATCCTCGCCGGTTCCAGCCTGGCACCGATCATTCCGCCGAGCGTGCTCGCCATCATCATCGCGACGCTGGCCAATGTCTCGGTGGCCGGCTTGCTGGTCGCGGGCCTGCTGCCGGGCCTGATGATCTCCATCCTCTGCCTTGGCTATGCCCTGATTCGCTGCGCCTTCAACCCGTCGCTGGCACCCAGTGCCAGCCGGGATGACGGCACCGGCGCGCCGGCGGAAAGCGCCCTGCGCCAGATCCTGAAATGCACACCGTTCCTGATCATCATCGCATCCGTCATGGGCTTCATCCTGACCGGTGTCGCGACCCCGTCCGAATCGGCCGCGACGGGTGTCGTCGGCTCGCTCGTCACGGCGGCGATCTTCCGCAAGCTGTCCTTGCGGATGATCTGGGAAAGTCTCGGCCAGGCCGCGAGCATCGCCAGCATGATCCTGATCATCATGGCGACATCGACCATGTTCTCGCAGTTGCTGGCCTTCAGCGGCGCGACAGGCCAACTGGCGTCGATGGTGCTCGATTCCCAGCTGTCCCCCGCCCTGATCCTGATCCTGATGATGGCCATCGTCTTCGTGTTCTGCATGTTCATCGACCAGGTCGCGCTGATGCTGGTCGTGATCCCGATCTACCTGCCTGTGGTCGAGGCCCTGCAGTTCGATCCGATCTGGTTCTGGCTGCTGATGCTGCTGAACGTGGTCATCGGCGGGATCACGCCCCCGTTCGGCTATGCCATGTTCGCCTTCAAGGGGGTGGTGCCGGACGTGGATCTGCGCGACATCTTCCGGGCAAGCTTTCCGATTGTCGGCCTGTTCATCCTGGCGATGGTGATCGTCTACTGGATACCCGCCATCGCCACGTTCCTGCCGGAGATGCTCTAGATCGGTTCATCGGATGATGGGCAGCACCTGCCCTTGCCTCCGCCCCGGCCACCGCCCATGCGCAATCCCGTGGTGTACCGGTTGCACCCGCGCGCTAATGTGGCCCCAGACGGAATTCCATTTGCCGGGGAGCAAGAGCATGAGTGAAGCATGGATCATCGACGCCTGCCGGACACCGCGCGGTGTCGGCAAGTATGGCAAGGGCGCGCTGTCGGAAATTCATCCGCAGCAGCTGGGCGCGACCGTGCTGCGGGCGCTGGCCGAGCGCACCGGGATCAATACCGAGGAAGTGGACGATATCGTCTGGGGCACCAGCGCCCAGGTCAACACCCAGAGCGGTGACCTGGGGCGGATGGCGGCGCTGGATGCGGGGTACAGCATGAAGTCCAGCGGCGTGACCCTGGACCGTTTCTGCGGCTCCGGCATCACCACGGTCAACATGGCCGCAGCCACCATCATGTCCGGCATGGAGGACCTGGTGGTCGCGGGCGGCACGGAGATGATGTCGATGCCGGGTCGGCGCGGTGACGGACCGGCGACGATGGACCGGGGCAACAAGCGGCTCCGGGAGCATCACCCGCAGACCCATCAGGGCATCTGCGCCGATGCCATCGCGACGCTGGAAGGCATCAGCCGCGAGGCACTGGACGAACTCGGCTATCACAGCCAGCAGCGCGCCGCGCAGGCCATCGCGGAAGGCCGTTTCGACAGGAGCCTGGTGCCGGTCCATCGGGAGGACGGGACCCTGGCCCTGGATCGGGAGGAATATCCGCGGCCGCAGACGACCCTGGCGGACCTGGCCAACCTGAAGCCCGCATTCGCCGCCATGGCGGATCAGCCGGTGGATGATGACGGCACCACCTACCGCAGCCTGGTGCTGCAGAAGTTCCCGGACCTGGACATCAAGTTCGTGCATCACGCCGGCAATTCGTCGGGCGTGGTGGATGGCGCGGCGGCAATCCTGCTCGCGTCCCCCGACTACGCGAAGGCGCACGGTCTGAAGCCACGGGCGCGGATTGTGGCCACAGCGAACATGGGCGACTGCCCGACGCTGATGCTCAACGCCCCGGTTCCTGCGGCCCGCAAGGTACTGCAGCGCGCCGGTATGACCATGGACGACATCGACCTGATCGAGATCAACGAGGCCTTTGCCGTCGTGGCGGAGAAGTTCATCCGTGATCTGGACCTGGACCGGGAGAAGGTGAACGTCAACGGCGGCTCCATCGCGCTGGGTCATCCCATCGGCGCCACCGGTTCCATCCTGATCGGCACGGTGCTGGACGAGCTGGAACGCCGCGACCTGCAGCGTGGTCTGGTGACCATGTGCGCCGCGGGTGGCATGGCCCCCGCCGTGATCATCGAACGGATCTAGGCAACCGCTGTCCAGGGGTCGCGCGGTACCGGCAGGCAAGCCGGTACCGCCATCCCGGTAATTTCGAAGAGGCGCGGCAACGATGTCCGCGACACATCCATCGGAGTGAAATCATGAATCTCGAAAACACCTCCGCGCTCGTCACCGGCGGCGCGTCGGGTCTGGGGCTTGCCTGTGCCAGGGCACTGGTCGCGAAGGGCGCATCGGTCGTCATCGTCGATCTGCCTACGTCGGCCGGGGCCGATGTCGCGGCGGAACTGGGCGACAGGGCCTCCTTCGTCGCCGCCGATGTCACCAGTGGCGAGGAAATGGAGGCCGCCGTGGCCGCGGCGGAGGCCAATGGCCCGCTGCGTGCCGTCCTGCATTGTGCCGGACACGGTGGCGCGGTGCGGCTGGTCAATCGCGACGGCACGCCGGGATCGCTGGAAGCCTATACCCGGGTGATCAACACCAACCTGATCGGTTCGTTCAACGTGCTGCGGCTGGCTGCTGCCAGCATGGCGAAGAACGATCCGCTGGACGGTGACCGGGGGGCCTGCGTGATGACGGCATCCGTTGCCGCCTTCGAGGGGCAGATCGGGCAGATTCCCTATGCCGCGTCAAAGGCCGGTGTGGTCGGCATGACCATTGTTGCCGCCCGCGACCTGGCGTCGAAGCTGATCCGCGTGAACACCATCGCGCCGGGCATCTTCGACACGCCGCTGCTGGGCCGCCTGCCGGAGGAGATCCGCCAGAACCTGGGCGCCAGCGTGCCACATCCGGCGCGCCTGGGTCGTCCCGACGAGTTCGCCGCCATGGCCATCCACATGCTGGAGAACCAGATCCTGAATGGCGAGACGATCCGCCTGGACGGTGGCATCCGCATGCCGCCGCGCTGAGCGGGTCATCGGCTTGATCGAGGAGTCGTGGCGGAGAGCCGCTCTCAGGAGCAGGCTTTCCGCGCGACCTCCGCGAAATCCGGGTGCCAGCGGGACAGGGGTGGCCGGTTCTCCGTGATGTCCTGCGCGGCCCAGAGGATGCGCCTTGCATCCATCTCCGCCGTGACCTCGTCGTCAGGGCAGATGATGTAGAACTGCGCGCCCGCCACACCATCCAGCAGCATGTCGACCACACGGTCGGGCAGCCATGCGCCGGGCTTGTGCTCGGCCTTGCCGGTGGTGGTCCATCCGGGCACCAGCAGGTGCGCGCTCAGCCGCGCCGCACCCTGGTTGTCGGGCCTGTTGCGCAGGTCATGCTCCAGCGCCTCCGTATAGGTCTTCAGCGCCGATTTGGTCATGTTGTAGATCGGATGACCGGGCGGATTGGTGATCCCCTGCTTGGAGCCGGTGTTGACGATGGCTGTCGGCGCAGGGTTCGCCAGCAGGTCGGGCAGGAAGGCCTGTACCGCCGTGACAGGTCCCCAGAGGTTGACCTCCATCGCCTGCCGCCAGCTTTCCGGATCGGCATCGAAGCCCCGTCCGGTGCGGGTCACCGCATTGTTGACCAGCAGGTCCACCTGACCGAAGGCCGCCAGCGTCGCCTTCTTCAGGCTTTCGATCTGATCCGGCTTCGATACGTCCGTGGCATGGCCCAGCACCGTCTCCGGCCCCGCCGTTGCCGCTGCCCGTACCTCCGCCAAGGCTGCATCCAGGTCAGGTCCCGGCAGATCGGCCATCACGACGGACATGCCCTTTCCCGCCAGCCGCAGGGCCAGTGCCTTGCCGATCCCGAGTGCTGCGCCGGTGACCACGGCCACCTTGCCGGGTTCGAAGATGCTGCCGCGATCCATGCTGTTCCCCTGTTCCTCGGGTTGCGGGCAGGACCCCCCGACGGGGACTGCCGTTCCCCGACAGCATCCCATCTTTACCGGCGGCGACGCCAGCCTGTCGGGATGGCTATTCGAACGTCTCCGGCTTGAAGAAGACGGCGGCGGTGCATTCCGGGTCAGGCATGTCCCGGCAGGCGCGCGCGCCCGGCACGTCGAACGGGGTGTAGATGGAGACGGTTGGCGGGCCATTGCCGCTCTCCGGCAGCCAGACATGCAGGTCCCAGATTCGCGGATGCCACATCAGCACGTTGTTCGGGGTCGGTGCCTCGATGGCGGGGTCCGGCGACAGGCTGTCGACCACGGTCTCGCCCCTGACGGACTCGGTCGGGGGCCGCAGCGCCATGACGCCGCTGTTCAGGTGATAGCCCGCCTCATGCAGGAACCATTCGCTTGACGGGATACAGCCCATGGTCGGACGACGTTTGGCGCTGTCCATCACCTTGCCCCAGGCACCGCCGATCACGCGATAGGGGGTGGTGTCGCCATTGGGGTCGGCGACCAGCGCCTGATAGGCACTGTCACTCTCGTCCGCCCGCTGCGCGCGGGGGGCAACGAACAGCAGGCCGGGTGGCCCGATCTGCACATCGCCGTTGGAGAAGATGCTGCTCGCCCCGGCGAAGGTGATGCCGATCTGCGCCAGGCTGGCGTTGCCGTGGGGTACGGCGAAGAAACCGGCTCCGGCCATGCCCAACCCGTTCTCGATGTCGTCGAACGCGCGCAGGAACACGCCGAGGGTGGTGATGGAGGCTTCGACGTTCGCGTCGCTGCACCCGATGACGAAATCCTTCCTTCCGCTCCGGACCGTGGCGATCTCGCTGCCGCCCGGCAGGCGGTAATCGATGAACCATTCGTAGAACAGGTGATCGGCCCGGAGCGCCGCCTGGGCCAGCGGCGGGGTCGCGCGCCAGGTCGTGCCGCCGGCGACCGGCTGGGCCACGACCTCATGCGCCGCCGCCGCGCCGGGCCAGTGGTGGCGGGTGTAGCGCGCATAGACTGCCACGGTCTGGTAACCCGCAGGCACATCGACCTCGGCTGTCAGGACGCGGGGGTCTCCGGTGAACCACTGGTCTGAAGTATCGCTGATGGTTGGCGACTCGAAGTTCTTCAGGGCCTCGCAGCCGCCGAGAAGCAGCAGCATTGCCCCGGCTATCAGTCCCCGGTACATCATTCCTCGGCGCATACTGGCCTCCTGATCCATGTCGGTAGAATGATACCCGAATCTTTCCCGTCGGGCGAGACTGCGGACGCTCCATGGTACGGTGTCTGATGGAGAAGCGGGACCGGTGCATGTGCCGTACAGGGGAAAATGAGGCGCTGGCGCGTCGGCCGGGGGGACAGGGAACCATGACGATACATACCATTCACGATGCCTTCTGCCAGCGTGTGGAGGCCGCGCCGGACAAGACGCTGGCGGAGCGCCCGGGACAGGCCGACATGAGCTTCGCGGAGGGGATGGCCGGGGTCGGCAGCCTGGCGGCGGCGCTGGTGGCCCGAGGGGTGGTCAAGGGCGACAGGGTGGCGGTGCAGGTCGACAAGAGTGTCGAGGCGCTGTTGCTCTGCCTGGCCTGCCAGCGGATCGGGGCGGTCTTTCTGCCGCTCAATACCGGGTATACGGCCAGCGAGATCGACTATTTCGTCGGGGATGCGGAACCGCGCCTGTTCGTCTGTCGTCCGAAGGATCTGGCGAAGCTGCGCGCCGACATGCCGGGGACGGTGGCCGTCGAGAGCATGGGGGCACTGGCGGACGGCACCCTGATGGATCTGGCGGCGACCCTGCCGCCGGTGACCCGGACAACGGCGGTGAGCCATGATGACCTTGCGGCAATCCTGTACACCTCCGGCACGACGGGGCGGCCCAAGGGGGCGATGCTGTCCCACGGCAATCTGGCCACCAACTGCGACGCGCTGCTGTCGGCCTGGCGTTTCACCGATCAGGACCGGCTGATCCATGCCCTGCCGATCTTCCATACCCATGGCCTCTTCGTCGCGGCGAACATGTGCCTGACCGCGGGCGCGACCATGATCTTCCTGGACAGGTTCGACGCCGACACGGTGCTTGATCTGATGCCGGATGCGACCGTGCTGATGGGCGTGCCGACGTTCTACAGCCGTCTTGTGCAGTCGGATCGGCTGACGGCGGACAGGGTGTCGAACATGCGCCTGTTCGTCTCCGGCTCGGCACCATTGCTTGCCGACGTTCACCTGGCCTTCCGGGCGGCGACGGGTCACGCCATCCTGGAACGCTACGGCATGACGGAAACCTGCATGATCACGTCCAACCCCTATGACGGCGACCGCCGGGCAGGGACAGTCGGCTTTCCCCTGCAGGACGTGGACGTGCGGATCGCGGATCGGGAGGACGGGACAGTCCTGGCACGGGGCGAGACCGGTGCCATCCAGGTGAAGGGGCCGAATGTCTTCGGCGGTTACTGGCGCCTGCCGGAGAAGACCGCGTCCGAATTCACCGACGATGGTTTCTTCATCACCGGCGATCTCGGGCGCTTCGATGCAGAGGGCTATCTGCACATCGTCGGGCGCGACAAGGATCTGGTGATCTCCGGTGGCTACAACGTCTATCCCAAGGAGATCGAGCAACTGATCGACGAGGTGCCGGGCGTGGTCGAATCGGCGGTCGTCGGCCTGCCGCATCCGGATTTCGGGGAGGCGGTGACGGCTGTCGTCGTTGCTGAAGCAGGGGCAACGCTGGATGAGGCCGCCGTCATTGCGGCGATCTCCGACGGACTGGCGCGCTACAAGCAGCCGAAACGTGTGCTGTTCACCGACGCCTTGCCCCGAAATGTCATGGGCAAGGTGCAGAAGAACGTACTACGCGATACCCACGCCGGGCTCTACAAGAGCGACGGGGCCGCGACGGAAGGGGATCGGAAGCAATGAGCGGAATCAGTGGTGGCAGTGCGCAGGCGGCCGCGGACGACATGATCTTCACCGATGCGACCGCATTGTCCCGGGCCATTGCGGCACGCCAGATCTCCTGCGTCGAGGTCATGCGGACCTATCTGGACCGCATCCGGCGTTTCAACCCGGTCCACAATGCCATCATTTCCATGCGGGACGAGGATGTGCTGCTGGCCGAAGCCGCGGATGCGGATGCCGACCTGGCCGCGGGCCGTCATCGCGGATGGATGCATGGCTTTCCGCTGGCGGTGAAGGATCTGGCCGCCACTGCCGGGATTCCGACCACCTTCGGCTCCCCGCTGTTCGCCGACAATGTACCGGACCAGGATTGTCTGATGGTATCGCGCATGCGCGCCGCCGGGGCCATCATCATCGGCAAGACCAACACGCCGGAATTCGGGCTCGGTTCCCATACCTACAATCCATTGCACGGAATCACCCGCAATGCCTGGAATCCGGCCCTGTCGGCGGGCGGGTCCAGCGGCGGCACCGCCGTTTCCCTCGCGCTCGGCATGCAGCCGGTCGCCGACGGCAGTGACATGATGGGCTCGCTGCGCAACCCCGGTGCCTTCAACAATGTGCTGGGTCTGCGCCCGTCCTTCGGTCGGGTGCCGAACGCGCCGAAGCCGGAATCCTTCGTGCATCAGCTGTCCACCGACGGTCCCATGGCCACCAGCGTGCGTGACCTGGCGCACCTGCTGGATATCCAGTCGGGCTACGATCCGTCCGCGCCGCTCAGCCTGGCGGACCCGGAGGCCCCCTTTGCCGCGGGACTTGAGGGTGATGTCACCGGTCTGCGAATCGGCTGGATCGGCGACTGGAACGGCTACTACACCTGCGAGGCAGGCATCCTCGACCTCTGCACTGCGGCAGTGGAGCAGTTCGCAGCACTGGGGGCCGTGGTCGAGCCGCTGGTCCCGGACTTTGCTCCGGAACAGCTCTGGCAGGCCTGGATTGTGCTGCGCAACTGGGCGGTCACCGGCACCTATGCCCCCTATCACGCTGATCCCGCGACCCGTGATCTGCTGAAGCCGGAGCTCGTCTGGGAGATCGAGCAGGGACTGAAGCTGTCGGCGCAGGACGTGCACCGGGCCAGTGTGCTGCGCAGTGACTGGTACCGCTGCATCGATGACCTGTTCAGCCGCTATGACGCCATCGCCATGCCCACCGCGCAGGTATTCCCGTTCGATGCCGAGATTTCCTGGCCCGACCGGATCGGGGCGCGGGCCATGGACACCTACCACCGCTGGATGGAAGTCGTCATTGCCGGAACCCTGAGCGGCTGCCCGGCGATCAATCTGCCCGCCGGGTTCGACGCCACCGGTCGCCCCACGGGCTTCCAGCTCATCGGCCGCCCGCGCGGTGAGCAGCAGCTGCTGCGGATGGCCGCGCGCTACGAGGAAGCGACCGACTGGCTGTCGATGCGTCCGCAAGGGGCGGTCTAGGGCGAGAGGCGTCCGCTTCGCGACGGCCCGGACGGGCCTCAGGCTCCGGTGTCGTCCGCCGGTGCCTGCATCCGTGCGCCGACGGAGCGGTGGGTGATCTCCCGGCCCGTATTGGTGTCCAGCAGCTTCGGCGACACAGGCACGCCCGTCTCCCGGTCCACAAGCGTGACTGCGGTACCGGTCGGGGCCGGAACGTGTGTGTTGGCCCAGTCGATCAGCGTGGCGAGCACCGGATAGAGCGCCGTGCCAGTCTCCGTCAGCCGGTACTCGTGGCGGGGCGGGCGCTGCTGATAGGGCACCCGACGCAGTACACCCGCGCTTTCCAGCTTCTTCAGCCGGTCCGACAGGACATGGCGGGTGATGCCCAGACGTTCCTGCATCTGTTCGAAGCGCCGGATGCCCTGGAAGCAGTCGCGCAGGATCAGCATGGTCCAGCGGTCCCCCACGACCGAGAGGCCCCGCGCGACAGGGCAGGCTTCTTCTCTCAGGTCATTCCAGCGCATGGGTCACTCGCTTTCCGCCAGGGTGCAGTTGGATGAATAGCACAGATTGACAGGTTCCAAAAGGGAACGCAGTATATGCATTCCAAAAAGGAACTGACTGGATCCGTGCCCCACGACCTGCGACGCGCGGCCCCTGACCCTAGGATCTGCGTATGACGACCGAAACCAGTACCATCGCCGCCACACCGGCACCGTCGGCATCGGCACCGTCGGCATCGGCACCGTCGGCATCGGCACCGTCGGCATCGGCAATGGCCCGCACGGCGCGGACGCAGATGCTGCTGACCGCCCCGATCGGTCGCACCCTGCTGCGGCTCGCGGCACCGAATGTGGTCGCCATGTTCGTCATGGCGGCGGTCAGCATCGCGGAGGGGTTCTTTGCCGGAGTGCTGGGAATCACCGCGCTGGCCGGACTGGCGCTGGTCTTCCCATTGGTCATGCTGACCCAGATGCTCTCCGCCGGGGCCATGGGCGGGGCCATCTCGGGGGCCATCGCGCGGGCACTGGGGAACAACGACCCGGAACGGGCGGGCAGCCTGACCTGGGCTGCCTGGAGCATTGCCGTGTCGATTGCCGTCCTCTCGGCGGTCCTGATGGGCCTGTTCGGCCGGGATGTCTTCGAGCTGCTGGGGGGAGGCCCCGAAACGGTCGACGCGGCGCTGGCCTATGCCGGTGTCTTCTTCCCCGGCTGCATCACCATCTGGCTGTGCCATTCCTCCCTCAGCGTCATTCGCGGGTCCGGCAACATGGGCATCCCGTCGATGGTGCTCTTCCTGACTTCCCTCGGCTCCATCCCCATCGCCGGGACACTGGCGCTCGGCTGGGGACCGTTCCCGGCGCTGGGGATGCAGGGTCTGGCGGCCGGGCATGTGCTGGCCTATGGCATCGGTGCGATAGTCGCGCTCACCTTCGTCGGCTCCGGACGGGTCGGATTCCTGATCAAGGGGCGGCTGCAGGGCCTGCGCCGGGACCTGTACCGCGACATTCTCAGCGTCGGCCTGATTGCCTCCCTCAGCACCATCCAGACCGTGCTCACGACCGTGCTGATGGTCGGCCTGGCCGGTCTGCACGGGCAGGCGGCGCTGGCCGGATACGGTCTGGGCGCGCGCCTCGAGTTCCTGATGATCCCGGTTGTCTTCGGGATCGGCGCGGCCATGACGGCCATGGTCGGGGCCAATATCGGGGCAGGCAACAGGCCCCGTGCCCTGCGGGTGGCCTGGACCGGTTCCTTCGCGGCGGCAGTGATCGTCGGCAGCATCGGCGCGGTGCTCTCGCTCCAGCCCGATCTCTGGCTGCGCATCTTCCTGGATGCATCGGACACGGCGGCGCTGGAGGCGGGGCGCAGCTATTTCCGGACCGTCGCGCCGTTCTACTTCTTCTACGCCCTGGGCCTGGCGCTGTTCTTCGCCAGCCAGGGGGCAAGCCGCATGGTCTGGCCCATGATCGCCAGCATCTTCCGCATCGTCACCGCGCTCGGTACGGCCCTGTTCCTGACCCGGTCAATGGGGATGGGCGTGGCGGGCGTGTTCAGCGGTGTCGCGGCCGGCATGCTGGTCTACGGCATCCTCACCGCCCTGTCGGTACGCCTGACCCGCTGGCGTTGAGGTCGGTATCGGCGCTCGCATTGATCCGCGCAAAGAAAAGGCCGGGGCATATCTGCCCCGGCCCTGTCCGTCACATCGCTGTCAGCCTGAGCGTCAGGTGGCGAGGAAGCGGTTCAGTTTCTCTTCGGCGTTCTCGTGGGCGATCTTTTCCACGGCGGCCAGTTCCCGCGTCAGCCGTTCCTTGGCGGCCTCGTAGATCTGGCGCTCCGAATAGGACTGGTCCGGCTGGTCCTCGTTGCGGTGCAGGTCGCGCACGACCTCCGCGATGGAGACCGGATCGCCCGAGTTGATCTTCGCCTCGTATTCCTGCGCGCGGCGCGACCACATGGTGCGCTTGACGCGCGCGCGTCCCTTCAGCGTATCCATCGCCTGCTTCATCAGCTTGGTGGAGGCGAGGGCGCGCATGCCGGTGGCCGTCGCCTTGGTCACGGGAACACGCAGGGTCATCTTCTCGTGCGGGAAATCGATGACAAAGAGCTGCAGCTTGAAACCGGAAATTTCCTGATCCTCGACAGCCGTGATCATGCCGACGCCGTGGGAGGGATAGACAACATAGTCATTGGCCTGAAATTCCAGCTTCGCCTTCTTCTTGCGCGGCGCAGCCTTGGCCCGGACCTCGGTAGAACTTGCTTCAGTCATATCAGTCCTTCTCTTTCTGCCGCTTCGGACACCCTGACGGTTCGAAGCGGTTCCTGTTCCGGTATCCCGAAACGGCAAGACCCTGCCTGAACCCCCGGAAATGGCGGTTCCTTCGAGACAAGCGGAACATGCAAGGCCAGGTCTTCCGCCGGGCGCGCGGTCCAAAACTGGTGCCGACACGAAAAAACGGGCCGCCATCAGCCGCCCGCCGGGTATCAGGTCACACAGATGCGCGCCCGCAGCTCCCTGACCGAGAAGTTATATAACACAAAAATGACAGATCTCACAGTGCGGACTCGCATTCAGTGAACACAAATCCGCATGACCGGCCATGCGCGTTCACATGGCCGGGAGATCGTGTCCGCCCCCGCGTCGGCAGGGGACGTTCGTAGCAGGTGTCAGTCGCCGGCGCCGGGGTTGGCGCTGAAATGCTTCTCGAACTTGTCCGGCGTCTCGCGCCAGTCGTCCGCATCAGCAGGGCTTTCGCCCTTGCGGGTGATGTTCGGCCACTTCTCCGAATATTCCCGGTTCAGTTCCAGCCACTTGTCGGCTTCCGGATCGGTATCGGGCAGGATGGCCTCGATCGGGCACTCGGGCTCGCAGACGCCGCAATCGATGCATTCGTCGGGGTGGATCACCAGCATGTTCTCGCCCTCGTAGAAGCAATCCACCGGACAGACTTCCACACAATCCTGGAACTTGCACTTGATGCAGTTCTCCGCGACGACATAAGGCATCTGCCTTCACTCCCCTTGGTTTTCCCCTGATGCACCGGTGACCCTTTCACCGGCTCTCAGGTATCACTCAATCCGAACCGCCCTGAAGCCGTCCGGCGACGCGCTGCCGCGCCTCACCATTTTCCCTGTCGGAAACATAGATGAGGCCTCCGATGCGGCGCAACAGGTTGGCTTCATAGGCGTGCAATTCGCCGTCCGCAAGCACGACCTCCCAAAGCATCTCGATCACCTCCACGCGGCGTTCGGATGGATAGCCTTCCTTGATGGCGCGGGTGAAGGTGCTGATCTCGACGGCATTCTGCTGGCGCTTCTCGGCCACTTCGATCAGCGACGTGGTTTCGTCGGCCGTCAGCTTGAATTTCTCCGCCAGCACGCGGCGCACCGTCCTTTGCTCCTGCGCATCGAACTCACCGTCCAGGTGCGCGGCCTCGATCAGCAGGATCGCCGCCGCAAGCTGCAGGTCGTCGGGCGCGGTGCTGGCCGCATCGGCATCGCTTCCTCCACGCAGGCTTTCGAGCCATCGTGTCACGCGGTTCGTTGAGGCCATTCGGAAATGTTCCTGAGTCCTGTGTTCAGCCAGTCATGTGCACGGACGACATATTGCCTGTTCAGAAAAGGCCAAGCGTGTCGATCTTCGAGAGTTCGCGCGGGTCGAGCGGGCGCTGGTCCGCGTCGCGCTTGTTGAACAGCACCAGATCGGTCAGCAGGGTGTTGACCTTCGCCAGGCTCTGCTCCTGCGCGGCGGCGAGATCGCGGATGCCCTCCGGCGGGGACATGGCCCCGGCAGACCGCAGCAGCGCCAGTTCGCCGCTGGTCGCGCCTTCCGGCCCGGTCCCTGTGACCGATGTGACGATGCGGCCATCCTGCCCGATGGCGACGGACGTGACGCGCTTGCCCGTGCGCGGCGCGGCGGTCTGCTGCACCCCGCCAGGTCCCGGCGGGCGCAGGTTGAAGTCAGGCGGCACAACAAGGGGGGAGAACACGGTCACCCGGCTTTCGTCCGGTGACGACTTGCTCAGACCCAGCGTGTCCTTCACCGTGTCACAGCCGCCGACAACCAGCACCAGGGCCAGCACGGGCAGCAAACGGGTCAGGCGATTCTCAAGACTGCTTTTCATGGCTGCCGTTTCTAGCGCCAAGACGGCGTCCGAACAAGGAATCCAGCAGCAGGATAGTCACTCCGCACGAAATTGCGATATCCGCCACGTTGAAAGCGGGCCAGTGCCAGCCCGCGACATGAAAGTCGAAGAAGTCCGCGACCTGTCCGTAATTGACCCGATCGATGGCATTTCCGATGGCCCCGCCGATCACGGCTGCGAGCGCCAGGCGCTGCCAGGGTCCTTCTGCCCGGCGCATCCAGAAGAACAGGAAGACGGAAACCACCACGTTCACACCTGCGAGGATCCAGCGTGTTTCCGTCGGGTCGCCCCCGAACAGGCCGAAGCTGACCCCCGGGTTCCAGACCATCACCAGATTGAAGAACGGGGTCAGGGTCAGCGTGGCAAAGTTCCGTGCGGCCATGACGTCGATCAGCCACGCCTTCGTGGCCTGATCGAGAACGATCAGAATGGCCGAGAATACCAGCGCGCGAGCGATCATTGCGGATCCAGAAGACAGGGCAAGCTGCTGCTGACAGTTGGCCCCGGCAAGGCGTCCGGTCAAGCCCCTTCTCCTTCGTGGCGGCAGAGTCCATCATGCGGTCTGTGATTGAACGACCCTGGGGAGGATCGGACTTGGCTCACGCCCATGTGCTGGACGGCATTCGCGTACTCGATTTCACACAGTTCATTGCCGGCCCGGCCTGCACCCGCCTGATGGCGGAGATGGGCGCGGACGTGGTCAAGCTGGAGCATGCGCCGGGGGGCGATCTCTGCCGCGTGCTGCCGGTGATCAAGAACGGCCGGTCGGGCTACTTCGTGCAGCACAACCAGGGCAAGCGTTCGGTCTGCCTCGACATGCGTTCGGCCGAGGGCAAGGCGATCATCCGCGACCTGATCGCCTGGGCAGACGTGGTGGTGGAGAATTTCTCGCCCGGCGTGATCGACCGGATGGGATTCGGCTGGGCGCAGGTTCACGCCATCAATCCCTCCGCCATCATGTGCTCGATCTCCGCCTTCGGGCAAAGCGGGCCGCTGCATCAGCTGGTCGGCTTCGACTATATCGCCCAGGCCTATGCCGGTGTGACCTCCATGATCGGGGACCCGGACGGGCCGCCGCCGATCGTCGGGCTGGCCATCGGGGACATGGGCACGGCGATCACCTCGCTGGCGGCCATCAACGGGGCGCTGTTCCATCGGGAACGGTCACGGGGTGACGGGCCGGGCAAGGGCCAGCATCTCGATATTTCCCTGCTGGATTTCTACTTCCACTGCCACGAGATCAATGTGGAGGTACATTCCCTGAGCGGTGGCGAGGTCCAGCCGCACCGCACCGGCAGCCATCACGCGATGGTGGCTCCCATCGGCATCTTCCGGGCAAGGACAGGCTATCTGGTGGTGGTGGCGCTGGGGGACCAGTGGGGCCGGGTGTGCAGGGCCATGGGACGCGAGGACCTGATCGAGGACCCGCGATTCGTCGATGGACCGGCGCGAATGGCGAATCAGGCTGAACTGATCGCCGTGATCGAGGGGTGGCTGGGCAGCCTGGAATCCGATGAGGCCGGAATCGAGGCGCTGCAGGCGCAGAGAGTGCCCTGCGCCCCGGTCCTGAGCGTCGCCGACGCCATGCGCCTCCCGCACCTGATCGAGCGCGGCACGGTACGCCAGATCGACGACAGGGGCGTCGGGCCGATGGCCATCACCGGCAATCCGCTGCGCTATTCGGACTTCCCCGAACCCCTTGACCTGACGGCGCCCTTTCTGGGCGAGCACAATGCTGCGGTCCTGGAGGGTGACCTGGGCATGTCGGCGGCAGATGTCGCGCGGCTACAGACCAGCGGGGTGCTGCACGCCGAACGGCGGTAGCGGGTACGCTTCCCCGGGTTGGGGGGAAGCATACCCGTTCCGGTTCAGCGGACGTTGACGATCACCTTGCCGGTGGCCTTGCGGGCGGCGAGGGCCTTCATGGCGTCCGGTGCCTGCTCCAGCGGGAAGGTCATGGAGACATGCGGGCGCAGCTTGCCCTCCGCGCACCAGTCCAGCAGCGTGCCGAACTGGCTGCGGCATTCCTCTGGATTCCGCTCCGTCCAGGCACCCCAGAACACGCCGACGATCTGGCACTGCTTCAGCAGCACCAGGTTCGCCTTCGCCTCCGGAATGCGTCCTGATGCGAACCCGATCACCAGCAGACGGCCGCCCCAGTTGATGCAGCGCAGTGATTCGTCGAAGGCGTCACCGCCGACCGGATCGTAGATCACGTCCGCGCCCTGGCCGCCGGTCAGTTCCTTGACCTTGTCGCGGATCGAATGTTCGGAATAGTTGAAGACGTGATCGGCGCCATATTCCTTCACGATGTCCATCTTCGCGTCCGAACCGACCGTGCCGATCACCGTCGCGCCCATGCGCTTGCCCAGTTCCACGGCGTTCAGACCGACACCGCCGGAGGCACCATGGACCAGCAGCACCTCGCCCGGCTTCAGTTCGCCCCGGTCCTTCAGCGCGTGATAGGTCGTGCCATAGGTGACCGGGAAACCGGCCGCCTGTTCGAAGGTCACGCCATCGGGCAGCAGGAATGTCTTCGCTGCTGTCGCGATCGCCTGCTCGGCATAGCCGCCGCCCATGCTGGTCATCGCCATCACCCGGTCGCCGGGCTTGAAACCGCTCACGCCCTCACCGACAGCCGAGATGACGCCGCCGACTTCCATGCCGGGGGAAAAGGGGAACGCCGGCTTGAACTGGTACTTGCCGGCAATCATCAGCAGGTCGGGGAAGTTCACCCCGGCGCAATGCACATCAATCCGGACCTCCCCGGCACCCGGCTCCGGCGAAGCCACATCCTCCAGCTTCAGATCATCGGGTCCGCACCATTCGTGACACAGCATCGCCTTCATCGCGTCTTCTCCCCTTGCGTTTGCATCTGCTGCCCGATGACGTAGCCCGCACGTCCGGTCACGGCAAGGTGGTGGGCAGGTTCCCCTGCGTAAAATCCCGTTGTTTCACCGAAAATCCCCTGATTCGGGCGATTCCGGTTGAACACCCGGCCAATTCGCTTTGGGATGCAGGGCGAAGCAGAACCCGAGATAACAGGGAGATCCAGAGAATGCGGTTCCTGAAACATCTGACCCTCACCGCTGCGGCGCTGGCCACGGCTGCAGCCCTTTCCTCCGCCCAGGCCGACGGCATGAAGCTGAAGATCGGCACGGAGGGCGCATATCCTCCGTTCAACAATCTGACCGCGGACGGAAAGCTGGAGGGCTTCGACATCGATATTGCCAAGGCGCTCTGTGCCGAGATGAAGGCCGAATGCACCTTCGTCACCCAGGACTGGGACGGCATCATCCCGGCCCTGCAGGCGGGCAAGTACGACGCGATCATCGCCTCCATGTCGATCACGGACGAGCGCAAGAAGAAGGTCGATTTCACCGAGAAGTACTACAACACGCCCCCGGCCATCGCGGTGCCGAAGGATTCGGCGCTGAAGGGCACCAGCCCCGCCGATCTGGCCGATGCCGCCATCGGGGTGCAGGGTTCCACCACCCATTCCAACTTCGCCGAGGCGAAATACACCGACAGCACGATCCGCGGCTATCCGACGGCTGACGAGTACAAGCTGGACATCGACAGCGGTCGCCTGGACGCGGTGATGGATGATGTCACCGTGCTGCAGGAATGGCTCGACAGTGCGGATGGTGCCTGCTGCAAGCTGCTGGGCACGATCACGCCGGACCCGACCATCCATGGTGAGGGTGCCGGTATCGCCATCCGCAAGGGCGAGACCGAACTGGCGCAGAAGTTCAATGCCGCGATCAAGGCGATCCGCGCCAATGGTGTCTACAAGTCGATCAACGACAAGTACTTCACGTTCGACGCCTACGGAGGCTGAACGGACCGGATGTGCCTGATGGCGGGCACAGCATGATGCAGGCCACCGCGCCTGTGACCAGCCTCGCCCCACGCCTGACCGGGCGTCGGGTGAGGCCTGGTCCGTCTGCCGTGCGGCGGTGCCAGCATGGATGAGATACTCGCCCTGCTGAGCCTCAGCGATACCGGCTGGGGCGACGAGATCGCCTCCGGTGTGGGCGTCACCATCTCGCTGGCGCTGGCCACCCTGCCGCTGGGCCTGCTGATCGGTTTCTTCGTGGCGCTGGCCAAGCAGTCGGAGGAACCGACGCTGCGGCTGGCGGGCAATATCTACACGACTGTCTTTCGCGGACTGCCGGAACTGCTGACCCTGTTCCTGGTCTATTTCGGCGCCCAGATCGGCATCCGCCAGCTGCTGCTGGCGATGGGCAGCGAGACGACGATAGAGATCAACAGCTTCCTCGCCGGCATGGTGGCGCTGGGGCTGGTCTTTTCCTCCTTCTCCAGCGAGGTCTTCCTGTCCGCCTTCCGCGCCATCCCGCGCGGACAGTACGAGGGCGGTCATGCCATCGGCCTGTCGCGGTTCCAGACCATGCGCCTGATCATCCTGCCGCAGCTGATCCGCATCGCGCTGCCCGGACTGAGCAACCTCTGGATGATCCTGCTGAAGGATACGGCGCTGGTCAGCGTCATCGGCCTGTCCGACATCATCCGCCAGACCGGCATCGCCGCACGGGTGACCAAGGAAGCCTTCCTGTTCTTCGGTGTCGCCTGTCTGCTCTATCTGGCGCTGGCGATCCTCTCGTCCATCGCCATTGGCGCGATCAATCACTGGGCCGCCAGGGGGGATGCCCCCCGATGACAGCCATCGTCAACGAACATATCCAGCCCGCCCTGCCACCACCGCCCGTGCGACGGCGCTGGAGCGGCACCCGCACCACCGGCTGGATCGCGCTGGCGGCAATGATCGGCCTGCTGGGGGGCCTGAGCCTCTATCTGATCCTGGCCTGGGACAGCGAACTGGTCGCGAAATATGCGCCGAAGTACTGGAAGGGCCTGCAGATCACGCTGGGGCTGGTGGCCACGTCGCTGGTCTTCGGTGCGGCCATGTCACTGCCCGTCGCCGTCGGGCGCCTGTCGCCGAACCGGGCTGTCGGCGCGCTGGCCTATGGCTACGTCTACCTGTTTCGCGGTACGCCACTGCTGGCGCAGGTGTTCCTGGTCTATTACGGCGCCGGCGAGTTCCGGCCAGAACTGCAGTCTGTGGGACTCTGGGCATTCTTCCGCGATCCCTGGAACTGCGCCGTCTTCGCCTTTGCCCTGAACACGGCGGCCTATCAGGCGGAGATCCTGCGCGGCGCGATCCAGTCGGTCGCGAAGGGCCAATGGGAGGCGGCGGAGGCGCTGGGCCTCACCCGCCTGCAGGCGTTCCGCAAGATCATCCTGCCGCAGGCCCTGATCGTGGCGCTGCGCCCCTATGGCAACGAGATCATCCTGATGCTGAAGGGATCGGCCATTGTCGCCATCATCACCGTGCTGGACCTGATGGGGGAGACGCGGCGCGCCTATTCCCGCAGCTTCGATTTCCAGACCTACCTCTGGGCAGCCGTCGTCTACCTACTGATGGTGGAGACCATCCGCAACATCTGGGAACGGCTGGAGAAACGCCTCACCCGCCACCTGCGCCGCGACGGGTGAGACTGTCTGACGTAAGCGGCCCGGTGATCAGTCCCTGAACTTCTTGAACAGGTCGTGGGCGACCTTGCGGATCTGGATCTCCTCGGTGCCTTCGGTGATGCGATAGCGGCGGTGGTGGCGATAGATGTGCTCGAAGGGCTTGTAGCGGGTGTAGCCCATGCCGCCGTGCACCTGCATGGCCCGGTCCGCCGCCTCGCAGACGAAGCGGTTGGCGCGGTAGTTGGCCATGGCGACCCAGTGCGTCACCTCCATGTGGTGCGCCTGGTCCAGGTGCCAGGCGCTCTTGTAGACCAGGTTGCGCAGCATCTCGGCCTCGGTATTCAGCTCGGCCAGCGGCCACTGGATGGCCTGGTTGGTGCTGAGCGGCTTGCCCCAGGTGACGCGCTTGTTGGCCCATTTCACGGCCTCGTCGACGCAGTACTGTCCGGCCCCGAGGCTGGATGCCGCCTGCCGGATGCGGTTCTCGTGGAAGAACGCCTGGGCACA
This sequence comes from Minwuia sp. IMCC3009, assembly GCF_029909415.1. Lineage (GTDB taxonomy): Bacteria > Pseudomonadota > Alphaproteobacteria > Minwuiales > Minwuiaceae > Minwuia. The sequence continues at coordinate 4,067,742 of NZ_CP123781.1, forward strand.
TTCCAGACCGCGGCCTTCCTCGTGCAGGATGGCGCTGTCGGGTACCCAGACATCGCGGAAATGCACCTCCGCATGGTCGGAGGGCATGTTGAAGGTCCAGTGCATGTAGGCAATGTCGACCCCCGGTGTCTCCACCGGAACGATGAAGGCGGTGATGCCTTTCGGGCGGCCCACGTCGCCGGAGGTGCGGGCGAAGACCACGTCGTGGGACGCGTTGGACATGCCCGAGTTCCAGCGCTTGGTGCCATTGATCAGCCAGCCGCCATCCTTCTGCACCGCCGTCGTTTCCATGTAGGTGGCGTCGGAGCCATGATTGGGTTCCGTGACGCCGAAGGCGACACGCTTGCGACCCGTGATCATGTCCTCGATGAATTCCTTCTTCTGCTCCGGGCTGGCGACGGCGTGGAAGATCATGACCACGGGAAAGTTGCCGACGATGGAGCTTTCGTTCTGCAGGTCGTTGTGCAGTCCCAGGCCCCGGTGGGCCAGATGTTCGCGGATGATCGCCATGCCCAGGTTGGAGCCGGCCGAGCCGCCGATATCCGTGGGCAGGGCCCAGCGCAGATGACCGGCCTTGTCGGCGCGGCGCTTCATCTCCGCCAGCAGTTCCTCCCACTCCTCCTTCGGGCGGCCGCCATTGTCCCAGTCGGTGCGTTCATATTCGCGCCGATGGTCGAAGAACCTGATGTTCTCCTCCTCCAGCGGCTTGATCTCCGTCTCGATGAAGGCATCGAGCACGCCGATGTAGTCGCTGATCTCGCGCGGGATCGTGAAGTCCATGGTCACCCTCCCCAGGGTTCTGTTTCGTTTGCGTCAGACTGTCTGGTCCAGCCTCACCACCAGCTTGCCCACTGCCTTGCGGTCGCGCATGGCGCGGAAGGCGTCGATGCCATTGTCCAGGCTGTAGGTGCCGCCGATGTGCGGGCGCAGCTTGCCATCCGACCAGAGTTCCATCATGGCCGCGATGTTGGCCCGGCAGCGGTCGGGGAACCGGCGGGCGAAGCCCTGGTAGGCAACGCCGATCAGTTCGATCTGCTTGATCAGGATGTGATTGGCGGGCAGCTGCGCGATGTCACCGGCGGCGAAGCCGATGACCAGCATCCGGCCGCCCCAGTTGATCGACCGTATCGCCTGATGGCTGTAGTCGCCGCCGACGGAATCGAAGATCACGTCCGCACCGCGACCATCGGTCAGCGCCTTGATCTGGTGGCGCAGTTCGTCGCCCTCCGCATAGTTCACCAGATCATCGGCACCGCGTGCCCGGCAGGCGGCGAGCTTCTCGTCCGAGCTGGCGGCGGCAATGACCCGCGCGCCCCATGCCTTGCCGGCCTCGACAGCGGCCAGACCGGTGCCACCCGATGCGCCCAGCACCAGCAGGGTTTCCCCGGCCTGCAGGCGACCGCGATCCTTCAGCGCATGATGAATGGTGCCATAGGTCAGGCAGAAGGCTGCGGCAGTGTCGAAGTCCATGGCGTCAGGCAGCGGAAAGACCCAGTCCGTCGGGCAGACGACGAACTCGGCCAGGCAACCGATCCAGGGATGCACGGCAACCCGCTGACCAATCTCCAGCCCGGTGACTCCCTCACCAAGCGCGTCGATGGTGCCAGCGGCTTCCATCCCCGGCGCAAACGGCGGTTGCCCACTGTACTGGTACTTGCCCTGCGGCATCAGCAGGTCGGGAAAGTTCAGAGACACCGCGTGCACCCGCACCCGAATCTCTCCCGCACCCGGTTCCGGCGTCGGCAATTCGCCGACCTTCAGATCCTCGATGGATCCGATCTTCTCGCAGATGATCGCCCGCACCCTGTCCTCCCCTGAACCCCGTGCCGTCGCCTGCAGCAACTATAGAAGCTTCCCGATGGAAACGCAGCGTTTCCCTTGCACGACCTTGCGGCAGGGCAGGGATGCGCTCATCTCGGGTATAGACTTTGGTGTCGTGCGATGCCCTGCAACGGCCTGCAGGACAGGCGACACCGAACGAAATGACAAGCCGGGAGAAACGACATGGCCCTCGACCGCATTGACCATCTGGCCTTCATCACGCCGGATCTGACCGGTACCATCCGCTTCTACCGTGACCTGCTGGGCATGGACCTGTCGCTGGGTATCGGTCACGACGGTTTCCGCCACTACTTCTTCAGCGCGGGCGCCAATTACATCGCCTTCTTCGCCTATGACGGCGCGTCGGCCATGACGAAGAAATTCCACGGCAACCGCACATCCGACCCGATCGGTTTCGATCATGTGGCCTTCACCGTGGAAACGCGGGAGGAGTTCTTCGAGTGGAAGGACCGGCTGGAGGCGGCGGGAATCGAGGTCACCGGACCGATCGACCATGGTGTCTTCTGGTCTCTGTACTTCTTCGACAACAACAATATCCCGCTGGAGATCGCGTGGAACCTGATGGAAGTCGCGGAAGCGCCTGCCGTGGTCGACGACGACATCCCGGCCATCGTGCATGAAGGATCGCGCCCGCAACCGGGCCACTGGCCGGCGGTCACGCAGCGGACCGCGCCGGAGGACATGAAGCCCGCGAAGACGGGGAACGCCTATGCCCTGCGCAAGGAACTGCTGGCCAGCGGGCGCGGCAGGCTGACAGCGGCTGGCCGGGTTGCGCTCGAACAGATTGGCGAGGACTGAAGTCGCCCGCTCGCGGTTCAGAACTGGCGCAGCAGCCGCATGATGTAGTCGAGTTCGTCCGCCGAACGGCTGCGCTGGCCTGAGCGGCGGCGGAGTTCGTCGAGGATTTCGCGGGAGCGCTGGAGCGCGCTCTGCGCGGGCACCATGTCGCCGGTGCCTTCGCCCCAGCTGTCGGTGGGGGAGCGGCCCAGCGGGTCCGTCGGTTCGCCGTTGCGCCCGTCCTGCCCCGGGGCGTCCTGGTTCTGTGCCTGGCCCTGGCCCTGATCAGCCAGATCCTGCAACACTGATTCAGCGCCACGCCGCAGCCGGTCCAGTGCCTGGGCCTGTTCATCCATCGCCTGGTCGGATTGCCCCGCACCCAGCGATGACTGGGCGGAACGCATGGCCTGTTCGGCCTCTCCCAGTTCCCCCGGTATGCTGCCCATGCTCTCGCCCAGTTGCTGCATCAGTTCGCCCAGACGGCGTCGCAACTGGCCCTGCGCGTCGGCAAGATCCTGCTCGCTCTGCTGGGACGGCGTGCCGCCGCGCGCACCCTTGTTCTGATCGAATGTCTGCGAGCGGCCGAAGCGGCTGCGGCCCGGGGAGTTGAAGGGATTGGTCTGGGACGGCAGCTTCGAATCCGGTTCGGCCTGCTGCTGACGCCGCTCGAAGGTGCGGTCCATGAGCTGCTGCTGCTGTTCCATCATCTGCCCGAGCTGGTCCGCCAGCCGTTCCGCCTGCTGCTCCGACTGCGCCCGTCCGCCCTGGTTCCCCATCTGCAGGTTCTCCAGCATGTTCTGCAGTTGGGACAGCATCTGGCGCGCCTGGTCCCGCGCGCCGGAGCGCGAAAGCTCCCGCGCCTTGTCCAGCATGTCGGCCAGGCTCTGACGCTCGACACTCTCCGCGCCGTCCATCTCCGGCAGATCCTCGCCCGCCTCCATGCGGCGCTGGGCGTCCTGCTGCATGGCGCGCAGATATTCGTCCATGGCTTCCTGCAGTTCGTCCATCAGGGCCTGGATCTCGGCCTCAGAGGCGCCATTGGCCAGGGCCTCCGACAGCCGTTCCTGAATGTCGCGCAGACGGGACTGGGCAACGGAAATGTTCCCGTCCTCGATCCTCAGCGCGGTCTGCCAGAGCATCTGCTGGCTGGCGGCGATGGTCTCCGCATCACCGCTTGCCGCGAGGTCGGAGGCCAGCATGCTCAGGCCGATATGCACCGCGAAATCGCTGTGATAGCGCTTCGGGTTGATCATCAGGGCATGCAGCGCGCGAACCACCCATTCCCGCTGCCCCGCCGCATCGTCGAACAGCCGCTGCCGCAGTTCGATGGCGGCGCGGGCGGCGGGCTGCCTGAAGGTGCGTGCCGGCAGGTCGAAGGTCAGTGGTTCGGAGCGACCGATCTGATCCGCATCGTCCCGCGCCTCCATGACAAGAACCACCTGCCTGCCGGCCCAGGGATGGTCGGCCAGATCGCGGAACACGGTATCGATGGCCTCCATCGGCCGGCGGCTCGACAGCGGCAGGTCCAGAATGATCTCGCCGTCATGCCCGTCGCGCGTGATCCGGACGGCAACACCGGCAACGCCATAGTCATCGGTGGCGCGGTAGGCAAGCCGCAGCGCGCCGCGCAGGGTGCCCTTTGGCGGCTCCGTCAGTTCGATAGTCGGCTGGTGGTCGGGAATGATGCTGATCGGCCAACCGGCGATCTCGCGCTCTCCGTCGCGGATGCTCAGCCGGTCACCTGCCGTGATCAGCCGTTCGATCTGCAGATCCTTCTCGCCCACGCGCTCGAAGGCCTCAAGCGTGTCTGCCACGGCCAGAGCCGGTTCGGCCGCGCCATGATAGCGGGCCAGAAAGCGGCTGCCGGTCGGCACCGCGAGGGGCGCCGCCGCGCCGGCATCATCCTGCGACGGGGTCAACGCACTGATGAAGACCGGCGGCATGCCGGTATGGGCGGGCGGCGTCACCCAGGCCTCCAGCACCGTGTCGTCGGCCAGGGCGTCGGTTGCCGTGCCAGTGTCCAGCGCGGCGACCAGCCGCTCCCCCGAGCGACCACCTGCGGCGGCCAGGCTGAGGCAGAAGATCATCAGCACCAGCAGGCGCAGGGCCATGGGATCGCGCGCGGGCATCCGGGTGTCGGCGACAGGCAGGCGCAATGCCCCGATACGTGCCGCCATCTGGCGCCGGTGCGCCTGCCAGAGCGACAGGGCGGCGGAATCGTCACGGCCAACGGCGATCTGGTCCTGCACGCTGGTGAGGGGCCTGTGGGCGCCACCGGAACGCTCCAGCCGCTGCACCACTTCCTCTGCGGAGGGGGCCTGCCAGGCAAGCAGGCCGCGCAGCAGCAGGAAAAGGCAACCGAGGACGCCAGCCGCCAGACCCACCAGATGCAGCACGGGTGGGAGCAACTGCCAGATGCCGAGCAGTGTGACGGAAACCAGCAGCAGCACCGCGGCGAAGCCTGGCCAGAGCAGGGGAACCAGACGTTCCCAGCCCAGGATCAGACGCGTCGCCCACAGTTTCCGCCCCAGCGCCGCGCGCTGCTGCGGGTCAAGAATGCTGTCCAGCGTCTCGTCGCGTTCGTCTGCCATCAGGCTCCCTGAATACTCAACCGTCCTGTTCGAGCCACGAGGGTATGGCGTCGAGACCCAGAAGATCATCGAAGGTCTGGCGTGCCCGGACAACCGCGAAACGGTCGCCGTCCACCAGAACCTCGGGCACCAGCAGGCGGGTATTGTACGTTGACGCCATCACCGCACCATAGGCACCGGCACCCATGAAGCACAGCGTATCACCGGCTGCGACGGAAGGCATGTCACAATCCCTTGCGAAGGTGTCGGTGCTCTCGCAGATCGGGCCGACGAGGTCGGCGCGGATCATCCGGCCCTGCGGCTCACGCTCCGTGCGGACCTCGTGCACCGCATCGTACATGGCCGGGCGCACCAGATCGTTCATCGCCGAATCGAGGATGACGAAGGTCCGGCCATCACCGTCCTTCACGTAGATCACCCGTGACAGCAGCGCCCCGGCATTGCCGACGATCATGCGACCCGGTTCGAAGATCAGCGTCGCGCCGAGATGGCCGACCGTGCGGCTGACGATATCGGCATAGGCATCGGGGGAGGGCGGGACGGCGTCGGGGCTGTAGGGAATGCCCAGTCCGCCACCCAGGTCGATGGTATTGATCCCGTGCCCGTCATCGCGCAGCGCCGCGACCAGGTCCGCGGCCCTGGCGAAGGCCTTCTCGAAGGGGCTGAGGTCGGTCAGCTGTGATCCGATATGCAGATCGACACCGATGACGCGGATGCCCGGCAGCTTCGCGGCGCGGGCATAGACGTCGCGCGCCCGGCCGATCGGGATGCCGAACTTGTTCTCCGCCTTGCCGGTGGAGATCTTGGCATGGGTCAGCGCATCCACGTCCGGATTGACGCGGATGGTGATGGCGGCGGTCAGCCCCAGACCGGCGGCGGTCTCCGACAGGGCTTCCAGTTCCGGCTCCGATTCGACATTGAACTGGCGGATACCGGCCTGCAGCGCGAAGGTCATCTCCATCCGGGTCTTGCCGACACCGGAGAAGACGATCTTCTCCGGCGGTACCCCGGCGGCGAGGCCACGGCGCAGCTCCCCCTCCGACACCACATCGACACCGGCACCCATGCGGGCCAGCGTGCGGATGATGGCCAGGTTGCTGTTGGCCTTCACCGAATAGCAGATCAGGCTCTCCACCGCAGGACAGGCACTGGCCAGCGCCATGGCGAAGACGCGGTACTGGCGGCGCAGCATGGCGGAGGAATAGACATAGACCGGGGTACCCACCCGGTCCGCGATTTCGGCAATGGCCACATCCTCGACATGCAGATGGCCATCGCGGTACTGGAACTGGTCGGTCATTCGGCGTTCTTTCGCTGCTGCTTCTTCTCCTGCTCGGCCTGCTGCCGGGCACTTTCGGACGGGGTCAGGGGCTCGCCCTTCTTGCCGCAGGCGCTGACTCCGACGGCCAGCACCAGCAGCACCAGGATCAGCGGCCGCATCATGCCAGCTTCTCCCGCCAGCGGCGGATCTGTGCCCGCACCTGATCCGGTGCGGTGCCGCCATAGGACTTGCGTGCATGCACGGCGCTTTCCGCGTCCAGCACCCTGTAGACCGCATCGGTGATCTTCGGTTCGATCTGCTGCAGCACCTCCAGCGGCAGATCGGCCAGATCACAGCCGCGATCCTCGGCTGCCTTCACTGCGGCACCCGTGGCGTGATGTGCCTCCCGGAACGGCATGTCGAGGGCCTGCACCAGCCAGTCGGCGAAATCGGTCGCGGTGGCGAAGCCGGAGGTGGCGGCGCTGCGCAGGGCGTCGCGGTTCGGCACCATGTCGGCAATCATCCCCGCCATGGCGGTGACGCAGAGTTCAATGGTGTCGGCGGCGTCGAACAGGGCTTCCTTGTCTTCCTGCATGTCCTTGCCATAGGCCATGGGCAGGCCCTTCATGACCATGGTCAGTGCCACATAGGCCCCGCTGACCCGCCCGATCTTGCCCTTGATCAGCTCCGCCGCGTCCGGATTGCGCTTCTGCGGCATGATCGAGGAGCCGGTGGAGAAGGCATCCGACAGGGTGACGAAGCGGAACTGCGCCGAGGACCAGATCACCAGTTCCTCCGCCAGTCGCGAAAGATGCATCGCGGCGACATTGGCGGTGTGCAGGAAATCGAGGCAGAAATCACGGTCCGACACCGCGTCCAGGCTGTTGGCGGTGGGGCGGTCGAAGCCGAGCGCCGCCGTGGTCGCATCCCGGTCGATGGGAAACGAGGTGCCGGCCAGCGCCGCCGACCCCAGCGGCGATTCATTCAGCCGCCGCCGCGTCTCCGCCAGCCGGTCCCGGTCGCGCCCGAACATCTCGACATAGGCCATCATGTGGTGGCCGAAGGTCACCGGCTGCGCCACCTGCATGTGGGTGAAGCCGGGCATCACCGCCTCCGCATGGGCATCGGCCTGGTCGAGCAGGGCCGTGATCAGGTCGCGGAACGCCAGGTCGAGGCGGTCGATGGTGTCGCGCACCCACAGGCGGAAGTCCGTTGCCACCTGGTCGTTGCGGCTGCGCCCCGTGTGCAGGCGGCCCGCCGTGGGGCCGATCAGTTCCCGCAGCCGGTTCTCCACATTCATGTGGATGTCTTCCAGCGCGGCCGAGAATTCGAACCTGCCCTCATCGATCTCACGCAGAATTGCGTCCAGACCGTCATTGATTGCGGCAACGTCATCCCTTGTCAGGATACCCTGTGCGGCCAACATGTCGGCATGCGCCTTCGATCCCCGGATGTCCTGGGCATGGAAGCGCTGGTCGAAATCGATGGAGGCGTTGATCTTCTCCATCACCTTCGCGGGGCCGCCGGCGAAACGGCCGCCCCACATCTCATTGCTGGTGGGTTTGTCTGACATGAAATCTCTGTGGCCTGGAATGTTGCACCGGATCGGCCTGTTGGCCCTGCTGATGGCGATCCTTAGTCCGGCAGGCGCCGGAGCGGAACCCCCGCTGGCGCAATATGCCACGGGTCAGTTACAGAATCTCGCGGTTCATGACACGCCGAAGCCGCTTGCCGATGCGAGCTTCCGGGACGGCAGCGGCGCTGAGATCGGTTTCGATGCCTTCCGCGGCAAGGTGGTGCTGGTCAATCTCTGGGCCACCTGGTGTGCCCCCTGTCGCCACGAGATGCCATCGATCAGCCGCCTTCAGACTGCGCGCGGGGGCGATGATTTCCTGGTCGCCGCGATCTCGGTCGACCGGGGCGGTGCCGAGAAGTCGCTGGCCTTCCTGCAGGAAGTGGATGCCGACAACCTGCCGCTCTACGTCGATCCGACCACCCGGATCGGTCGCGCGCTGGGGGCCTATGGCCTGCCGATCACGATCCTGCTGAACCGGCAGGGGGAGGAAGTGGCGCGACTGGTCGGTCCGGCGGAATGGGACAGCCCGGAAGCACTGGCCCTGATCGATGCGCTGATCGCGGACGGCGCGTCCTGAGAGGATATTTCTTCAGGAGGGCCGGCGCAGCTTCCAGAAGAGGTAAACCTCCCGCTCAGTCTTCCTTTGGCTCGCAGAGCACCGCGTAGGGCGCATCGAGGCGCTGGCCGTTATGGAACAGTGCACCGGTCTGCCGGTTGACGGTGACCTGCCCCGCATCGATCCCGGCATCGTTCAGGAAGGGCGGTGTGTCGGCTCCGAGAAGTTCGGCCAGCGGCACCCGCAGGTCGATGGTGATCTCGTTGGGCAGGGTAATGCCGCCTGAACCGGGAAGATCGGCGGGTGCCACCGCATTGCCATTTGCGTCGACACCGGGCCGATAGGCCACATCGGCGTCCGGTCTGTGGATCTCCACCAGACGGCAGGTCTCCTCCGGGTCCGGTTCTGCCGGATATGTCTTCGGGGCCGCTGTCAGCAGTCCGGGAAGTATCGTCAGCAGGAGCAGCAGGGGTAGGGGATTGCGCATCAGTTCATTCTGGCCACGATAGCTTGATGATTGGTTGCCGGAAGTTTGCTGCCTGTTCCGTCCCTCTCCCCCACCCGGCCACCCACGGGATCATCCTGAATGGGTGGCCGGGCGGGGAACAGGGACGACGCCGCGCCTTCCGTGCAGTCATGGATGAGGATTCTGGGGAGAGCGTTTCATGGCGCGGATTGTCTATCTCGATGCGTTTCCGGCGGAGAATGCCCTGCCCATTCTGGCTGAACGGCCGGAACATGAAGTGATCCGCATCGACCGCCACGCGCCGTTTGCCGAGAGTTTCGCCACGCTGGCCTCCGCGCACGCGTTCCAGTGCGTTCCGGCACGGGACGAGGTGCCGGAACCGCTGCGCGTCGATGCCGCCTTCCTGGCCCGGGCGCCGGAACTGCTGGTGGTGTCCTCCGGCGGCTCGGGTGTCGATACCTTCGACCTCGACGCCTGCACGGCGGCAGGGGTGCTGGTGGTCAATCAGGCGGGCGGCAATGCGGAGGCGGTGGCGGAACATGCGCTCGGCATGATGCTGCTGCTGATGAAGCGGGTGCCGGAGGCGGACCGCGCCCTGCGCCGGGGCTGGAATGGCGCGCGTACCGATTTCCGGGGCGCGGACCTGTTGGGCAAGACGGTCGGCATCATCGGCCTCGGTCACATCGGGCGCAGGCTGGCCAGCATCTGCCGCCACGCCTTCGACTGCGAGGTTCTGGCATACGACCCCTATCTGGATGCCGATGAGATGGCCCGCCGTGACGCGCGGAAGGTCGGCTTCGAGGAGGTGCTGTCGGGCTCCGACGTGGTCAGCATCCATTGCCCGCTGAGCGCCGAGACCCGGAGGATGTTCGACGCGGCGGCCATCGGCATGATGAAGCCCGGCGCCCGCCTGATTGCCACCGCGCGCGGCTTCATCCATGACGAGGACGCGCTGTATCAGGCGCTGAAGTCCGGTCATCTGGCCGGTGCCGGTCTCGACGTCTGGGATGCCGAGCCCCCCACCGCCGACCACCCGCTGCTCTCCCTCGACAACGTCATCACCAGCCCCCACACCGCAGGCGTCACCCGCGACAGCCGCGAACGCATGGCCCGCTACGCCGCGACGCAACTGATCGACATCTTCGACGGCAAGGCCCCGGTGCGCCCGGTGAACACAGCCGTGCTGCCTGTCTGGCAGAAGAGGGTGCAAGGGTTCCTGAAGGGGTAGCCCCCGTCATCGTTCACGGGCTTGACCCGCCGCGAGCCTGGTCTCCGACGCCTGCGCGGCACCATGGGTACCCGGGTCAAGCCCGGGCACGGCGTGGTGGAAGGTGGAGCCGGAAGTTGGTCATCTCAACAAGACCCACCCACGACGCTCGCGGACTTGATCCGCGAGCCCAGCTTGAGGCGCTGGAGGGACGTGACCCGACTCAGGCGCGCTTGGCTTCGATGGCGTCCCAGATCAGGCCGGAGAGGTTGGAGCCGTCGAAGCGGTCGATTTCCTGGATGCCGGTGGGGCTGGTGACGTTGATCTCCGTCATCCAGTCGCCGATGACGTCGATGCCGACGAAGATCATGCCGCGCGCCTTCAGCTCCGGGCCGATGCGGTCGCAGATCTCCCGCTCCCGCGCGGTCAGGGTGGAGCGGACGGCCTGTCCGCCGACATGCATGTTGGACCGGCTCTCGCCCTCTGCCGGGACGCGGTTGATCGCGCCCACCGGTTCCCCGTCCACCAGGATGATGCGCTTGTCGCCCTTGCGCACGTCGGGCAGGAACTTCTGCGCGATGATCGGTTCGCGGTACATCACCGCGTAGGTTTCCATCAGGGAACTCAGGTTGTCGTCGCCGGGCCGTAGGTGGAACACCCCGGCGCCGCCATTGCCGTAGAGCGGCTTGATGATGATGTCCTGATGCTCGGCCTGGAAGGCCCGGATCATGTCCGTGTTGCGGGTGATCAGCGTCGGCGGCATCAGATCGACGAAGTTGGTGACGAACAGCTTCTCCGGCGCGTTGCGCACCTCCATCGGGTCATTCACCACCAGTGTCTTCGGATGGATGCGTTCCAGCAGGTAGGTCGTCGTCAGATAGGCCATGTCGTAGGGCGGGTCCTGGCGCAGCAGCACCACATCGACCTCCGACAGGTCGATGATGCGGTCCTCACCCTGGCTGAAATGGTTGCCGACTTCCCGCTGCACGGTGACGTCGCGCAGCCGGGCCATGACCTTGCCGTCCTGCCAGGCCAGCTCGTCGGGCAGGTACCAGCTCAGTTCGTGGCCGCGCGCCTGTGCCTCCAGCATCAGCGCGAAGGTGGAATCCCCCTTGATGTCGATCCCGGCAATCGAGTCCATCTGGACGGCGACCTTGAGTGTCATGAGCTTTTCCCGTTCGTGGCTGCCCGAACCGGCAGCGGTCACCCGATGATAGGGCGGACGCGGGCGCGGGCAAACCGCACGCCGGTAATCCGGACTGGCAGGCAGTGGTCAGGTGCCGCGACAGGCGCGGCGGCAGGATGGTCCACCATGCAGAGCACTCCTGCACCCGGCATGGCGGCCCTTTCCCCGGTTCAGCGCATCAGCGCTGGAAGTCGGCGAAGCTCTTGCCCTCGGCGACCAGCTTCTCGATCAGTGCCGCAGGCTTCCAGTCATCCTCGCCCGACTGTTCGTAGTAGTGGCGGATCCGCTCCAGCACCTTGTCGAGGCCCACGTAATCGGCGTAGTGCATCGGCCCGCCCCGGTGTTTCGGGAAGCCGTAGCCGTTCATGTAGGTGATGTCGATGTCGACGGAGCGGATGGCGATGCCTTCCTCCAGGATCTTCGCGCCCTCGTTCACCAGCGCGTACATGCAGCGTTCCAGGATCTCGTCATCCGAGATCTCGCGCCGCTTGATCCCGGCCTCCGCCGAGTTCTTCTCGATCAGCTCCTTCACCACGGGATCGGGCAGCGGCACACGGCTGCCTTCCTCGTAGCGGTACCAGCCCGCGCCGGTCTTCTGACCGTGACGGCCCAGTTCCACGACCTTGTCGGCCAGCGAGGAATAGCGGCGGCCCTGCGGCCAGGTCTTCAACTGGTGCTGGCGCACGCGATAGCCGACGTCCAGACCGGCCAGATCGCCCATGGCGAACGGCCCCATGGCGAGACCGAAGTCATAGAGCACGCGATCCACATCCTCCGGCTGGGCGCCTTCTTCCACCAGGAAGCTCGCCTGTCGGCCATAGGGATGCAGCATCCGGTTGCCGATGAAGCCGTGGCAGTTGCCCGCGAGCACGCAGATCTTGCCGATGCGCTTGCCCAGGTCCATCACGGTCTGGATCGTGTTCGGGCTGGACTTGGCGCCGCGCACGTTCTCCAGCAGCTTCATGACGTTGGCCGGGCTGAAGAAATGGGTGCCGATGACGTCTTCCGGCCGCTTGGTGACGGAGGCGATCTCGTCGATGTCCAGGGTGGAGGTGTTCGACGCCAGGATCGCGCCCGGCTTCATGACCGCGTCCAGCTTGGCGAAGACCTGCTTCTTGATCTCCATGTCCTCGAACACCGCCTCGATGACGATGTCCGCCTGGCCGATGTCGTCATAGGACGTGGTCGGTGTCAGCAGACCCATGCGCTTCTCGACCTCTTCCATCGTGAAGCGGCCACGCTTGGCGCTGTTCTCGTAGTTGCGGCGGATGATGCCGATGCCACGGTCCAGTGCCGCCTGCTCCAGTTCCAGGATGGTCACCGGAATGCCGGCATTCAGGAAGTTCATGGCGATGCCGCCGCCCATGGTGCCGCAGCCCAGGATGGCGCAGCTGTTGATCTCGCGGGTCGGTGTGCCCTTCGGGATGTCGGGGATCTTCGCCACTTCGCGCTCGCCGAAGAAGGCATGGATCTGGGCCGCCCGCTGCGGGCTCTGCATCAGTTCCATGAACAGCTCGCCCTCGCGCTTCAGACCGGCCTCGAAGCTGTCCGACGTGACGGATGCCTCGACCGCGGCGATGCAGTTCTGCGGTGCCAGCACGCCGCGCGCCTTCTTCGCCAGGTCGGCGCGGAACTTGTCGAAGATGCCCTTGTCGGCTTCGTCCAGCTTGCCGCGGCTGCGCGAGATCACCTTCAGCGGCGCGCCGTCGGCCACCAGCTTCTCGGCGAAGGCGCAGGCCCCCGGAATCAGCTCATCGACAATGGCATCGACGATACCGGCCTTCTGGGCCAGCGGCGCGGGCAGCATGTCGCCGGAGGTGATCATCTTCAGTGCCGTCTCGACACCGGCCACGCGCGGCAGCCGCTGCGTGCCACCGGCACCCGGCAGCAGGCCCAGCTTCACTTCCGGCAGGCCGACGAAGCCCTTGGCCACGGCAACGCGGTAATGCGCCGCGAAAGCCGTCTCCAGACCACCGCCCAGCGCCGTGCCATGGATCGCGGCAACAACCGGCTTGGTCGCGTTCTCGTAGTCCTGGATGACCTCGTTCAGACCCGGGGCCGTCATGGGCTTGCCGAATTCGCGGATGTCGGCACCGGCGATGAAGGTGCGCCCGTCACCGGCCAGCACCACCGCCGTGATGCTGTCGTCGGCCAGCGCCTCCGCCAGCCGGTCCCGCAGCCCCTGCCGCACAGCCTGGCTGAGCGCATTCACAGGCGGGTTCTGCACCAGAATGACGCCAACCGCGCCGCGTTTCTCAAGCACCACAGGTGATGACATGGCTCTCTCCTCCCCAATCGGAATGTTTGTGTGTCCGTGCGACAGCCTGTTCCATCCCTCTCCCCCTCCCGGCCACCCACGGGAGTATCCCTAATGGGTGGCCGGGAGGGGGAGAGGGATGGAACAGGCCACGGCAAGAAACTCGTACCAATGAGTTAGCTCAGGCTGTCAGGAGCGTCAAAGACTGTTCGCGCTACAGCGCCAGATACTTGCCGTCGAACCGGCGATTCAGCAGCAGTGCCGCCACTGTCGCGCCGACCGACAGGCCCGCCATCGCGACATAGGCGTGTGCGCCGAAGTCGCCGTAGAGACGGCCCGCGAGCAGGGCGCCGAGGCCCATGAAGATGCCCATGCCGAAGGCGGCGAACAGCCCCTGGGCGCTGGCCGACATGTCGGGTGGCGCGGCGCGCTGGATGAAGTGCATGGCCCCCAGGTGGGTCGCGCCGAAGGTGAGGCCGTGCAGCACCTGCAGCAGGGCCAGCGCGGTGAAGGTGTCGACGAAGCCGACCACGGACCAGCGCAGGATGCCGGCGGCACAGCCGACGATCATCAGGATCATCGGGCCGATGCGGGCAATCACCTGCCGGGCGAAGGCGAACAGGATGATCTCCGCCACCACGCCCTCGGCCCAGAGCAGACCAATCTCCACATCGCTGAGACCCCGCGCCTGCCAGTCGAGCGTGCCGAAGCCATAGAGCACCGCATGGGCCGCCGCATTCAGGCCGACCGCCAGCAGGAACAGCCGGTAGACCGGGTGGGCGAGCAGGCGCAGGGCGCCTCTCTTGCGGTCCTTCGCGACCGGAAAGCGGATATCGGGCACGAACAGGGCCACGATGGTGGTCAGCGCCAGACCGCCCACCACCAGCCAGTGCGTGATGTCCGGGTTCCCCCCCTCCAGCAGCCAGCCCGCGCCATAGACCGCGCCGATGAAGCTGACCGAGCCCCAGAGGCGCATCCGTCCGTAGTCCAGATCCTTCTGCGCCGCCGCGGTCATGGTCAGGTTGTCACCCAGCGGCAGCACCGGGGCATAGATGGCCTGCGCCAGGATCGTGAAGCCCAGGAACATCCAGAACCCGTCGGCGAAGTGGAACAGCGCATAGCCGATGGTGGTGCCCACCAGCAGCAGCACCAGCGGGCGTCGCCGCAGCCCCAGACTGTCGGCCCAGCGGGTGCCGAGCGGGCTGGTCAGCGGCTTGATCCAGAATCCGGCGGCCAGCACGATGCCGATCTCGTCCGCACTCAGCCCGCGCGCGCTCAGCCAGGCCGGCCACCAGGGCATCAGCACCCCGGCCACGGCAAAGATCGCGGCATAGAACAGCGACAGCCGGATCGCCCAGCCCATGCCATTGTCGGCAGGGGGTTCTGCGACCGTCCCGCTCAGAGCGGCAGGCCCCGCACCACCCGGTGCACGAAGCCCAGCTTCTCGACCACCGGCGCGGCGAGCGCGAAGGGATAGGCATCCTCCTGGCCGACACTGCGATTGAGGCTGTTCATCGCCACGGTCAGCGGCATCCATTGCGACATCAGACGCTCGAA
Source organism: Minwuia sp. IMCC3009 (assembly GCF_029909415.1). Taxonomy (GTDB): domain Bacteria; phylum Pseudomonadota; class Alphaproteobacteria; order Minwuiales; family Minwuiaceae; genus Minwuia. The sequence goes on from NZ_CP123781.1 coordinate 4,083,018, forward strand.
ATCGGTCTCGTCATAGGGGTTGGATCGCTGAGCGATCTCCACCCCGTCGGCCCGGACCTGCAGCGGATCGGTCTGCAGCCCGAAGTTCCAGGCCGTGTTGAGCGTGTCGATGATCAGCAGGTAATGGCTCCAGCTCTCGGCCCAGTCCTCCCACGGGTGACTGGCGGCATAGGCGCTGATGTAGTGGTCGCGCCAGTCGCTGCGCGGGCCGTTCTGGTAATGCGTCTCCAGCGCCTCGCCATAGTCCTGCCGTTCATCCCCGAAGAGCTGGCGGCACGGCTCCAGCCATGCGGTCGGCGCGATCAGGCGATCCCAGTAGAAATGCCCGGACTCGTGGCGGAAGTGGCCCAGGATTGTGCGATAGGGCTCGGCCATCTGCTCGCGCATGCGGATCCGCGCCGCCGGATCGGCCTCCGCGATGTTGATGGTGATCAGTCCGGCATCATGGCCGGTCAGTACCCGGCCGCGTTCGCTGAAGGTCGGGTCCTCGTCAGCCAGGAAGTCGAAGGCCAGCCCATCCGCGCGCACCGACTTCGGACTGACATCCAGCCCCAGTCGCATGCAGGTGAAGACCAGCCGCCGCTTCTCCGCTTCCAGCCGGTGCCAGAGTTCGCGGTGGCCGGGCACATCCAGGTCCGGGATGGTGTTGTTGAGCCTGCACGACACGCAGAAGGGATCCGCGTCACCGTCCCGGATCATCCAGTTGCAGCCATTGTCCTGGGCGTGGTGGCTGCACTTGACGTAGCGGGTCGATGTGCCGCCGCCGACCAGTGTCGCGCTGCCGTCCGCATCCAGGGCCACCATCTGTGACGTATCCGGCACGAACCCGAGGTCCGCGCCGCAGGACATGCATGTCGTGTTCTCGAAGTAGACAGCCGCACTGCAACTGCCACAGGTAAAGATCTTCACGTCATGGATTCCCGGAATGGTTCAAGAACTTGGATGTGGCCCATGTCCGTTCCGGCGTTCGGGAAACGGCACCGACCTGCCTGCATGTCGCCCTTCGGAAGCCGAACTGCAATGTCGGACCGGAGGTGCGGGCAGGCCGGTGCGATCCTGTCAGTTCCGGCCCATCATGTCGCGTGCAATGATCTGCTTCATGATCTCCGCGCTGCCGCCTGCGATGCGTGACATGCGGCTGTCGGCCCAGGCCCTGGCGATGGGATATTCCCACATGTAGCCCGCGCCGCCGTGGAGTTGCAGGCATTCGTCCAGCACCCTGCACTGCATGTCGGTGGCGTTCATCTTTGCCATCGCGGCATCGATCTCGCTCAGTTCCCCCTTCAGGTGCTGTTCCAGGCAGCGATCGACGAAGACCCGCAGCATGGTTGCATGCGACTGCAGCTCCGCCAGCTTGAACTGGGTGTTCTGGAACTGCGCGATGCTGCGTCCGAAGGCCTGACGGTCCTTGGTATAGGTCACGGTCCAGTCGATGGCCGACTGCACGGTCTCCGCGCCCTTGACCGCCTGGATCAGCCGTTCCTGCGGCAACTGGCTGACCAGCTGGATGAAGCCCTTGCCCTCATCCGGTCCCAGCAGGTTGGACACCGGTACCCGCACGTCGCTGAAGAACAGCTCCGACGTGTCCTGCGCGTGCATGCCGATCTTCTCGAGATTGCGCCCGCGCTCGAAGCCTGCGCGATCACCCTCCACCAGGATCAGGCTGATGCCGCGCCAGCCCTCGTTCGGGTCGGTCTTGCAGGCCACCACCACCAGGTCGGCGAGCTGGCCGTTGGAGATGTAGATCTTGGAGCCGTTGATGACGTACTCGTCGCCTTCGCGTTTCGCGGTGGTGCGGATGCCCTGCAGGTCCGATCCGGCACCGGGTTCCGTCATGGCGATGGCGCCGATGACTTCCCCTGTGGTCATCTTCGGCAGCCACTTCTTCTGCTGTTCCGCCGATCCATAGTGGCGGATGTAGGGGGCGATGATGTCGGAATGCAGCGGGAAGTTCGGCCCCGTTGCACCGACCCTGGCCAGTTCCTCCAGCACGATGGCGGAGAACATGAAGTCGGCGCCGATGCCGCCCATTTCCTCGGGAATGTCACAGCAGAGCAGGCCGGCCTCGCCCGCCTTCAGCCAGACCTCGCGGGAGACCTGGCCGTCCTTCTCCCACTGGCGATGGTGGGGCTCCACCTCCGTCTCCATGAAACGGCGGCAGGAATCGCGGAAAATCTGATGGTCTTCATTGAAGATCGTGCGTGGAATCATGGCTCAGACCCCCCTGAATGTCGGTGTGCGTTTCTCGACGAAGGCCTTCGCGGCCTCCTTGTGGTCCTCGGTCTCGCCGCTGCGGGTGTGGTGCATCGCCTCCATGTCGAAGCAGCGGGCCAGGGACTCGGTCATGGCCGCGTTCATGTTGCGCTTCATGTAGGACAGGGCGATCTTCGGCCCGTTGGCGATCTTCTGCGCCAGCGCCATGGTCTCCGCCTCCAGGTCGGCGTCGGCGACAACGCGGTTGACGATGCCCAGCGCGTGCGCCTCTGCAGCGTTCAGCTTGTCGGCGGTATAGTAAAGCTCCCGGGCCTTGGCAGTGCCGACCAGATGGGTGAGGAAATAGCTGCCGCCGAAGTCACCCGAATAGCCCACGTTGGCGAACGCGGTGGTGAACTTCAGCGTGTCGGAGGCCACCCGCATGTCGCATGACAGGGCGATGGACATGCCCGCCCCGGCGACCGGACCACGCACCATTGCAATTGTCGGCTTCGCCATCTCGTGCAGCAGGCGGGAAACCTCCATGCCGCCGCGCAGCTTCAGCACCTTGGCCTCCAGCGTGTTGTCGGCGAACTCCCGCCCTTCGGCCATCGACTTCACGTCGCCCCCGGCGCAGAAGCCGCGGCCCGCGCCCGTGATCACGACGCAGCCGATGGAGCGGTCCATGGACAGCCGCTGGCAGTTCTCCACCAGCGCCTCAAGCATTTCCCCGCTCAGCGCGTTCAGCCGGTCCGGCCGGTTCATTGTCAGGACGGCAACGCCATCCCTTTCCTCGACCAACAGGTGATCGGTCATTTCCTCATTCCTCCCCGGAAGTGTGGCTCGTTTGCTGCCTGTTCCATCCCTCTCCCCCACCCGGCCACCCAACAAGGATACTCACGTGGGTGGCCGGGTGGGGGAGAGGGATGGAACAGACCAAACCCGAATTACTGGATCAGGTTACAGCGCACCTGCATCATGGTGAAGCCGTCGGCATCGTTTGGCAGGCCACGCGCCTTTGCACGGCTGAGGGACTCGGCCTTGTCCGCCATGCGGAAATCGATGGCCGAGATTCCGGGCAGTTCGTCCGCGCCCGTGGCGCGGAAACGGATGATGCCCCCGTCGGGCAGCGGCATGTCGAAGCCGCCCTCGACCGCCAGGCAGGGAATGTCCAGCAGCGATGACCAGGTCGATGCCTGCCGTGCAGGATCGGGATTGACCAGTTCCATGCCGACCATGGCCTCGGTCAGGCCCGCGCGCACATGGCTGAGCCAGTCCGGCCCGCCCCAGCGCCAGTAGCTCCATTCCTCCGACGGGTCCGGCGACTCGGCGAAGGAATCGACCGACAGGATGACCCCGCCCAGATCAACCGGGTGGAAATGGGTCGCGACCGCGCCATCGTCGTCACTGTTCCAGACGGCGCGAATGCCCAGCTTCTCCGCCCGCGCCCGTGTCGGGGCCGCATCGGCGGCATGCAGCAGCACCATGTAACCGGCGTCGCCGCCGCGCCGGGCCATGAAGCGCCCCGCCGCCGTGTCGGTCTGCCCGGGCTCCGGCGCCACGATCTCCAGGAAGTTGTCGCCCACCGGGATGACACCATTGTGCAGCCCGAAGTGGCCGACACCGGGATCGCGAAACCCGACCTCCAGTCCCAGTACATCCAGCAGAACCTCTTCCGCCGGTTCCAGCTTTTCCGCAGCAAACGCGATCTGGCGCAGTTTCATCAATCGTCCTCCCCTTGAAGTCTGCTCCCCTTTTCGCACAGGCCGGCCACAAACGGAAACGGCGCCGGTGGTTTCCCGCCGACGCCGTTCCGGTTCAGGCCCCGGAGAGGGGCCTGATGTTCAGTGCTTCGATCGTCAGCCCATGGCGGCCTTGACCGCGGCTGCCGTGATCGGCAGGTCGCGGACGCGGGCGCCGGAGGCGGCGAAGATGCCGTTGGCGATGGTCGGTGCGACCACGGTCACGCCGGGTTCGCCCGCACCCACCGGATAGTGACCCGGCGACACCACGGTCACGTCGATGTCCGGCATGTCTTCCATGCGGACCGGCGTGTAGGTGTCGAAGTTGTCCTGCTGGATCGCGCCATTCTCCATGGTCGCGAACTCCTTGGTCGCGAGGCTGAGACCCCAGAGGGCACCGCCCTCGACCTGCGCACGGACACCATCGGGGTTCACCGCGGTACCGACGTCGATGACCAGGGTCATCTTCTCGACCTTGAACTCACCGGTCTTCGGATCGACGTGCACCTGGGAGGCGCAGGCCGTCCATGTCGGGGTTGCCCGTTCCTGGGCGGAGACGCAGGCAATGCCGATGCCGGTGTTGGCCGCCATCTTCTTGCCGTAGCCGGCCTTGTCCGCCGCCATCTGCAGCACGTTGGCCAGGCGGTTCGCACCGCCGACGGCCATCGGGGCGGAACCGGCGTTCTTGCCGGTCGCGTCCAGCATGGCGAGACGCATCTTCAGCGGATCGACGCCCATCTTGTGCGCCATCTCGTCGATGAAGCATTCCACCGCCCAGAAGGTCCAGCCCGGTGCCACCGACCGAAGCTGGCCGGACGGCGTTGCCGACTGTGCCAGTTCCGACTTGATGGTGCGCACGGTCTGGTTCGGGATCGAGTACCAGTGGTCGGAGCCATTGATCGAGAACGGATCGACCTTGCCCTGCTTGTCCACCGAATCGGCCAGGAAGGCCGGGGCCTGCCGTGCCGTCGCCCAGGCGGAGACCACCTGCTGCTCCAGCCCGACCAGCTTGGATCCGTCACCGCCACCGGTCAGCTTCTGGTGCGTGATCGTGCGGGTGAAGTCCATCAGGGTGTCGGCTTCGCGGCTGTAGATCAGCTTCACCGGCTTGCCCGCGCCCTTCGCGGTCAGCGCCGCGACCAGGATGTAGTCGGATTCAAGCCTGCGGCCGAAACCGCCGCCCAGATGATACTGGTGAACCACCACCTGGCTCGGGTCCAGCTCCAGCGCCGCCGGTACCAGGCCCACCGCGAGGGTCTGGAACTGGTTGCCGGTATGGATGTGATAGACGTCGTCCTTCACTTCCACGACCGCGTTCATCGGCTCCAGCGGGGCATGCACGTTCAGCTGCGTCGTGTAGACCGCCTCATGCGTTGCCTTCGCCCCCTTGATGGCGGTAACCGAATCACCGTCCTTCACGAACAGCTGCGCGCCCTCACCGGAGGACTGCAGCTTCTCCGCATCGGCCAGGATATCTGCGGAGGACACCTTGGCGTTCGGACCGATGTCATAGGTCACCTTCAGCGCGTCACGGGCCTTGATTGCCTGCGGATAGGAATCCGCCAGCACCGAGACCCAGCCGGTGGTGGTGCCGGTGACATCATTGATCACCACGTGGCCCTGATAGCCCGGCACCTGCTTCGCGGCGGATTCATCGACTGCCGTCACCTTGGCGCCATAGCGGACCGGCGGCACCTTCGGCGTGGCGTAGACCATGCCATCGACGAAGACGTCGAGGCCGAAGGTCGCCGTGCCGTCGGTCTTGGCCGGAATGTCCAGTGCGGGCATCGGCTTGCCGACATAGCGCCGCTTCGACGGATCCTTCAGCGTGATCGCCTTCAGCTCGTCTTCCGAGAAGGCGCGGGCGGTTGCCCCGGCCTTCACCAGATCGCCGTAGGAGATCTTGCGGCCGGACTTGGCATGGCTGACCATGCCCTGTTCCGCCTGCAGCTCCGACAGGGCAACGCCCCAGTGCTTCACGGCGGCTTCCATCAGCGCGATGCGGCCGGCGGCACCGGCACGGGACATCTGGTCGAAGGTCCAGTTCACCGACCAGGAACCACCGGTCACGAACAGGCCGTATTCCGGCGCGGTCGAGACATAGGCGATGGAGACATCCTCCCAAGGCACTTCCAACTCCTCGGCAAGGGCCTGCGACAGCGGGGTGCCGACATGCTGGCCCATCTCGGCCTTGGTGATGTTGACGACGACCTTGCCGGCCTCGTCCATCGTGAACCAGATGTTGGGCGCGAAGTTGCCTGCAGCCTTGGCCTCCGCCAGACCACCCACGGCGGGCAGCAGCCCGTAGCCCATGGTCAGGGTGCCGACGGCCAGGGATCCGACCAGGAAACCGCGTCGCGAAACATCGCTCACGCTCTTGCTCCCGGTGCGGCCGATCTTTTCAATCCTTGTCATGATCTGCCTCCTCAGCCTTTCTGCATGTCACTGGCTGCGCGTGCGACGGCAGCCTTGATGCGCTTGTAGGCCATGCAACGGCAGAGATTGCCGGTCATCGCACCGACAATTTCGTCGTCAGACGGATTCGGATTCTCCGACAGGAACGCCGCGGCGGTCATGATCTGGCCGGACTGGCAATAGCCGCACTGCGGTGCCTGTTCGGCAATCCATGCCTTCTGCACCGGATGGTCGCCGCCCAGTCCTTCGATCGTGGTGATCTCGACGCCTTCCGCCGCATCGACCGGCGTGATGCAGGTACGTGTTGCAACGCCGTCAATATGCACCGTGCAGGCGCCGCAAAGTCCCTTGCCGCAGCCGAACTTGGTGCCCGTCATCCGAAGATGCTCGCGAATTACCCAGAGCAGAGGGGTATCCGCAGGGACATCAACCGTCTTGGTTGCCCCGTTGATCTTGAGGGTTGCCATGTATCCTCCCAGAGTGTTGCAACGTCGTCTGATGCGACGCTTTCTTGCTTCTTGTCATTTGTGCGGGTTGGCCTGACGACCTCTTGTGCGTCATCATCCCCTTCCCCGATGCGGAAATACTGTGCGGAGTGCGTCATCCTGTCAAATCATGTTGCGGCTCTTCTGCTGGCGGTCATTGGGGCCTGCTGCACCCTGGTTCCGGCCCGTGCGCAGCAATGTTCCGACCTGGTCGCGCAGTTTGTCGTACGCGAAGGCGGCATCGACAGGCCGCTTTGCGGTCGGGCGGGTGATGCCGCGCGTGGCCGCGTGATCGTGGCCGGACGGCAGGGCAACTGCCTCGCCTGCCACGCCGCGCCGATTCCGGAACAGGCGTTTCACGGTGACATCGGTCCGCCGCTGCATGGCGTGGCGGGACGCCTGAGCGAAGCGGAACTGAGGCTGCAGGTCGTGGACGCCACCCGCATCAATGAAGAGACCGTGATGCCACCGTTTCACCGGGTGGCGGGCCTGACCGGGGTGCGTCGTGATCGGGTCGGTCAACCGCTGTTGAGCGCAATGGAGGTGGAGGACGTGATAGCCTACCTGCTGACGCTGAAACAGGACCAGGCCCAGGAATGAACCAACACTCACCCAGCACGCGTGGCGTTTCCCGACGGGGTGTCGTCACGGGCGCTCTGGCCCTTCTGGGCCTGCCCGTGCTGCCCGCCTGGGCGGAGGGGATCCGCAATCGCGTGTCGATGTTCCGCCGGACCTTCCCCGTCCAGCCGGACGTGGCCGATGCGGAGGTGCTGGTGGACATCGTCCTGCGCGGCCGCACGCCCGAGCCTGACCTGATCGATCTGAAGCTGCCGGTGCTGGCGGAGAATGGTGATTCGATTCCGCTGACCTTTGATATCCGCTGCAGCTTCGAAGGCAACGACTGGCCGAAGACCGTTCATGTCTTCGTGCTCGGCAATCCGTTTCCGGAGGTGGCGCGCTATCACTACGGCCCCTGGAATGGCAGCGCCCTGACCGAGATGCGGTTCCGCATGCTGCAGACCTCTGATGTGGTGCTGGTGGCGGAGATGGTGGACGGGCGCGCGGCAACGGCACGGCAGAACGTCGAGGTTCTGCTCGGCGCCTGCGGCGGCTGAACCATGGCCGCACCGCTTCGCCGTATCCATGTCCCCCGTTCGGTAAAGCGGGGGGAGGTTTTCGAGGTCAGGACGCTGGCACGGCATCCGATGGAGTCCGGTGTCCGTTTCTCCACCGACAACATCGTCGTCATTCCCCGCCATATCCTTCAGGAGGTGAAGGCCTTCTACAACGACCGCCTGGTGTTTCGGGCCGAGTGGTTCAGCTCCGTTTCCTCCAACCCCTATCTCAGCTTTCGGGTGAAGGCCGTCGAGAGCGGCGAGGTCCGCGTTGTCTGGATCTCCGACTACAATGTGCATACCTCGGCCAGCACGATGATCGAGGTGGTGGCGCCGGACCCCTGATCGCCATGGCGCTGTGTCAGGCGTACTGGCTGATCAGTCCGCTCCAGTCCCGGGTCTCCTCCGGCGTGCGGATGGCAGTGGCCAGGCCGGCCATGTCGGAGACGGGGACGAGAACCCGGTCGATACCCATCCGGGCATAGTCCTCCAGCAGCGCACGGTCTTCCGGCATGCTGACGGTGATCTCCAGCGCCGCCGGGTTGCGCCCGTTCTGCTCCGCCGTGTCGCGGGCGAGCTGGATCAGGTCCTGCGGGGCTTCCCGTGCCGGAAAGAAACCATCCCCCAGCCGTCCTGCGCGTCGCGCCGCGGCCTTCGAATGGCCGCCGACAATGATCGGCACCGCGCCAGCGACAGGCCGGGGCACGCAGTACATCGGCGCGAAGCTGACATGCTCACCCTGAAAAGAGGCCGGCTGTTCGCCCCAGAGTGCCCGCAGGGCGGCGACGCATTCATCGGTGCGCGGCCCGCGTGTCCCGAACGGCTGTCCCAGCGCCGCGAACTCCTCCGCCAGCCAGCCGACGCCGATGCCCAGCAGGGTCCGTCCGCCGCAGAGATGGTCCAGCGTGGCCACCTGTTTCGCGACATGCACCGGACTGTGCTGCGGCAGGATCAGGATGCCGGTGCCCAGCCTGATCCGGCTGGTCCCGGCGGCGACATAGGCCATCCAGATCAGCGGATCGGGCAGGGGCAGATCCTCCACCCCGCCGGCCATCTTGCCGTTCTGCGCATAGGGATAGGCGGAACCGTAGCCCGCAGGCACGACCGTATGTTCCACTGTCCAGGCACTGTCGAACCCGGCTTCCTCAGCGGCCTGCAGCAGCTCCAGCGCGGGGTCCGGATCGACATAGGGGCCGGTGTTGCAATAGCGCAGTCCGAATTTCATGGCTGGTCCCTCCCCGGATCATGCGGCATCCGCCGCGCCGGGGAAGGGTAGACCGTTTGCTGCCCGGATGTAATCGGCCTCCCGTCCAGGGCGTGGCTATTTCAGGCCGAAACGCTTCGCCGCCAGGTGATCCAGCGACAGGGCACCGGCACCGCGGGCAATCAGGTAGCAGAGGATCGCCATCCAGAAGAAATGCTCGAAATTGTCATAGGCGGCGGCGCGGGCGCCGAGCACGAACTGGATGACCAGCGACATCACCAGCAGCGGGATGGCAGCCAGCCGGGTGAAGGCGCCGACCAGGATCAGTGCCGACATCACCAGCTCGAAGAAGGTGCCGAGGAACGCCGCAACGGCGACCGGCAGGATCGGCACCATGTATTCATATTCGAACAGCAGCAGCGTGTTGTCCCAGTCGTCCAGCTTGGTCATGCCGGCCCGCCAGAAGGTCAGGAAGATCACGATGCGCAGGAACAGCACGGCGGCGGGACCGCCCCAGGTGTCCAGCGGACGGGTGACAGCGGCGACGAGACCGGCGATGCCGCCGGGCGTGGTGTCTTGCGTGTTGGCCATGGTGGGGTTCCCTTTATTCTTCTTCGGTTTCTTCGTTGCGTCGGTGGGTGAAGTTGCCGGCAGACAGGTGTCCGGCGAAGGCCGTCATCAGATCGAAGCCGGGGTCGGTCTGCTGGGCCGCGACAGCCGCCTCGCCGAGTGTTCCACCGTCCTGCAGGGTTCGCAGCAGGGCGTGTTCTGCCGGATGCAGCAGGCTGGTCTGCACCTGCATTGCCGGTCGGGCGACCAGCACCGCTTCCGACCGGGGGGCGATGCTGCTCTCCGCCATCGCGTCGGCATTCATCCAGATCGCGTGGATCGGCCAGTCGGAGTGCAGCAGCGTCGCGGAGGGGACAAGCGCCGGTCGCAGCGCCAGCAGCACGTCCGCCGCCAGCCCCTGCAGTGCATCTGCGCCCATCGGCGCGGCTTCCCCTGCGCCATAGGCCGCATTGCGGGCCCAGTCGAGCCGGGCGATGTCCACCAGCCAGGGCCGGTCGGCCAGGGGCTCCGACAGGGCGATGAAGTCAGGCAGCTCCGCGCCATAGTCGAGCAGGTGGTTGGCCCGCGAGGGCGCGTGACGGATGAAGGCCGTTACCAGGCGGGTGAACAGGCCTTCCCCCAACAGCGTCCGTATGGTGGGAAACGCGTCGGCCAGCACTTCGAGGATCGATGCATGGGTATTGTTGCGATAGACCTCGAACCGCGCCGCCTGACGGCCATCGTCCTCCAGATCGGACAGGATCCCGTCCGATCCCTGGAACACGCCTGCGGCGAAGCGGCTCTGGATTTCCAGCAGGGTGCTCATGATGCGGTCCCCGCGCCCGTTGGCAGCGCATCCAGCCGGGACTGTGCGGTCCGGACCTCTGCCAGCAGCACCTCCAGTTCGGGAATCTCGGTATCCCATTCGACAAGCGTCGGAACGGCACCTGTGGCCGCGATCGCCTGATCGTAGAGGGTCCAGACGCTGTCACGGACCTGGCTGCCGTGATCGTCGATCAGCAGGGTGCCCCCGGCGTCGGCCCGTTCCGCATGTCCGGCCAGATGGATCTCCCCCACCGCGTCGAAGGGCATCCGGGCGAGGTAGTCCGCGGCGTCGAAGCCGAGGTTGTGGGCGCTGACATGGATGTTGTTCACGTCCAGCAGCAGCCCGCATCCGGCGCGTCGCACGGTCTCTTTGACAAAGTCCGCATGATCCAGCTCCGCCCCGGCGAATGCGGCGTACATGGACGGATTCTCGACCATGACCTGACAGCCGGTCGCGTCCTGGAAGATGCCGATGTTGCGGGCAAGGACATTGACCGCCTCCTCCGTGCAGGGCAGGGGCAGCAGGTCGTTCAGGCTGGCGCCGCCCACCTGTGCCGGGGCACGGACCCAGGCAATGTGGTCGGACAGGGCGGCCGGTCGATAGCGCCGCACCAGGTCACGGATGCGGGTGAGATGTTCCCGATCCGGCTCGTCAACCGATCCCAGCGAAAGCCCGACACCGTGGAAACTGAGGTCGAACCTTTCCCGGATCGCGTCAAGCTGGCGCAGGCGCGGCCCGCCCGGCACCATGTAGTTCTCGGTATGAACCTCGACCCAGTCGATCGCGGGCGGTCGGCTGATGACATCCAGCACATGTGGATGGCGCAATCCGAACCCGGCCGTCGGCGGCAAACTGGTGTTGGTCCCTTTCATTGCAATGCATGCCCGGCACTCGGGGTCGGGGCGCTGGCTGGACCAGCGCCCCGGTTCCGAAGATGACGCGGATCAGCCCTTGGCTTTCTCGTTGACGCCATCAAAGGCGGTCTGCTGACCACCCTTCGCCTCGCATTCGGCAGCCGTCGCCAGCTTCCACTCGCCGCCGTCATAGTCGACCGTCGACTGGCCGGCGCAGGAGTGGGTGCCTGCCTTGTTGGCGCAATCGTTCTGGCCAGCCTTGGAAATGCCGTAGCACTTCACCTTGTCGGCGGCGACGGCGTCGACCGGGGCCAGGGCAGCGGCCATGCCAACGGCACCCATCAGGGCAGCGGCAACGGAAAGGCTCTTGATTGATGTGTTCTTCATGATGTTCTCCTTCAGGTTCTGATCTACTCGGTTGGGTTGGCGGGACCCCTGCAACCCGCTGCGATCCAGTCTATCCGCCGTTTCGCCGGGGCCAATCGCCCAGACGCTGTTCTGGCGTGAATGTGATCGCGTACCGCGGGTCTTCGGAACCCCCTACTGCCGCCGTCCGACGACAGTAACTGGTGAGCCGGATGCCGGCTCAGTTCACCGGCGCGTGGCTGGCGTCGAACTGGGGCACCGGGCCGTCGGGCGAATGCTTCTTCTCCAGGCTGGCCCAGTTCACTTCCGACTGCTTGAGGTTGCCCTGAATGTCGGCCTCCCAGAAACCGACCACGGTGGGGGTGATGTTGAGGTAGAGCTTGCCGTCGACAATGCGCCAGAGCTCCGGGTTCGCCGGCACCTTGCCGCCCTGGGCGATGCCATAGGCGCAGTGACCATCGTAGGCGGGTGCATATTTCGCCGGGTCAGCGAGGAAGGTGTCCCGGTTCGCCTCGCTGGCGAAGGCCCAGGTCGCGCCATTGTATTCGGCGGTGATGGACGCCTTGCCGGGCACGGGGGCCGGCTGCTTGCCACCCACCGGTGCCTGGGTGAGGCTGCGGTAGGCGACGACGTCATAGCCGCTGGCTGCGAAGCCGGTGCCATCGACAAACTGCTCCCCGGCCATCGCCGTCCCGGCCAGCAGGCCGCCGGTCAGCAGGACGGCACCGAACGCGCCTGCCTTCAGATGTCTGATCATGGTTCTTGCTCCCTTGAAGCTCTCTGTCCCGAAACGCGGTTCCCGTTCCGCGCTGTTGCCCATATGACGATGGGGCGCGCGGTTTGGTTACACGCGATTGCGTGAAATCCTGTGATCGATGGGTGTGCGGGCCAGGCTTCGTGAGCGGCTTGAGGACGGGGAGACCTGGAAAATATAATGAAAACAATAAATTGAATGCTGCAGCCGGAACCATGACGGTCTCGGATAGCATGTCTCTCACGTTGAGTTGATGCGTTAGCGGGCGTACATCAGGCGTGGTGATGCCCCGATGCGGCACCGGATTGTCGCGGTGAAACCGATTGTCTGGTGACTGTCAGGGACTATCGTGCGGCGGAGTGCGTGAACAGGAGGTTCTGACGTGAAGGTGGACGGCACACCCCGACGCCCCATCGAGGCGGGTGAGGACGGAAGTTCGGTTCTGATAATCGATCAGACCAGGCTGCCGCACCGGTTCGAAACCGTGACCCTGAAGCGCCTGCCGGAGGTTGCACATGCCATCCGGGCGATGCTGGTGCGCGGCGCACCGCTGATCGGTGCCACGGCGGCCTATGGCGTTGCGCTGGCGATGCGCGATGATCCGAGTGACGACGGTCTGGCCCGCACCATCGAGACCCTGCGCGAGACGCGACCGACAGCGGTGAACCTGTTCTGGGCACTGGAACGGATGCGGGTCGCGCTGCACAACCAGGCACCCTCCGCCCGGGCCGGACTGGCCTGGCAGACTGCCGGCGAGATCGCGGAGGAGGATGTCGCGATCAACTCGGCGATCGGCGACAATGGGCTGAAGCTGATCGAGGCGGCGGCGGAGGCCCGCCCCTCCGGTCCCGTCAATGTGCTGACCCACTGCAATGCGGGCTGGCTGGGGACGGTGGACTGGGGTACGGCGCTCAGCCCGATCTACAAGGCGCATGACCGGGGGATCGACGTTCATGTCTGGGTCGACGAGACCCGGCCCCGCAACCAGGGGGCATCGCTGACGGCCTGGGAGCTGGGTGCGCACGGGGTTCCGGCGACGGTCATCGTCGACAATGCCGGCGGGCACCTGATGCAGCATGGGCAGGTGGATCTCTGCATCGTCGGTACGGACCGCACCACCCGGACCGGGGATGTCTGCAACAAGATCGGGACCTATCTGAAGGCGCTGGCGGCGCATGACAATGGTGTGCCGTTCCATGTCGCCCTGCCGGGACCGACCATCGACTGGAAGGTGCGGGACGGCGTGCGCGAGATCCCGATCGAGGCACGCGGCGCGGAGGAAGTCGGTCGCATCGCCGGGCGCCTGCCGGATGGCACGGTCACGGAGGTTGAGATCCTGCCGCTGGGCGCGGGCGCGGCCAATCCGGCCTTCGATGTCACGCCTGCACGCCTGATCACCGGCCTGATCACGGAGCGCGGCCTGTGTCCGGCGACGGAGGCGGGACTGCTCTCGCTCTATCCGGAGATGCAGGATGGCGGCTGACGGTCAGAAGACGGATGCGCGGGGGCAGCTGCTTGCCGCGGCGCAGGCCATGTTCGCGGTCCGGCTTTCGCCCGGGACGTCCGGCAACCTGAGCATTCGTGATGGTGCGGGATTCTGGATCACGCCGTCCGGTGTGCCCTACGACAGGCTGGACGCGGAGATGATGGTCCACATGGACATGAAGGGGAAATGGTCCGGCCCTCTGAAACCGTCCAGCGAGTGGCGCTTTCATCTGGATGTCTACAGGGCGCGGCCTGACGCCGGTGGCATCTGCCACACCCATTCCCTGCATGCCACGGCGCTGGCCTGCCGGGGGGAAGGCATCCCGGCGTTCCACTACATGGTCGCGGCCGCGGGTGGCGCGGACATTCGCTGCGCCCCCTATCGGACCTTCGGTACGCAGGACCTGTCGGATGTGGCGCTGACCGCGCTGGACGGTCGGCGGGCCTGCCTGCTGGCCAACCACGGGGTGATCGCGCTCGGTCCGACGGTCGAGAAGGCCCTGAATCTGGCGCAGGAAGTCGAGGTGCTGGCGCAGCAATTTATCCTGTCGCGCCAGATCGGTGGCCCGGCCATCCTCTCCGCGCGGGAGATGGAAACGGTGCTGGAGAAGTTCCGGACCTACGGCCAGCAACCCGCCCGAACCTGAACGCCGTCAGCCCTGAAAGCGGTCAGGGCTGAAATCGGTCAGGCCTGTGGGTTGACCAGGATGACGCCTTCCGCCTCTTGATCCTTCACGTCGATATTGACGGCATCGCCGACGACGCGGGCACGCCCCTCCGCCACCAGGCGCACCGCAAGGGGGTAGATCCGGTGTTCCACCTGCAGCACCCGCGCGGCGAGACGGTCCGGAGTGTCGCTGGAAATGACCGGCACGACCCCCTGGACGATGATCGGCCCCTCATCCATCTCCGCCCTGACGAAATGCACCGTGCAGCCGGTGAACTTCACCCCGTAGTCCAGCACCCGTTCATGGGTGTTCAGACCCTTGAATGCCGGCAGCAGGGAGGGGTGGATGTTGATGATCCGGTCACGCCAGTGGTCGACGAAGCCCTTGGTCAGCAGCCGCATGAAACCGGCCAGGCAGACCAGGCGCACCTGATGTGCCTCCAGCGCCTCGGTCAGGGCGCTCTCGAACGCGGCGCGGCCGTCATGTGCCTTGTGGTCGATGACACAGGTCTCGATTCCGGCATCCGCCGCCCGTTGCAGCCCCTGGACACCGGCGATGTTGGAGATCACGACCGTGATCTCTGCCGGGAAGGCCGGGTCCGCCGCTGCGTCGATCAGGGCCTGCAGGTTACTGCCGCGACCGGAGATCAGGACTCCGAGTTTCAGACGTGCCAACGATCAAGCCCTGCAATCTCGACACCTTCACCGGATACGACGGTGCCGATGTCATGCACCCGCTCGCCCTTGTAGGTCAGGAAGGCGATCAGCTTCTCGGCCTCCGCCGCCGGGACGACGGCGATCATGCCGATGCCGCAGTTGAAGGTGCGGGCCATCTCCGCCGGCGCCACGCCGCCCTCCCGCATCAGCCAGCCAAAGACCGGCGGCAGTTCCCAGCAGGCGGTGTCCAGCCGGACGCCCAGCTCCTTCGGCAGCACGCGCGGGATATTCTCGGTCAGCCCGCCACCGGTGATGTGCGCCAGCGCGGTGATGCCGCCCAGCCGGATCGCGGCCAGCAGATTCGTCACGTAGATGCGGGTCGGCGTCAGCAGACTCTGGCCCAGCGCGATGTCCGGGTCATAGGGTGCCGGGGCAGCCAGATCGGCGCCACTGCGCTCCACGATCCGGCGCACCAGCGAGAAACCGTTGGAGTGAATGCCGGACGAGGCCAGCCCCAGGATGCGGTCACCGGGCTGGATGGCGTCCGTACGGGGCAGCAGGCTGTCGCGCTCCACCGCGCCGACGCTGAATCCGGCCAGATCGTACTCGCCCGGCCGATAGAGGCCGGGCATCTCCGCTGTTTCACCGCCGATCAGGGCGCAGCCGGAGAGGCGGCAGCCTTCCGCGATGCCAGCAACCACATCGGCGGCCTGATCCACGGACAGTGCCCCGGTGGCGAAGTAGTCGAGGAAGAAAAGCGGCTCCGCGCCCTGCACGATCAGATCGTTGACGCACATGGCAACCAGGTCCTGCCCCACCGTGTCATGACGCCCCACATCGCCCGCCAGGGTCAGCTTGGTGCCGACACCATCGGTCGCGGCGACCAGCAGCGGATCGGTGTAGCCTGCGGCCTTGGGGTCGAACAGGCCGCCGAATCCGCCAATGCCGCCGATGGAACCGGGGCGGTTGGTGGAGGCTGTATCGGCCTTGATCCGGTCGACCAGTGCGTTGCCGGCATCGACATCGACGCCCGCATCGCGGTATGTGAGCCCGTTCGTGATGACGCCCTCCGCCCGCTCGGCTAAAGTGAGGGCAGACGATGCCGCCAACGGAGTCCGATTGCAATGCCTGGCCACGTCTTGCGCCATCTGTCGCGCCTGTCGCTGATGCGGCGGGGCATGATGCCTGCCCTGTTTCTCGTGATCCTGCTCTGCGCGGTCGGCGCGCCGCAGGCGCGCGCGGCTGTCGATGACCTGTACACGGTGTCGGCGATTCCCGTGGACGTGGTGTCGGAAAGCGCTGATCTGGCCAAGCAGCAGGCGGTCGCCAGCGCCCGGCAGCAGGCCGCGGTGACCCTGATGCAGCGTCTGACACGGAAAGCCGACTGGTCCCGGCTGCCGGTCCCCGATGACGGAACCCTGTCCGGCATGGTCGCATCCTTCCAGGTGGCGAACGAGAAGACAGCACCTGACCGCTATATCGCGGATCTGACCTTCAGTTTTCAGCCGGACGTGGTGCGGGGCCTGCTGAACAGCGCCGGGATACCGTTCACGGAAACCCGGGCCCTGCCCGCTGTCATCCTGCCGGTGCTGCGCGCCGGGGGAGACATGGCGCTCTGGGCGGACCCGAATCCCTGGCTGGCGGCCTGGGCGCGTTTCGATGGCCGTGACCGGCTGGTGCCGATCATTGCCCCCTTCGGCGACGTTGATGACGTGCTCGCGATCTCTGCCGAACAGGCGGTGACCGGACAGCCGGGCCCGCTCGAAGCCATGGCCGAACGGTACCGCGCCGAAAGCGTGCTCGTTGCCGATGCCTCCCTGACCGTGGATACGGAACAGGGCGTGGCCCGCATCGATATCCTGCTGCACAGCTTCGGTCCCGATCCCTACCCGTCCGTGATCCGCAGTTTCGAGAGCACCCCTGATGCCGATGTCGTCCAGTTCATGAATGCCGCGGTCGACCTGATGGTGGTGGAGATCGAGGATCTGTGGAAGCAGCGCACCATCGAGAACTTCGGCGACCTGCGCCTGCTGAGCGCGCTGGTACCGATTCGGGGCCTGGCCGACTGGCAGGATCTGGAACGCACGATCAGCTCGACATCCGTCGTCCGGCAACTGGAACTGACCCAGATCTCGGTGCGGGACGCGATCGTGGTGCTGCACCACCTGGGTGACGATGCGCTGCTGCGCCGGGCGCTGGCGCAACAGAACCTGATCCTGGCCGAGAAGGATGGGTACTGGACCATCCGCCGCGCGGGCGACGTCGCGGGTGTGCAGCAGTGAGTCCGCTGCGGCAGACACTGTTCTGGCTGATCTTCGTCGCTGTTCTGGGCTTCATGGTCTTTGCGCTGCGCGACATGCTGCTGCCCTTCGTGGTGGGCATGGCCGTGGCCTACCTGAGCGACCCGCTGGCCGACTGGCTGGAGCGGATGCGCCTCAGCCGCAATCAGGCCACCATCATCATCACGGCGGGCTTCATCATCATCCTGCTGCTGGGTCTGCTGATCCTGGTGCCGCTGGTGGTGCGTCAGGCCGGTGAACTGCTGCTGCAACTGCCCGGTTATGTCGAGCAGGCGACGAAACTGCTGCAGCCCTATGTCATGAACATGCTGGAGGCGGCCTCCGACCGCGGCGTCGATGTCAGCCGCGATGACGGCGCCCAGGCATTGAAGGAATATGCCAGTCAGGCCGTGAAGTTCTTCACCGAACTCGCCGGAAACCTGGTGCGCGGCGGGGCGGCCCTGCTGAATTTCCTGTCCCTGCTGGTGATCACGCCCATCGTCACCTTCTACCTGCTGTACGAATGGGACAATATCGTCGAGAAGATCAATGGCTGGCTGCCGCGCCGCTATGCCACCACGATCCGCAAGCTGGTGCAGGACATCGACCGGACCCTGGCCGGTTTCGTGCGGGGCCAGGGCACGGTCTGCCTCGTGCTGATGATCTATTATTCGACCACCCTCAGCCTTTCCGGGCTCAGCTTCGGCTTCCTGATCGGCCTGCTTTCCGGTGCGCTGTCGTTCATTCCCTTCGTCGGCGCGATCTTTGGTGCCATCACCTCCATCGGTCTGGCGATCCTGCAGTTCTGGCCCGATGACATGGCGCGGGTGGCCATCGTGCTGGCCATCTATGTCATCGGACAGGTGGCGGAAGGCTATGTCCTGACGCCGAAACTGGTTGGTGACCGCATCGGCCTGCATCCGGTCTGGGTCATGTTCGGTGTGCTGGCTGGCGGGGTGCTGTTCGGTTTCGTCGGGATGCTGCTGGCGCTGCCGGTCAGTGCCGTGATCGGTGTGCTCGTCCGCTTCGGCCTCGACCAGTACCTGCGCAGTCACTTCTATGACCCTGCGAACGCGGAAGAGGGCGGCAAGACGCCGGAGACATGAAGCGCCCGACCCAGCAACCGCTCGCCCTTGAACTGGCCCCGCGATACGGGCGCGAGGACTTCATGCCCGCGCCGTGCAACGCCGATGCCCTGTCATGGATCAGCAACTGGCCTGACTGGCCCGGTCCGGCACTTGCGCTGCATGGCCCCGCAGGGGCGGGCAAGACGCACCTGCTGCACATCTGGGTGGCGGCGAGCGAGGGCGTGCTGCTGCAGGGTCCCGACCTGACGCTGGAGGCGGCGCACGACCTGGCCGGCACGCCGGTCGCCATCGACCGCGCCGATGCCATGGTGCAGCCGGAGCCGTTCCTGCATCTCTACAACATGCAGCGGGAGGCGGGGGCGCATCTGCTGTTCGCCGCACGCACACCGCCGGCAAACTGGACACATGGCCTGCCGGACCTTTCGTCCCGGCTTGCCACGGCCCCGGCAGTGGAGATCCGCCAGCCTGACGACAGCCTGCTTTCCGCGCTGCTGCTGAAGTATGCCAGTGATCGCCAGCTTGATCTGACCCCGTCCGCCTATGCCTACCTGCTGCCGCGCATGGATCGATCCTTTGCCGGCGTGCAGGCAATCGTTGCCCGACTGGATCGCGCAGCGCTGGGTCAGCAGAAGCGTCATGTCAGTCGTGATCTCGTCATCGCGGTCCTGGCCGGGGACGATGGTGTCAACGGCGGCGTCGATGAAGGTTGATGCTTTCAGCCGCTGTGGTGTCACGACTATATTGACCCCTGCACAGCAGAACGCGGGACATGTCTGGCGACCTGTCCCCGGCATTCGCCCAGCAACGGAGAATTCGATGCGCACCTTGAAGATGCTTTTCGCACTTTCGGCTCTATCGCTCTACTCGGCGTCGGCCCTTGCCGCGTCCGATCCTGTGGAAGGTGTCTGGCTGACAGAGAATGGCGGCGCCCACATCGAGATCGCACCCTGCGAGAATTCCATGTGCGGCACGATCATCTGGCTGAAGGAACCGAACCGCAAGGACGGTACGCCGAAACGTGACATCAACAATCCCGACGAGGCCAACCACGACAATCCGATCATCGGCCTGCAGATGATCCGGGGCTTCGAGAAGGAGGCGCCCGGCGTCTGGGAAGATGGCGAGATCTACGATCCGGAAAGCGGCAAAACCTATGATTCCAACATGCTGTCGAAGGACGCCAACACGCTGGAAGTCGAGGGCTGCGTGCTGTTCCTCTGTCAGGAGCAGACCTGGACCCGCATCAAGTAGTCCGCCCTGCATCCCTGCCTGCCGAAATATTCTTTACCTGACTGACGGAGCATCCCGACCATGGCCCGAATCCCGCTGCTGACCGCCGCAGACGCAAACGACAGCAATCGCGATGTGCTGCAGCGTGACGTCAATATCTACTATGCCCTGGGCCATGTGCCGGGCGCGGCGCGGGGGTTCAGTCAGATGGGCCTCTGGCTGCGCTTCGATTCGGCACTGGATACCCGCCTCAGGGAGCTCGCGATCCTGACGGTGGGCTATGTGGAGCGTGCGGCCTACGAATGGGCACATCACATCGAACTGGGCTATCAGTTCGGTGTCACCGACGCGGATATCGAGCGGCTGATCGCGGAGCTGGAGGGCGCGGAGACGGATCTGGAGCCGGTCGCGAAGCAGGTGATCGCCGCCGCGCGGGAGGTGACGCAGGACGGTGCCATGACCGACGCCACCTGGGATGCCCTGTTCCCGGTGTTCGGCAAGGAGAAGATGATCGAGCTGACGGCCGCCATCGCCTTTTACTGCGCCATCGTGCGGGTGCTGAAGACCCTGCAGGTCGAGCTGGAGCCGGATGTGCAGCAGTTCATCGACCGCTGGCCGCTGCCCGCGAACTGACAGCGCGCCTCAGAGCGCGGTGGAGATGCCTGCGGTTGCTGTCAGCCTGCCACTGAAGACACTGGTCAGGAACGAGGTGGCGACCTCGATCCCGTCCGGGGCGATGCCGTGACCGGTGCCGGCGCTGACGTGAAACCCGACCGGCAGGCCCGCGTGGCCCAGTGCGCCGGCCGCATGAAACATCGCCAGGGCCGGAACCATGTCGTCGTGATCGCCGTGGATCAGCTGGACCGGTGCGGCGGAGGTGATCTCCTGCGCCAGCGTCTCGCCGCCCAGCAGGGCACCGGAGAAACCGACGATACCCGCCAGGGGCGCCGCCCGGCGCAGGCCGACATGCAATGACAGCATCGTGCCCTGGCTGAAACCGATCAGGGCCACGTCCCGGTCCTGCAGTCCATGACTGTCCCGCTCCTGATCCAGGAATGCGTGCAGCATCGGCGCGACCTGGTCGGCGCGGCTGCCCATGGCGCCATAGCGCTCGACCATCTGCTTCGGGTCGCCACTGGCGCGGGCAGGGTCATCGAGATCGATGGCGAACCACTGACGGCCCATGGGGGACATGTCACAGGGCTCCGGGGCATTGGGGGCGACGAAGGCCGCATCGGGCAGGCTGCGCGCCAGATAGGGGGCCAGCCCGATCAGGTCCTGACCGTCCGCGCCATAGCCATGCAGCAGCACGACAAGCTGTTTCGGCCGGTCACCGCGCGCCTGCGGGTGACGGGGACCGTCGAGGGGGCTGGGCATGGCGTGGGCCTTCGTGTTTCAGGTTTCTGTACCGGGCCGCATCCTACAGCCTCAGCCGATCGTCGCCAGTCCCGGAAACAGCTCCAGCAGCCAGATCGCGAGGATCTGCAACTGGTTGGTGAAGATCAGCACACCGGTCACGATCAGCAGCAGGCCGGTGCCGACCTCCACCTTGTGCAGATGGCGGCGAAAGCGGACCAGGAAGCCCATGAAGGCGCGGACCGCCAGCGCCGCCAGCAGGAACGGGATGCCGAGCCCCAGGGCATAGACCGCCAGCAGCGCCGCGCCGGTGGCGACATTCTGCTCACTCGCCGCCAGGGCAAGGATGGTGGCGAGGATCGGACCGATGCAGGGGGTCCAGCCGAAGCCGAAGGCCATGCCGAGCAGATAGGCGCCGGGAGCCTTCAGGTTCTTCGTGCCGGCGGCGAAGCGGGCTTCCCGATAGAACAGGCCGATCCGCAGCAGACCGATCATGTGCAGGCCGAACAGCACGATGACCACGCCCGCGACCTTGGCCAGCACGTCCATCCAGGGGCGTATCAGTTCGTTGATCGCGCTGGCGGAGGCGCCGAGAGCCACGAAGACAGTGGTAAAGCCGAGCACGAAGAAGACGGCCATCAGCACCACGCGGCGCGTCAGGGCCGGGTCCTTGCCTGCCTTCTCGTTCATCTCGTCGAAGTTGGTCCCGGCCATGTAGCTCAGGTAGGCGGGGACAAGGGGCAGCACACAGGGGCTGAGGAACGACACGAACCCGCCAACTGCAGCCCATGCAAAGCTGATCTCTGCTGCCATATCTCGCCTGCTTCCCGACCTGTTGCTATCGTGGGCCCGTGACCCAGCCGATATACATCTGTTTAGGGCCTGTGGGACACAAGGCCAATCAACTGACCGTCAGTGGCGACAGCCTGTCGCTGCCGACCCCCTGGGGAGGGAACCGCAATGCGCGCACTTGTCGTCAACGAACTGGGTACGCCGGACATCATGCGGATGGAAGAGAAGCCCTCTGTTCCGCCGGGACCGGAGGAGATCCGCGTGCGCATCCGCGCCGCCGGTCTCAATTTCCCGGATATCCTGATGATCGCGGGCAAGTACCAGCACAAGCCGCCGCTGCCCTTCATCCCGGGCATGGAAGGCGCGGGCGAGGTGCTGGAGGTCGGGTCGGACGTGACGCAGTTCAGCCCCGGCGACCGGGTCGTCATCCACGCCAAGAACGGCATGTATGCCGAGGAAACCACGCTGCCCGCCGCCTGGGCGATCAGGTTGCCGCAGGCATGGAACTTCGCGGAGGGGGCAGCGTTCTGGTCGGCCTACTGCACCGCCTGGGTCGCGCTGGTCGAACGCGGCGGCCTGCAGGCCGGCGAGACCCTGCTGGTCCATGGGGCCGCCGGTGGGGTCGGCCTGGCCGCGGTCGAGCTGGGCGTGGCGCTGGGTGCCGAAGTCATCGCCGTCGTCGGCAGTGACGAAAAGGCTGCCGCCGTGGCGGAAAAGGGGGCGGCACATGTCATCGACCACCGCCATGAGACCTTCCGTGACAGGGTTCTGGAGATCACGGACGGGCAGGGGGTCGATGTCGTCTATGACCCGGTCGGTGGTGATGTGCTGTTCCAGTCGATGCGGTGCATTGCCTGGGGTGGGCGGCTGCTGGTGATCGGTTTTGCCTCCGGCACCATTCCCGATGTCCCGGCGAACTATGCCCTGCTGAAGAGCTGCTCCCTGATCGGTGTCCGTGCCGGGGAATATGCCCGCCGTGATCCGGCGGCAAGCGCCCGGATGATCAAGGCCATGCTGGCCCTCGCGGCGGAGGGCAAGCTGCGCCCTACCGTTCACCAGACCATGCCGCTGACAGAGGCCGTTGCCGCCCTGGATGTCATCTCCAGCCGCGGCGTGATCGGCAAGATGATCCTGACGGTCGACTGAGACCGGGACGGGCGTTTCCTGCGGTGGATCGGGGCGGGCGAGCGCCGCTGGCCGCGGTTTCGAAATGTAACGTGACGTAACCCGCGCCGGTTTCCTCTTCAAACACTGGCGCGGAACCTGCATTATCACTGGTCGGGGCTCAGATGATCTGTTCATTTCCAGGTTGTGGGGCCCCGGAATGCACTCGCGGGATGTGACTCACCATGGCCGATACTGAAATTGTTCTTTTGCCGGAAGAGGATGGCAGGGTCGGCAAGGTCGCGGTGACCGGCGCTCAGGGGTCCGTGCTGCTGGAACGGGCCTTTGATGGCACCAGCGTGGCCACGGGCGCGAACCCCCTCGCCCCTCAGGTACAGCCCGTGGCGAGCATCGCGGAAAGGTTTGCGGCCCTGCTGGCCTTCCAGCAACAGTCGGGTTTCGGGGATCCCGGTCATCTGAAGCAGATGTTCAGACTGGCGCCGGACAGGAATACCGATGATCGCGGGGGGCAGGTGCCAGAGATCGGCAATGTCGCCAGGGGCGCGATCCCGGAACAGGAAACGGTTGAGGAATCCACACCGGCGAAGCGTGCCGAACTCGATGATGACGACGACGACGCGGAAGAGGTCGAGGAGGAGATTGCCGAGGAGACGGGGGAACCTGCTGAAGAGAATCCCCCCCCGCCACCGCGGGACAGGGTGCGCGACGATGATGATGAGGACCTTTTCGGTGACGTCCTCGCGTTGCTGGATCGTGCCTCCCCCCGGGGGCGGCGTTCCCGGCCACGGCGGGATGATGACGACCGGCCGGGGGATGACGACGACCCGTTTCCCGCTGACGACGATGACGAGCTCATCAATGGTGGCAACGGCGGCGAGAACTTTTCCGGCGGAATCGGCAAGGACACCATCGCGGCAGGCCCGGGCGATGACACGCTCGATGGCGGACCCGGCACGGATCTGCTTCAGGGCGGTGACGGCGATGACCGGCTGATCGGCGGTCCCGGCGCTGACCGGCTGGAGGGTGGTCCCGGCATCGATGTCGCCGACTATGGCGGCTCCGGTGAGGCGGTGTCCGTTGATCTCGCAACCGGAGCGACGGCCGGCGGCGATGCGGCGTCGGATACGCTGCAGGGCATAGAGAACGTGATCGGCAGCGACTTCAATGACACCCTGACCGGGGATGACGGCGGCAACCGCCTGGATGGCCGCGACGGCAGCGACACGCTGGATGGTGGCAACGGCAACGACCTGCTGGCACCCGGCGATGGTGATGATCAGGTGATCGGGGGTGCCGGCGACGACTCGATATCCTTCGAGGACAATTCGGTCGGTGTCACGGTCAGCCTGCTCACGGGTGTCGCGACCGACCTGAATGGCGCGACGGATGCGCTGAACGGTATCGAGAACGTGCTGGGCTCGGATTTCGGGGACAGCATCACGGGCGACAACGGCGACAATCGCCTCGCCGGGCGCGATGGTGATGACACGCTAGTCGGCGGTACCGGCGGCGGCGACGACACGCTTGACGGCGGCGACGGTACTGACGTGGTCCGCTATGACAGTGCGACCCAGTCCGTGACGGTGGACCTGAGCGCAAGGCGTGCCACGGGCGCGGAGATCGGAAATGATGACCTCAACGAGATCGAGAATGTCGTCGGCGGCTCCGGCAATGACGACCTGATCGGCGACGATGACGAGAATGCGCTGTCCGGTGGCGCGGGTGACGACACCCTGCGCGGAGGCGAGGATTCCGATACGCTGGACGGCGGCGCGGGCACGGATGCGGCCAGTTTCCAGGGCTCGGCGGCCGGCGTGAGCGTCGATCTGACTGCCGGCACGGGCACCGGAGGTGACGCCGATGGCGATACCTTTGCCAATATCGAGAACGTCTTCGGCTCCAGCAATGATGATTCCCTCACCGGTGACGGGAACGCCAACGTGCTGCACGGCGAGGACGGGGATGACACGCTGACCGGGGCCGGAGGGACCGACACGCTTGTCGGCGGTGATGGCGCGGACAGCCTGTTCGGCGGTGACGGCGCGGACCAACTGTCGGGTGATGGCGGTCGCGACAGCCTCAGCGGAGGTGCCGGAGCGGACCAGCTTACCGGCGATTCCGGTGACGACGTGCTGGAGGGCGGTGCCGGTGCCGATCAGCTTCAGGGTGGTGCGGGGACCGACACGGCCTCCTTCGCCGGGGCTGGCGCAGGTGTGGCCTTCGCCTTCGCGAACACGGACGGGCCGGGCATAGCGGGCGATTTCAGCAACACGGCAGCCGGTGGGCTGGCGGGCGACGCCAACGGCGACAGCTTCGCAAGTATCGAGGCCTTCATCGGCTCGGATTTCGCTGACTCGGTGGGTGGTGGATCCGTGGACATGACCTTCACCCTGGGCGCGGGAGACGACCGCTTCGACACCCCGGCGGGAATCAATGTGGTGGATATCGTGTTTGGCGGTGATGGCGCCGACCTTGCCTTCACCGGCGATGGCAACGACAGCGTCGAGGGCGGCGCAGGCAACGACAGCCTGCGCGGTGAGGCAGGTTCCGACACGCTGATCGGCAATGCCGACAATGACGACCTCAGAGGCGCGGCAGGCAGTGACAGCCTGATCGGCGGTGCGGGTGTCGATACCATGAATGGTGGCACGGGCAGTGACCGGTTTGTCTTTCAGGCGCTGACCGACGGGACCGAGGTCGCGGTGAACGACACGATCGCGAACGTCGGTGCGGCTGTGGATGTCATCAGTGACTTCGGGACCGGTGTCGATCTGCTCGAGTTCGCCAGTGCCGCATTTGGCAATCCCGGACTGGCGCAGACCGTCGGTGCCTACGACGGCACCAATGCCATCGGTGTCGCCGCGGGCGCAACCCTGGTCTTCGACGGGACCCACCTGATCTTCGATCCGGACGTGGATCAGGCGGGCTATGTCGCCATTGCCGACCTCTCCGGTGCCGTTCCGGTTCTGGCTGATATCAGTCTGGTCTGATCGCTTGCCGCCCTGTCCTGCCGTTTGGCAAGGTGACAGTTGCCGGATTCGCCGGTCGGGAGGGCAGCAGCAATGAAGGCACTGACCGTTGGCGGCGCGATGATCGACACCATCGCGCTGATCGACAGTGACCGAATCGAGCGCATGGGTCTTGCCAATGCCGACACCGGCTTCCTGCTGCTGGAGGAAGGCCGCAAGACGGAGGCGCGGGACATCTCCGCCCATTGTGGCGGCGGCGCGGTGAATGCTGCGGTCTCCATGGCGCGTCTGGGGCTTGATACGGCGACCCTGGTGAAGCTGGGCAAGGATGCCAGGGCAGACCAGATTCTGGCGCGGCTTGCGGACGAGGGGGTTTCCACCCGCTTCGCCGTGCGGGACGGACGCCTGCCTACGGGCGCATCGGTCATGGTCGCGGCGCATGACCGCAATGCCGCGATCTTCACGTTTCGCGGGGCCAATACCCTGCTGCAGACGGCGGACCTGCGCGATGATGCCTTCGCGATGGACCTGGTCTATATCTCCGGCCTTTCTAACGAGTCTGCCGCCTGTTTCGGCGATCTGGTGCGCCGGGCGGGTGCCGCCGGGGCCATGGTGGCGACCAATCCCGGCCTGCGTCAGCTCACGGCGCGACAGGACGCATTCTACGGCTGCCTCGACGGTGTCGGCATCCTCTCCATCAACCGTGCGGAAGGGGATGCGCTGGTCCCGTCCCTGATCGCCGAGTTCGGGGAGGGGGGGCCTGCGCTGCCGCTCGACGCGGGCGAGCCACCCTATTCACTGGTCGGGCGCGGCTTTGCCTCGGGCGGGTTCCAGATGTCGGCCCGCGCCTTCTTCCAGGCCATCCTGTCGAAGGGGCCTGGCAGGGTGCTGGTCACCGCCGGGCGGGATGGATCCTACCTGGCTGACAGCGCCGGTTTGCATCACTGTCCTGTGCTGGAGGTCGAGGTGGCGGGCACCGCAGGTGCAGGTGACGCCTTCGGTTCGACTTTTGCCGCGCTTACCTGCCAGGGCCTGCCCGTGGAGGATGCCCTGCGCGCGGCCGCCATCAATGCCGCCTCCGTCGTCGGCCACATCGATACCCAGACCGGCCTGCTGACGCGGGATGCCCTGCTGGACCGGGTGGCGCAACTGAAGGACACTCTGCCGATCCGGTTCTGGGCGTGGGGGGAATAGCGGATGGGGACGTACATTCTGGCCATCGATCAGGGGACGACATCCAGTCGTGCCATCCTGTTCGACCGGGACATGAGCGTTGTCGCCCTGGCGCAGTCCGAGTTCCCGCAGCATTTTCCGGCTTCCGGCTGGGTCGAGCATGAGGCGGAGGATCTCTGGTCCACCACCCTGGAGACCTGTCGCAAGGCTCTGAAACTGGCGGGGGTGGAGGCTGCGGATGTTGCCGCGATCGGCATCACCAACCAGCGGGAGACCACCGTCGTCTGGGACCGGGCGACGGGCAGGGCGATCCACAGGGCCATCGTCTGGCAGGACCGGCGCACGGCAGACCGCTGTGCGGAACTGAAGGCGGCGGGGCATGAGGCGACGGTCGCGGCCCGTACCGGCCTGCTGCTCGACCCCTATTTCTCCGGCACCAAGGTGGCGTGGATCCTGGATCACGTGGAGGGCGCGCGGCAGCGGGCGGAGGCGGGCGAGCTTGCCTTCGGGACGGTCGACAGCTTCATCCTCTGGCGGCTGACCGGCGGGCGGATCCATGCGACCGACGCCACCAATGCCTCCCGCACCCTGCTCTACGACATTCACGAAGGGGCCTTTGCCCGTGAACTGCTCGACCTGATCCGGGTGCCTGCCGCGATGCTGCCGGATGTGAAGGATTCGTCGGGTCTCTTCGGCGAGACCGATCCGGACCTGTTCGGGCGCGCCATTCCCGTGCGCGGTATCGCGGGGGACCAGCAGGCCGCAACGGTGGGGCAGGGATGTTTTCAGCCCGGCATGATGAAATCGACCTATGGCACCGGCTGCTTCGCCCTGCTCAATACCGGTGACGCGCCGGTGGCTTCGAGGAACCGGCTGCTGACCACGGTGGCCTATCAGCTTGGGGGGCAGAGGACCTACGCTCTCGAAGGCTCGATCTTCGTGGCCGGGGCGGCGGTGCAATGGCTGCGCGACGGTCTGGGCATCATCGGCAAGGCGTCGGAGAGCGGCGTGCTGGCGGAGAAGGCGGACCCGGCGCAGGCCGTCTATCTGGTGCCTGCCTTCACCGGCCTCGGCGCACCGCACTGGGATGCGGACGCGCGCGGTGCCCTCTATGGCATGACCCGCAATACCGGCCCGGCGGAGCTGGCGCGCGCGGCACTGGAATCCGTCTGCTACCAGACCCGTGATCTGCTGGAGGCAATGCGCAAGGACTGGCCGGCCAGCGAGGAGGCGGACACGGTGCTGCGGGTCGATGGCGGCATGGTGGCCTCCGACTGGACCATGCAGTGCCTTGCCGACACGCTGGGGGTGGAGGTGGACCGCCCGACGGTGCTGGAGACCACGGCACTGGGTGCCGCCTATCTGGCCGGGCTCGATGCCGGTTTCTATCCGGAGCCTGACCGGTTCGCCGAGACCTGGAAACTGGACCGCCGCTTTGCACCGAAACAGGCGGCGGCGGTGCGCGACGCCCGCTATCGCGGCTGGCAGGATGCGGTGCGTCGCACTCTGACGGGGGCAGCATCATGACCGCCACGACCCGCCGTATCGTGCTCGCCCGCTTCTGCGACGGGCCGCCCGTCGCCGAAGACTTCCGCATCGAGGAAGCGCCAATGCCGGAACCGCGCGCGGGCCAGTTCCTGGTGCGCAATATCCTGATCTCGGTCGATCCCGGCACCCGTTCCCGCCTGTCGGGCAAGCCCAGCTACATCCCGCCGCTGAAGCTCGGGGCCACCGTCGGGGCATTCTCGATCGGCGAGATCATCGAGAGCCGTCACCCGGACTTCGCGCCGGGGGAGATCGTCTCGCTCGCCGACGGCTGGGCCGAGCATGTGATCGGCGATCCGCGCGGCTTCGTGCGGCGCATCACAGACCGCCGCCTGCCACTGGCTACCTGGCTTGGCGTACTGGGGGTTTCCGGCATGACCGCGTGGTTCGGTCTGCACCGGGTCGCCAGCCTGAAGGCGGGGGAGACCGTGGTGGTGACCTCGGCCGCCGGGGCCGTCGGTTCCGCAGCGGGGCAGCTTGCGCGCCTGCATGGCTGCACCGTGATCGGGGTCGCCGGAGGACAGGCCAAGTGTGACTGGATGACCGGTGTGGCGCAGTTCGATGCCGCCATCGACTACAAGGCGACCGGCGATCTGTCTGCGGCCATCGCCGCTGCCGCACCGAAGGGCGTCGATGTCCTGTTCGACAATGTCGGCAATGCGATGATCGACCAGGTCATTCCGCTGATGCGGCAGAACGGGCGCATCGTCGTGTCCGGGCAGGTGGATGCCTACAACAGTGACGAATCGGCGGTGGCGGGCATTCGCAATACCCGCGCCTTCATCACCCACCGGCTGATGATGCAGGGTCTGGTTGTCTTCGATGACCTGCCCAACTGGGGCGCGGCGGAGACGGCCATGGCCGACCACATGGTGCGCGGCGAACTGGCAGGCCGCTGGGAAGTGCTGCCCGGCGGGCTTGAGGCGACACCGGAGGCCTTTGCCGGCCTGTTTCGCGGGGAGAATACCGGTCGGCGGCTCGTCCGGCTTGCCCCGGATCCCGATGATTTTCCGAAGGACACGTCATGACCCTGCAAACCGACGTTGCGGCACTGCTGCCGGAGATTGCCACACGGGCGCCGGAGACCGAGAAGGCGCGCCGTCTGCCCGCCGATCTGGCGGCGAAGATGGCCCGCGCGGGCCTGTTCCACATGATGGTGCCCCGGGCCATCGGTGGTCTGGAATGCGATGCGGCCACGGCACTGTCGATGATGCGCCAGGTCGGGGCCGCCGACGCTGCCGCAGGCTGGTGCACGATGATTGCCGCCACCTCCGCCTACAAGGCAGGGTTCCTGGAACCGTCCGTGGCGCAGCACATCTATGGCGCGCGAGACGGCATCTTCGGCGGTGTCTTCGCCCCCATGGGCCGCGCGGTCGTGGAGGGTGACGGCTATCGCGTCAACGGGCGCTGGGCCTGGGCCTCCGGTTCCGCCAACTGTACCTGGCTGGCAGGCGGTGCCGTGATCATGGCGGACGGCAAGCCGATGCTGCTGGACAACGGCATGCCCGATTCACGCATGGTGATCTTTCCGGCGGCGGAGGCGGAACTGCTCGACACCTGGCATTCCACCGGACTGGCGGGGACCGGGTCGGGTGACATGCAGGTGACGGATCTGTTCGTCCCCGCCAGCCATTCGGTATCGCTGATGCACGATACGGCGACGGCGGATGGCCCGCTCTACCGCTTTCCCACCTTCGGCCTGCTGGCGCTTGGCATCGCGGCGGTGGCGCTGGGCAATGCGGCGGCAGCCGTGGATGACCTGGTGGCGCTGGCCGCGACGAAGAAGCCGACGGGCGGACGGCGCACACTGGCCGAACGCGGCATGGCGCAGGCCGACCTGGCACGCGCCACCGCAAGCCTCAGCGGTGCGCTGGCCTTCGTCGAGGATGTGGTCGGAAAGGCATGGGCCGAGGCCGAGGCAGGCAATGATCTCGGCACGGAGACCCGCGCCGGGCTGCGGCTGGCGGCGACCCACGCGACCCGGACCTCCGCCGATGTGGCGCGATCGATGTACGACATTGCCGGTGGCGACTCGGTCTTCCTGTCGTCGCCGCTGCAGCGTCGTTTCCGGGATGCACACACCATGACGCAGCACATGATGGTCAATGGCTCGACCTATGAACTGACCGGTCGGGTGCTCTTCGGCCTGCCGACCGACGCGACCTTCATCTGAGGGGCTTTCCGGGTCGGGGGTTCAGTCCATCCGCAGCCGGTTCGGGCTACTTGCCGCCGCTCTTTGACGGGCGCGGGTCCTTCATGCCGAGTTCGGCGAGCGCGGCCTGCCAGTCGTCCTCGAAGTAGCTCTTGTCGGCGCAGGCGGCGTTGTAGTCCTTGACCAGCTGGTTCAGCTGATCGCGGCGACGGTCCAGGGTCGGCAGCATCTCTTCGTTGTAGGTGTCGATCATGGTCCGGTGCCGCTCCACCCGGGCGTTGTATTCCTTCACGGCGGCGGGGTCGGTGCCGTCGATCTGCTTGCGACGGCGGTCGAGCTCCTTTTCCAGCGCGGTAATGCGGCTGCGGTGCGCGGTCATGCTGGCCTGGTAGTCGGTGAGGCGCTTCTCCAGGTCACCCAGGCGCTGGTCCTGGCGCAGGCAGGCGCGAATGTCGGCAGGCTTCAGGGTGCCCGCGTCATAGACCTTGATAACTTCAGCGTCCTGCGCCGGGTCTGCCGATTTCTGGGCCGCCGCCGGCCCGGCAAGCACCATGGCCGACACGGCAGTTGCCGCCGCAAGATTCATCAGCATTCTCATCAGACCATCACCTGCACTGCGTTGAATGTCAGCGCTCATTATCGGCGGGCGAGTCAGGCGAGCACAAGGTGGCATTGCGGCAAAGCTGTGTCACCCGTGCCCGCCGTCCGGTCCTGACGGACATTTTCAGCGGCGGAACGCGGGCCGCGACTTCAGCCGGTACGGATGTACTCCCGCATCGCGTCCGCTTCATGCTGCAACTCGTCGACCCGGTTCTTGACGATGTCGCCGATGGAGATGATGCCACAGAGCACGTTCGCCTCCACGACCGGCAGATGGCGGATGCGGTGTTCCGTCATCATCCGCATCAGGTCGGCCACGGCGTCGGACTGATCGCAGGTGATCACGTCACCGGTCATGATGTCCGCGGCGGTACGCTCCAGCGCGTCGCAGCCATGCGTGGCAAGGGCGCGGACCACGTCGCGTTCGGAGACGATGCCGTTGATGCGGTGACCATCGTCGGACACCACCAGGGCACCCACGCGCTCGGTCTTCAGGCGCCCGACAACACTCTCGACGGAAGCGTCGGGACGCACGGTGGCAACATCACCACCCTTGGCATGCAGCAGGGTTGAAACAAGCATTCCATGAACCTCCTCAATGGGGTCCGCTGGAGCGCTGTTCTGTCGGTCAGGCCATTGAGATCGTGGCAGCGGTTTCCTGTCCAGGGCCGGATACGTGCAGAGCGGCCCTCCATGCGGGCCAGGTTGATCAAGACTATTCACGGATGATTGTAGTTCAGGCATACCTCGCGGACAATCATGAGTGCTCAAATCAAGCAATTAATTCGGGTCAGTATTGTTGTCCTTGAGGGAAAGGCGTCGTTACCTTGTGGATTTCATTGGTGAATCCGCCAGTCATTATTTGATACAGCCTTGGAGCATTTTCCTGTTGATATGTAATGCAACAGACTTACTGTCCGGTAGCTGCATATTCCCCTACGTCAACCGGTCTCGCGCTTGCGGAATTTCTCTGCCGCCGCGTCGAAGGTGCCGGACGTTGCGATCAGGGCGTTCAACTGGGTGCCCATGGCCAGTGCATCGTCCCTGGGCATGGCCCGCGCGGCGCGATGCAGGGCCTTGGTCAGCTTGACACCTTCCGGGTTGAGCGCCGCCGCCCGGGCAATGAAGCGCGCCGCCACCCGCTCCAGCTCTTCCGGCCCGTCGGCAAGGCGGTTCACCAGACCCATCTCATACAGCCGTGCCGCGTCGATCATCTCTCCGAACAGCAGCATCTCCAGCCCCAGGCGGGAGCCGACAAGCTGCGCCAGCAGCGGCGTGTTGACGGCGGCGGGAAAGCCGGAGCGCATCTCCAGCACGCCGAACTGCGCCGAGCGCTCGGCAATCACGAAATCACAGCCCATGGCCAGCGTGAAACCACCGGCCACCGCATACCCCTGGACCACGGCGACGGAGGGGATGGCGAGCCGATCGAGGCGGCGGAAGACTTCCGTCCAGGCCTCGTAGCGTTCCACGGCGGGACCGAGATTGCGGTCCTCCCCCTGGGTCAGGTCGCGCCCGGCGCAGAAATGCTCCCCCTCCCCGCGGACGGCGAGGCAGCGGACCTGAGTGTCACGGGAAATGTCGTCAACGGCCCGGGCGATGTCGGCCATCATGCCGGCGGTCATGGCATTGCGGCTCTCCGCCCGGTCGAGGACGATGCTGGCGACCGCCCCCTCATGCTCGATGCGGATCATCGGGCCGGGCCCTGTTCCGGCGCGACACCATGTTCGGTCGGGTGGCCCTCGTCATCGATGGCGACAAAGACGAAATCGCCTTCGGTCACCTTGACGGTCTCCGTGCCGAACTTGCGATGCACGATGGTCTCGATATGCACGGTGACGGAGGTCCGTCCCACCCGCTTGATGTCGGTGAACAGCGAGACCACGTCGCCGACCCGGATCGGGGCCTCGAACGTCATGGCCTCGATCGCGCGGGTGACGCAGCGGCTGTTCAGATGGCGGGAGGCGGCGATGCCGCCGGCCATGTCCATCTGCGACAGCACCCAGCCACCGAAGATGTCGCCGTTGGCGTTGCAGTCGGAGGGCATGGGGGCTGGACGCAGGGTTGGTTCTCTGCTGGTCATTCTTCAGTCTCCTGTATCGGTCGGGTCAGCATCGGGGGCCGGGTCTTTCCGCGCAAACGAAAACAGGGGGCGTTGTCCGCCCCCTGTCGGTCGTCCACGAGTCTGATAACGCGTGTCAGGCGGTCCCGCGAATGGGATAGCCCTTTTCCTGGATGAACCTGATCCCACGCAGGATGCTGGCGATCTCCGGCCGCGCGAAGGGCGCGTTGGAGATGTCGACGATCTGCACCTGACCCTGATCGTTGACCACGAACATGCCGGGTTCGGGAAATTCGTGGTCGGTCTCGTTCGGGCGCGGGGTCGAGACATAGAGGCCGAGCTGCTGCATCTGTGCCTTGGTCAGGCCATAGCCGAGCGGAATCTTCACCCCGGTCTCGTCAGCCACGGCCTGGGCCTGTTCCTCCGAATCGCCGGACACCGCGACCACTTCCAGGCCCAGATCGTCGATCTCGCCCTGCAGGGCCTCGATACCACTGAGATAGCGCTTGCAGATCGGGCAATGCTTGCCGCGATACACGATCACCATGCGCCATGCACCGTTGCCGCCGAGATCAAGCTCTCCGCCGCCGAGTTTCGGCACGCTGATCGCCGGCATCGCGCTGCCGGCACTGATCTTCTCACTCATGTTCTGCTCCGGTCTTCGGGTCAGGCCGCGCTGTCTCAGGCGGCCATTTCATCTGAAAGCGTGATGAGCTGATCGCCGCCACGCCCTGCATCCGCTGCGTCACGGGCGCGCCGCAGCACACCATCCGACAGCTTCTGCAGTGCCTTGTGCTCGATCTGGCGCACACGTTCCTTGGTCACGCCGAGCTGTACGCCCAGTTCCTCCAGTGTCACCTTCTCGTCGTTCAGCTTCCGCTCCCGCACGATGAGCTGCTCCCGGTCGCTCAGGTCGGAGAGCGCTTCCTTCAGCCAGACGCCACGGGTGGCATTGTCCCGCACGGTCACGGTCACCTCTTCCGGCGAGGGGCGGTCGTCCACCAGGAAGTCGCCCCATTCGTCGGAGCCTTCCTCACCCGCCGGGGCGTTGAGGGACTGGTCCTTGGCCGACAGGCGGTTGGCCATGGCCACGACTTCCCGCGTCGAGACCTTCAGCTTCTCGGAGATCTGGTCGCGGGCTTCCTCGGTCAGGTTCACCGCGCCGGCACCGTCGATCTGTGCCCGCAGCCGCCGCAGGTTGAAGAACAGTGCCTTCTGGGCCGCACTGGTGCCGGACCGCACGATGGACCAGTTGCGCAGGACATATTCCTGCATGGAGGAACGGATCCACCAGGTGGAGTAGGTGGAGAAGCGCACGCCCCGTTCCGGCTCGAACCGCGCGGCAGCCTGCATCAGGCCGACGCAGCCTTCCTGCACCAGATCGGCGCGCGGCAGTCCGTAGGCGCGGAAGCGGCCCGCAACCGAGACCACCAGGCGCATGTAGGCGGAAACCAGCTCGTGCAGGGCGCGCTCGTCGCCCTCGTCGCGCCAGCGCAGCGCCAGATCCTGCTCATGCTCGAACGACAGCAGCGGCGCGGACATCGCCGTGGAAATGAACTGCTGTTCCTGCCGAACCGACTGCATTGAATTGTCATGGATCATCGTCGTCACCCGTCTTTCCGGCCCCACCCGCCAGGTCCGCCAGAACCTGGTCCCCCGGGCAGGCCATGCCTGCGACCGAACTGCCTCTTGGCAAATTGGTTTCGCCTCGATACTTTATGCAGCGTGTTCGATAGCCACAAGCATTAATTTTCGAGTCGAAACCAAATGACCGTGAACGACGGCCAGAGCTCCAGCGAAACAGCGAAGAATGACGATCCGATGACGGGCGAGACGCCTGATCACGCGGCGCGCGTCGCTGAACTGATCGACCGGCTGGGGCGCATGACCCGGGAACTGCAGTACGTGGACGGCCTCAACCCGGCGCAGTGGGAGGCCTTGCGGTATCTGAACCGGGCCAACCGCTATTCGCGCACGCCGGGTGGTGTTGCCGATTTCCTCGGCGCGACGAAGGGGACGATCTCCCAGACTGTTTCTGCGCTCGAATCAAAGGGGCTGATCGCACGCACCCCGAGCGACCGGGACAAGCGCGTCTGCCTGATCGACCTGACGGCGGAGGGGGAGCGGATGATTGCCCGCGATCCCGTCCGTTGCATCGAGACCATTGTCGGCAGCATGGACGACAGGACTGCCGCGCTGATGGTCGATGGCCTGGGCCGTCTGATGGCCAGCCTGCAGATCGAACTGGGCTCCAAGCCCTTTGGCGTCTGTGTCGCCTGCTGTCGCCATCTGGCGCCGGAAACAGGCTGCAAGAAGTCGGAGGCCTTGCCCAAGTGCGGCATGACCGGGGAGCCGCTGAAGGGTGATGCGCCCCAGCGAATCTGCGTCAACTATCTCGGTGACGCTGCCGAATAAAAGCAGAACATCCGCACCGACCGCGCTAGGATCGGCGGATGAACGACGCGTCCCTGCCCACGCATGTCCTGCCCGGACATTTCAACGACTGGTTTGCCCGCCGGGGCTGGCAGGCGCGGCCGCACCAGGTGCGGCTGGCGGAGATCGCGGCGCGCGGCGATGATGCGCTGCTGATCGCGCCCACGGGCGGCGGCAAGACCCTGGCGGGTTTCCTGCCCAGCCTGATCGACCTGGCCGCCACCCCCCGACCAGGACTCCACACGCTCTATGTTTCACCGCTGAAGGCGCTGACCTACGACATCGCGCAGAACCTCGATGCGCCTGTCCGGGAGATGGCGCTGCCGGTGACGCTTGAGACACGCACCGGCGATACGCCGCAGTCCAAGCGGCAGCGGCAGAAGAAGACGCCGCCGAACATCCTGCTGACCACGCCTGAACAGCTCGCGCTGCTGCTGGCTGCGCGGGAGGCGAAGCAGATGTTTCAGCACCTTGGCGCCGTCATCATCGATGAGCTTCATGCCTTCGCCGATACGCGGCGCGGAGATCTGCTGGCGCTGGATCTGGCGCGGCTCAGGGCGATCTCGCCCGGCCATCGGCGGGTCGGGCTTTCGGCGACGGTGGCGGAACCGGAACGGCTGGCCCGTTTCGTCGGGCTGGGACAGGAACCGGCCACCATCGTCCGCGGTTCGCCCGGGCCGAAGCCGGAGGTAACCATCCTGCGGGCCGAGGGGAGGATCCCATGGTCCGGTCACACCGCACGGCATGTCATTCCGGAGGTCTATCAGGCGATCCGCGACCACCGTACCGTTCTCGTCTTCGTCAATACCCGCAGCCAGGCGGAACTGGTGTTTCAGGAGCTCTGGCGGGTGAACGATTACGTGCTCCCCATCGCGCTGCATCACGGCAGTCTGGATGTGGAACGCCGGCGCAAGGTGGAAACCGCCATGGCGCGCGGGGCACTCCGGGCCGTGGTCTGCACCTCCACGCTGGACCTCGGCATCGACTGGGGCGACGTGGATCTGGTGGTCCAGATCGGTGCGCCGAAGGGGGCGGCCCGGACCCTGCAGCGCATCGGGCGCGCGAACCACCGCCTCGACGAACCCAGCAGGGCCATGTTCGCCCCGGCGAACCGGTTCGAGGAACTGGAATGTCTGGCGGCACTGGAGGCGCTGGCGGAGGGGCAGGTGGATGCGCCGCCTGCCCGTGACGGCGCGCTGGATGTGCTGGCGCAGCATGTGCTGGGGGTCGCCTGTGGCGCGCCCTTCGATGCCGATGACCTCTTCACCGAAGTCACCTCCACCGAACCCTATCGCACGC
This sequence comes from Minwuia sp. IMCC3009, assembly GCF_029909415.1. Lineage (GTDB taxonomy): Bacteria > Pseudomonadota > Alphaproteobacteria > Minwuiales > Minwuiaceae > Minwuia. The sequence continues at coordinate 4,120,433 of NZ_CP123781.1, forward strand.
TGGACCGGGAGACCTTCGACCGGGTGATCGATTTCGTCGCCACCGGCGGCTATTCGCTGAAACGCTACGAGCGCTATCACCGGCTGCGGCAGACCGTGGAGGGCCTGTGGCGCGTGGCGAACCCGCGCGTGGCGCAGCAGTACCGCATGAATGTCGGCACCATCGTCGAGGCGCCGATGCTGAAGGTGCGGCTGCGTGGCGGGCGGAACCTCGGCGAGATCGAGGAATATTTCATCGAGCAACTGAAACCCGGTGACACCTTCGTCTTCGCGGGTGAGATCGTGCGCTTCCAGTCGGTGCAGGAAACCACGGCCATCGTCGTGCGTGCGCCGGGGGAGGAGGCCAGTGTTCCCAGCTACCAGGGCGGCAAGTTCCCGCTCTCCACCTTTCTGGCCGACAAGGTGCGCGCCATCCTGGCCGATCCGGGGCAGCATCCGGGCCTGTCGCCGCAGACCCGCGACTGGCTGGGCCTGCAGAGCTGGCGCTCCATCCTGCCGCGCCCGGACGAACTGCTGGTGGAAATGTTCCCGCGCGCCAGGAAGCATTATCTGGTGGCTTACCCGTTCGAGGGGCGGCTGGCGCACCAGACCCTGGGCATGCTGCTGACCCGGCGGATGGAACGGCTGGGCCTGCGCCCGATGGGTTTCGTCGCCAATGACTACGCCATGGCGGTCTGGTCGCTGCGCCCGGTGACGGACGTGGATGCGCTGCTGGCGCCGGACATGCTGGGGGACGATCTGGATGCCTGGCTGAATGAATCCATCCTGATGAAACGGACCTTCCGCAATGTCGCCACCATCGCCGGCCTGATCGAGCGGCGCTTTCCGGGGCAGGAGAAGTCCGGGCGACAGATGACCATCTCCTCGGACCTGATCTACGACGTGCTGCGCGACCATGAACCCGACCACATCCTGCTGCGCGCGACATGGGAGGATGCGGCGACCGGGCTGCTGGACGTGCGGCGGCTGGGGGACATGCTGGTCCGGGTGCAGGGCCGCATCGTCACCCGCAGGCTGGAGCGCATTTCCCCGCTGGCTGTCCCGGTCATGCTGGAGATCGGGAAGGAACCGGTGCTCGGCATGGCCATGGAGGATATCCTGGCGGAGGCCGCCGACGACCTGATGGCAGAAGCTTCGGTGCTGCTGTGACGGATGGGGCGATGGTGGTGAATGGTGCCCGGCTGCACCCCGATCCGACAGCGGCACTCTGGTGGCCCGCCGAGCGGATGCTGATTGTCTCCGACCTGCACTTCGAGAAGGGATCGGCCATGGCGCGCCGGGGCCACGGGCTGTTGCCGCCCTATGACAGCGCCGCGACGCTGACCCTGCTGGAGGGGCTGGTGGCGAAATACCGTCCGGCCCGGCTGCTGGCGCTGGGCGACAGCTTTCACGATGGTGAAGCCTTCGCCCGCCTGAGCCGCGATGAAACGGATCGGCTGACGGCACTTTCCCGGCGGCAGGAAATGATCTGGATCAGCGGCAACCATGACCCCGAACCGCCCGCGCATGTCGGGGGGCGGGTCCTGGCCGAATACAGGTGTGGTCCGCTGCTGTTCCGTCATGAGCCGCAGCCGGGACGGGCCACGGGGGAAGTCGCCGGGCATCTGCACCCGAAGGCGCAGGTGCGCGGACGTGGCCGCAGTGTCCGTGCCCGCTGCTTCGTTACCGATGGCTTGCGCCTGATCGTGCCGGCCTTCGGGGCCTATACCGGTGGTCTGGATGTCATGGATGCCGCGTTTCGGCCGCTGTTCCCCGGCGCCTTTCATGCCTGGATGCTGCTGCGCGACCAGGTGCATCCGGTGCGCTCCTCGCGGCTGGCCGGAACGCCAATGGACGCCTGAAACGGTTCAGGCGCGGCGGAAGCTGTCAGTCGGCCCCGGCTGCTGCTGCCGCCGCGTCTTCTTCCTCCCAGGCCGAGCGCTTGCGGTAGATCGTCTGGGGCGCGATGCCGAGCAGGGCCGCCGCGGTGCGGATATTGCCGTCGCAGCGCGCGATCGCGCCCTCGATATATTCCCGCTCCACCGCCGCGAGCGGGCGAATCTCCGCCGACAGGGACTTGACGTCCGACGGTCGCGGGCCGGAAGGGACCGGCGCAGGGGCGGTTGCGGTGGCGGGTTCCGCCGCTGGCGGCACCTTCGACACGGGCACACTGGGTGTGACCAGCGACAGCGGTGGCGGCAGCATGTCCGGCGAGACGAGTTCACCATCGTGCAACACGACCGTGTTGTGGATGACGTTCTGCAGTTCCCGCACATTGCCGGGCCACTCATAGGACATCAGCACGGCGGCTGTCGCCGGGTCGAAGTCGCGGAACTTCCGCTTTTCCTGCTCGGCAAAGTTGGCCAGAAAGACGCGGGCGATCTTCACGATGTCGTCATCCCGATCCCGGAGCGGCGGCAGGTGCAGCGGGATCACGTGCAGGCGATAGTAGAGGTCTTCCCGGAACCGGCCTGCCTTGACCTCCGCCATCGGATCCTTGTTGGTGGCGCAGATCAGGCGCACATCGACCTTTTCCGTCACCGAGGCCCCGACCTTGCGATAGGTCTCGGTCTGGATGAACCGCAGCAGCTTCGCCTGCAGGTCGAGATCCATCTCGCAGACCTCGTCCAGGAACAGGGTGCCGCCGTTGGCCATGGATGCCGCGCCTTCACGCTCCCCCAGTGCGCCGGTGAAGGCGCCCTTCACATGACCGAAGATCTCGCTCTCCATCAGATCGTGCGGAATGGCGGCGCAGTTGATGGCGATGAAGGGACCATTGCGGCGTGGGCTGCGGTTCTTGATCGCTTCCGCGCAGACTTCCTTGCCGGTACCGCTCTCGCCCGTGATGAAGACCGTTGCCTTGGACGGGGCCGCAGCCTCGACAATGCGGTAGACCGTCTGCATTACCAGCGCGCCGCCGACAAACCCCTCGAACCCGTCCTTGTCGATCTCGTCACGGTAGGTATTGACGATATCCAGCAGTTCCGTGCGTTCCAGCGCGTTCTTCAGCGTCACCTTCAGGCGATCGGCGTTGAACGGCTTGACGATGAAGTCGGCGGCCCCCGCCTGCATCGCAGTGACGGCGGTCTGTACCGACCCATGGGCGGTAATCACGATCACCGGCAGGTCCGGATCAACCTCCTGCACGTGCCGCAGGATATCCATGCCGTCCATGTCCGGAAGTTTCAGGTCCAGCAGGATCGCATCCGGTCGGTGGTGTTCGATATATTCCAGCGCAGGTCGGCCCAGTTCCTCGTGATGCACTTCATAGGGGTCATTCCGCAGAAACTGGATGTAGCTGCGGGCGAGCGTGGGCGTATCTTCGACCAGCAGGATTCTGCTGGCTCCATTTCTGCTCATGTTCTGCAACTTTCCATAAGTCTGCCGCGCAGGAACAGTGGCTTACCGGATTGCGTATCTGGCTTGTCGTCCATTTTTCGCAGCGAGACAGACGCGACATACTGCGTTGACACTGCTAAATTGCGTCGTCAAATGCGTTCGGTCAATATTCTTAACAATGGTTCTGCTGCCGGAGCCGGAGAGGACAGCCTTTCCGGTCGATGGGGAGCAGTGCGTTTCGGGCTGCTCGGTCTGGCCATCGCCGTGCTGATGGCGACGACGGTCTTTTCCATCCTGACACTCCGCCAGGAGTACAATTCCAGTTCCAGCCGCTATGACAGCGTGGTCTGGGGCGCAACCCACACGCGTAGTGAGCTTTCCCTGTTTCTCAGCACGCTGGACAATTACGTGCTCGGCACTGCGGGCATGTCCCAGGCCGAGTTCCAGCAGCGCTTCGGCTACATGAAGCAGCGGCTGCCGACGTTCCTGGCAGCGATGCAGAGTGACAAGGGTGATTCACTCGGTGCGGGCTCCATCGCGGCCAGCATTGCCCGCACGTTCGAGGTCAATGACGCGCGGCTGATGTCGCTGCAGACGGGCGACTTCCGGAACTACAGCGCCGTTCGCAAGGATCTCGTTGCGCTGTTCCAGTCGCTGCAGCAACTGACGAACTCCTCGGAACTGACGGTCACTCAGTCACGGGTGGACCGGCTGGAGCCAATCTACTTCGAACTGCTGCTGTCCGCCGTCGGCACCCTGCTGGGCGCGGGGACCCTTGTCGGTTTCCTGATCCGGGAGATCAGGAGAACACGACGGCTCTACAGAAAGGTCGCGCGGGCAGAGGCGCGCGAGAGTGCCGCCCGCACCCAGCTGCTGGAAGCGATCGATGCCATGACGGACGGTTTCGCGCTGTTCGACGCGGATGACCGGGTCATCCTGTTCAATGCCAAGTACCGTGAATATTACGCCACCAATGATGATCACATCGTCGAGGGGGAGCGTTTCGAGGACATCATCCGCAAGTCGGTAACGAATCGCGTCATGACCGGCGGCCAGAGTCCGGACGTCTGGGTGGCGGAGCGTCTGGCGCGGCATCGCAACCCGACAGGACCGGTTGAAACGGAACTTGCCGATGGCCGCTGGCTGCTGGTGGGCGAGTTCGTGACCGAAGAAGGCGGGCGGGTCAGTGTTCACACCGACATCACCACGCAGAAGGAGAACGAGAGCGCCCTGACCGAAGCCAAGGAACGCGCGGAAGATGCCAATGTCGCCAAGTCGCGGTTCCTGGCAATGATGAGTCACGAGATCCGCACGCCGATGAACGGCGTCCTCGGCATGACCAACCTTCTGATGGAAACGCCGCTCAGCGGGGAGCAGCGCCAGTACGCCGAGACCGTTCGGGCTTCGGGCGAGGCGCTGCTGACCATCATCAACGACATTCTCGACTTCTCGAAGCTGGAGGCCGGCCGGCTGGAGCTGGAAGATGTGGCGTTCGACCTGTCCGATCTGGTCGATGGCGTCACCGACCTGCTCTCGGCCCGCGCATTCGAGGGCGGGATCGAGGCGGTTGTGATCCTCGACCCGGCAATCCCGAAGACGCTCATGGGCGATCCGACCCGCATCCGGCAGGTGCTGCTCAACTTCGCCGGCAATGCGATCAAGTTCACGGAGACGGGCGGCGTCATGATCGATGTGTCCCTTTCCGGTGGCACCGAGGGAACGCCGACCATCCGCTTCGATGTGCGCGATACCGGCATCGGCATCCCGAAGGATCGCCAGGACGCCCTGTTCCAGGAGTTCACCCAGGTGGATGCCTCGACGGCCAGGCGCTATGGCGGGACGGGGCTGGGGCTGGCGATCTGCAAGCGTCTGGTGGGCCTGATGGACGGCCGGATCGGTCTGGAGAGTATCGAGGGCGAGGGCAGTACCTTCTGGTTCGAGGCATCGCTGAAACGGGCGGAGAAGCCAGCCAGCGACCCTCTGGCCAGCCTGCTGCGCATGACCGACGGACGCTCCGTCGCTGTCCATTCGGCAAATGTGGTGCTGCGCGAGGGGCTGGCCGCCCGGGCACGCGGTCTGGGGCTGTCGGTGGCCCATCTGGCGCCGGACATGCAACCGCCCGTGGAGACCGTGGATCATGCGATCATTGCCGGGGAACTGGCGGAATCTTCGGAAGTGTCGGCGATCCGCGCCCTGCGCCGGATGGTCAGCGGCCAGATGCTGATTGCCATCACGCCCGCACAGCGCGGTCGGGTGGACGAATTGCTGGCCCGTGGCTTCGACGGCTTCGTTACCCGTCCTGTCCGGTTGCTGCCGCTGGCCCGGGCGCTGACCGGGCGGGATCTGGAGCATGACGCCAGTGTGGCCTCGGAAACGGAACAGGTCGGCGACGTCGCTGCCCGTGGCAGCCGCGTGCTGGTGACCGATGACAATCGCATCAACCTGCAGGTCGCCCGCGTGATGCTCGAGAAGGCGGGGTATGTCGTGGACACGGCCGAGGATGGTGCCGCCGCCCTGGCCGCCGTGGCGGAGAAGCCCTTCGAACTGGTGCTGATGGACGTGCAGATGCCGGACATGGACGGGTTCGAGGCGACGGCACGGATCCGGGCCCTTGGCGGCAACCGGGCCGCGGTTCCCATCGTTGCGGTCACCGCCAATGCCATGCCGGAACATCGGGAGGAATGTCTGTCGAAGGGCATGGACGATTTCATTGCCAAGCCGTTCGACAAGGTCGAGCTGCTGCAGCTCGTGTCCCGCTGGGCGCTGATCGGTGCCCGCGCCACCGGGGGCCCGGACCGGGTTGCCGAACCGGATGCAATGGCCGATGGGCCCTCCTCGCCGGCTGTCGCGAACTCCGCGACCACCGATGATCCGGCCACGGACGAAGGCCTGCCGCATGCGGGAGAGCCGGCAGAGCCTGAAGCGGAAGGCGCCGCCCTGATCGATCAGGCCATCCTGGATCAGTTCGCGGAGGATGTGGGCGAGGACATCCTGCCGGAACTCATCACGGCCTTCATCGAGGATACCCTGCAGCGTCTGCAGACCCTGCAGCAGACTCCGGATGCGTCAAACCGTGAATCACTGGGCCGGGAGGCGCACAGCCTGAAGGGCAGTGCCGGAACGGTTGGTGGCATGCTGCTGTTCGAGGCCGCGCGGGAAGCCGAGGAGCTGTTCGAGGAGAATGAACTGGAGGCGGCCGGGGCCGCCGTGGCGCGTCTGGCCCCGATCGCCGAGCGTACCGTGGCCGCCTATGGCAAGATGCTGGCCGCGCGGGCCGCATGATTCGTCGCGCCCGCGATCGTGGGAATGGCATCAGGCTTGCTTGATTTCTGCTGAATCACGGAATGTGACACCATGTCGGTGTCGCTGGTGCGGTTGAGGACGAACAGAATGGACCAGATCTCGGGACGAAACAGTGCAGAGACCACCGTCTCTGACGAATCGACCGATGTTTCCGGTTTCGTGCTCCCGGCCAGTCAGGTGGAGGGGGCGGTCGATCGCGCCAACCCCTTGGAAACCGTGCAGTTGAACGGCTCCCCTGTCGGTGGCACCCTGTCGGTGCGGACCGTGGTCGGTGATGTCTTCGTGGTGCATGTCGATGGCCGCCAGGGGCCTTTGCAGACGGGCGAACGCGTCGGTCCCGGTGACATCATCCTGACCCGGGGAGACGGCGCGGTCGAGCTGGTGACGTCAGACGGTGCCGCCGCATTCTTTGACAGCGACAGCCGCATCCTGCTGGAGGCACCGGAGGAATCAGGTTCCAGCGAACCGCAGTTCTTTGTCATTCAGGGCCAGTTCGCGATCGATACTACCGCCGCGACTGCTGGCGGTGCGGAGGTTCTGTTTGTCCGCACGCCAGTGGCCAACCTGACGGTGCGGGGCGCGCGGGTCATCGGCAAGGCCGCGCCCGAGGCGCAGGCCAATACCTTCGTGCTGTTGCCCAGCGTCAGTGGCCTTGCGGCGGGTTCCGTGGCGGTGGCAACTGCCGGTGCCGTGCTGGTCCTGGACCAGCCGCTCCAGGGCATGGAAGTGCTTTCCATGTTCCGCCAGCCGACACCGCTCAGTGATGTGGATGTGGACACGCTGCTGGCAGCCTTTGCCCCGGGTGTCCTGGCCTACGCCGATCTGGGTGAACTGCCGGACGCGCCTGAAGTGGAGGATACCGGCGTGCTGACGCAGTTGCGCGCCGCCCTCGGCCTGGACGACGATGATGTCGAAGTCGCCGCAGGCGAGGAGATCGGTGATGCCGCCGCCGAGGAAGAGGTCATCGGCAGCATCGGTGATGATGATCTGGACGACCGCAACGACGACGACGAGCAGATCGAGAATGATGATGACGGCGACAATGGCGTCATCGCATTCGACGGTGCCCAGACCTTCAATATCGCAGATGGTGACGCCACCCTGATCGGTGGTGCGGGCATCGACACGTTGACCATTCTTGCCGACGCGGACCAGACGAATGTCCTGACCGGCGAAACCGTGGACGGCCAGGCCGTGCTCAATTTCAATGTCGAAGGCAGGGAGACACAGGTCACGCTGCAGGATGTCGAGGAGCTGGAGGTCGATCTCGGCCTGAACGGCGACCAGGTGGTCCTTGGTAACCTGACGGGCTCCGGCATTCTGGACAATACGATCGTGGTGCGTGCCGGTGACGGTGGTGACCTCGTCGATGGTTCGAACGCGGGAATCGCGCTGGAGCTGTTCGGTGGTGCCGGTGACGACACCCTGACCGGCGGAACGTCTGCCGATCTGCTTGATGCGGGCACGGGTGCCAACACGCTTTCCGGGGGTGCAGGCGACGACCGGATTGTCGGTGGCGTCGGCATTGATCGCGCGGTCTATGTCGGCGACCAGAGCGGGTTCAGGCAGACCGTCGATGACACCAGCGGCGAGATCACGCTGGCCGACACGGTTGGCGCGGAAGGCACCGACACCCTGACCGCGGAGATTGACGAGATCGATTTCAACGGCACCCTGTTCGACATTGCCCTGGGTGACGCGGCGGACAACGCGCTGACCGGCGATGCCAACAACAATTTCCTGGCCGGACGGGGCGGTGATGACACGCTTTCCGGCGGTGATGGCAATGACTTCCTGACCGGCGGCAGTGGCATCGATACGGCGATCTTCAGCGGCGTTGCCCCCGGCTTCATCGCCAATGTCTCCGCCGATGGCCTGACGGTCGTGCTGCAGGATACGGTGGGATCGGAAGGCACGGACACCCTGTCGACGGATATCGAGATCCTGGATTTCGGCGGCACCGGCCTCAACACGACATTCGGCACCGGCGGCAATGATGCCCTGACGCAGGACAATGGCGGTGCGGTGGCGGTCGGTGGTGACGGCAATGACACCATCATCGGCGGTGACGGCAGCGATGTGCAGTTCGGCGGCGCGGGTCAGGACAGCCTCTCCGGTGGCGCGGGTGGTGACACGCTGCTCGGCGAAGAAGGCGATGACACCCTGACCGGCGGCAGCGGCGACGATGTCTTCTCCGGCGGCAGCGGGGCAGACCTGGCGATCTTCGCGACCGCGATCGAGGATGTGGTCGGTCAGGCGAACGCCGACGGTTCCGGCTTCACAATCGTGACGGCGGCCGAGGGTACGGACACCATCAACAGTGATGTGGAACGGGTGACCTTCGCGGCGGAAACCTTCGACCTCTCCATAGCCACTGACAATGCCGAGAACCAGACACTGGGCGACGGCAATGACATTCACGCGGCACTCGGCGGCAATGACACCATCAGCGCCGGCGCGGGTCGGGATGCGGTACTGGCGGGCGACGGTAATGATGATGTCTCCGGCAATGCAGGTCAGGACACGCTGCTGGGTGAATCCGGCAATGACACCCTGACCGGTGGTGTCGGCAATGACGTCCTGTCGGGCGGCGATGGTGCGGCAGACCGGGTGGTCTATGCCGGGGCGGTCGGCGACTTCACCTTCTCCGCCAATGACGACGGCAGCGCGATCACGATCACCGACACGGTGACCGGCGATGTCGACGAAGGCACGGACCAGCTCGATGGCACTTTCGAGGAAGCACAGTTTTCCGGTGAGGCCTTTGTGCTCACCACCGGCAACGCGGGCGATGAAGCGCTGACGGCGAACAATGTGCGCAGCATCCTCTTCGGCGGCGGCGGAACCGACACGGTGACCGGGGGCACTGCGGCGGACCTGCTGTTCGGCGGCGCCGGGACCGACAGCCTGAGCGGTGGTGCCGGTGCGGACCTGCTTTCCGGCGATGCCGGTGATGACACCCTGGTGGGCGGTACGGGCAATGACAGCCTGGCGGGTGGCGGCGGTACCGACCGCGCCGTGATCGCCGACAGCGTGCTCAGCAATCCCGGTGACCTGGCGCGGACGATCGAGGTCTCGCCACTTGGTGACGGCTCCGGCATCAGTGTCACCCAGGTGGGCTCCGGCGAAATCGACACCCTGTTCGCGGATGTCGAGGAAGCATCCTTCGATGACGTGCTGTTCTCCGTTCAGCTGCTGGACGACACGGACGATGCCGCTGCGGCGCAGGCGACCAATGATCTGATCGTCGGGCGCGGCGGAAATGACACCCTGGATGGCGGTGACGGCACGGACTTCCTGCGCGGCGACGCGGGTGACGACAGCCTGAGCGGCGGGGCCGGCAATGACACGCTGGCGGGCAATGCCGGTGACGACACCCTGAGCGGCGGCGCGGGCGACGACCGGTTCCGTTTCGATGCCAGTGACAGCGGCACCAATGTGGTAGCCGGTGGCGATGGCGCGGATGACGAGATCAATCTGCTGCTCGATGACGCGGCGGGCACCGCGGTCACTGTCGCGGCTTCCGGTACCGACGTGACGATCCAGACAACGACCGGCGCGACGGTCCAGACGATCACAGGCGATGTCGCGGTGGAGCGTCTCGGCATCTCCGGATCCTCCGGCAATGACACGTTGACGGTCGGTGATCTTTCCGGGACGGGAATCGGCAACCGGAATCTCAGTGCCGACCTGCAGGACGGTGACGACAGTTTCGACGGCCGTGATGCGACTGCCGGCATGCGCGTGCGCGGTCTGGGAGGTGACGACACTCTGCGTGGTGGTGCCGGCAATGACACCCTGGACGGCGGCAATCAGAACAGCGGGTCCGGATCCGGCGACGTTGTCAGCTATGACCATCTGACAACTGACCTGCTCGCCGATCTGAGCAACCGGTTCTCGACCAGCGCCCAGTCCGGCACGGACACGCTGGATCGTCTGGAGACCGTTATCGGTGGTCAGGGCAATGACACGATCACCGGTGACGCGAGCAACAACCGCCTCGTCGGCAATGCGGGCAACGACAGCCTGACCGGCGGTGCCGGTGATGACACGCTGGCGGGAGAAGCCGGCAACGACGTGCTGAACGGCGGTGACGGTATCGATGTGGTCGATTTCTCCGCCATCGGGGCCGAGAACATCACCTTCACGGTCACGGACGCCACGCTGACGACGGCCGCCTTCGGCACGGACACACTGACATCCATCGAAGGGATCTTCGGCGGCGCGGGCAATGATTCGCTGACCGGTGACGGCAACACCAACCGCATGAACGGCGGGGCCGGCGACGACACCATCAGCACTGCCGGCGGCAATGACACCATCATCGGCAGCACCGGCAACGACTCCCTCGATGCCGGGGATGGCAGCGACACCATCGACTATTCGACCATCACGGCTGGCGGTGTCACGGTCGATCTGACTGCCGGGACGGCAACGGTGACAGGCATCAGTGACGATACGCTGGTCGGGGTCGAGAACGTGATCGGCACGGCCCAGTCGGACAATATCTTCGGCGATGGCGCAGACAGTCGGATCGAGGGACGCGCGGGCGATGACTTCATTGATGGCGGCGCCGGGATTGACGATATCCTGGGCGAGGACGGCAATGACACCCTGACGGGCGGTGATGGTGCGGACAGCCTGCGCGGCGGATTTGGCCAGGATTCGATCAACGGCGACAACGGCAATGACTTCATCCAGAGCGAGCAGGATGATGACACCGTCTCCGGCGATGATGGCGACGACACCATCTCCGGCGGTTCCGGTGCCGACCTGATCGATGGCGGCCTCGGTGCCGACAGCCTGAGCGGCGATGCGGGCAACGACACCGTGCGCGGCGGGGACGGCAATGACTTCGTGACCGCGCTTTCGGGGCAGAACACCCTGCAGGGCGGCGCAGGTGACGACACGGTCGCGGGGGGTGACAATATCGACGAGATCTTCGGCGGCATCGGGTCGGACGAACTGACCGGCAATGCCGGCAATGACCGCTTCCGCTATGACACGCAGGCGGAAGCAGGCGACATCATCACCGACTTCACCACCGGCAGTGACAAGTTCCTGATCGAAAGCGGCGGCTTCGCCAATGTCGGTGGCGGGGCTGCGACCCTGACCGACGGGCAGAATTTCGTCAGCCAGGCCTTCGACCTGACCAACAATCCGGGTGGTGTCGATCTCGGCACCAGCGAGGCCACCTTCTTCTTCGATGAGAGCGACAGCCGCCTGCACTTCGACCCGGATGGCGGCAACAGTGCCAACAGCTTCGAGATCGCGCGACTGACCTCCGGTACCGTGCAGGCCACGGATTTCGAGATTCAGTAGTGTCGGCCATCGCTTGACCTGAAACGGCATTGGCATAGGTTTGCCCGCGCCGGGCGTCCCGGCATTCTCATGAACAGGCGACAGCATGAACAACGGGCACCTTGGTGTGGGCCGCAGCGTGGCGGATGGCCTGCGGATGAGTTTCGGCTTTGCCCTGGGGGCCTTCACGTTCGGAACCGTCTATGGCTCGGCGGCACATGTGCAGGGCATGACGGACGCCCAGACGCTGGTGCTCAGCCTCACCGCCTTTGCCGGGGCGGCCCAGTTCGCGGTCCTGCCCTTCTGGACCGACCCGCTTCCCCTTCTCGCCATTGCCCTGTCGGCGGGCCTGGTATCATCCCGCAATATCCTGATGGGGCTCACGCTTGCGCCGATGCTGCGCAGCATGCCGCCGCTGCAGCGTTTCACCGGCATCTGGCTGCTGGTCGATGCCAGCTGGGCGCTGGCCATGCAGGAACGCAGGCGCGCGGACGTGACGAAGCTCTACATGACATGCTCCCTTGTCCTGCTGGTTGCCTGGATGTCGGGTGTCAGTGTCGGGGTCAGCCTGCCGGGTGCACTTGACGCCCTGACCCTGAAGGCACTGGGCCAGGGCGGGATGATCTTCCTGTTCCTGATCCTGGTGATGGTGACACGCAGCCGTATCGGTCCGGCCCTGCCCTGGGTGATTGCCGCCGCCGCCTCGGTTGCGGCCCACCGCTGGCTGGACCCCCACTATACCCTGCTGATCGGTGTGGGCGCTGGCGCGGCAGCGGGAATGATCCTGCCGGAGAAGAGGAATGACTGACCCCTGGTCGCCCTGGATTGCCATCGGGATGCTGACTGTCGTGGTCTTCGCCTCCCGCTATCTGGGCTATGCACTCGGGGCGCGGGTGCCGGAACAGGGGCGCCTGCGGCGTCTGCTGAGCGTCCTGCCCGGCTGTGCCATCGCCGCCGTCGTCGCACCGCAGATCGCGATGATGGGTCCGTTCCAGATGGCCGCTCTGGCGCTTTCCGGCCTGGCGCTCTGGTTCACGGGTCAGGTGGCGGTCGGACTGCTGCTCGGCCTTGGCATGCTGATCGCGGGGGCGCATCTGGGATTCTGAGCGCGAGGCGGGGCACGATCGCCGGCCAGTGCGCCCGCGTGGCGGGGAATGGACAGCTCATCACGAGGGTGTGATGATCCGGGCGACGAATAAATGCACGCACTTGCTTGTTAACGTCACGACAGGTGCGGGATGATGGAGCGCCGTCGTGAAGGCTGCCGAGAGGTCGGTGGGCCGTTGTCCGGACGGTCGGAAATCCTGAGGAGGAAGCTGATGAAGAAGATCATTCTGGCTGGCTTTGCCGCGACCGTGTTCGCGGGTGCCGCACTGGCGGGCGCGCACGGCAGCATGTCCGACAAGCGCGTTGCCGCGATGAAGGAAATGGGTGGCGCGATGAAGGCGATCTCCGATGTCGCCAAGGGCAATGCCGCCCCGAGTGCCGATACGGTTGCCGCGGCGAAGAAGCTGAACATGCTGGCGCAGACCACCATCGAGCTGTTCCCGGAAGGCAGCATGGAGTATCGCGCCAAGGCCAGCATCTGGAGCGACTGGGCTGGGTTCAAGGCGGCCAATGACCGTCTGATCGCCGCCTCCGCCGATCTGGTCACCGCGACCGAGAGCATGGACGCGGGCAAGATCGGTGCGGCTCTGGGTGCCACCGGCAAGACCTGCGGCGGTTGCCACGACGACTATCGCGGTCCGAAGCCCAGCTGAGCATCGTGACCTTTCCTGGCCGAATTCTGACGGGCATGCGCAAGGCCGGACTCCTGTCCGGCCTTGCGCTGCTGTTCTCCATGACGGTCCAGACCGTCAGTGCCGAGACAATGGTGGAGAAGGGTGCGTACCTGGTGCATGCCGGTGGCTGCATCGCCTGTCACACGGCAAAGGATGGCGGTACCCGGTTCGCGGGCGGACTGGGGCTGGATACGCCGTTCGGCACCTTCTACAGCCCCAACATCACGCCGGACCCGCAACATGGCATCGGTGGCTGGTCGGATGAGGATTTCGTCCGGGCCATGCACGAAGGTGTCGGGCCGGACGGCGGACGCTATTTCCCGGTGTTTCCCTACGGCAGCTACACGAAGATGACGCGGGAAGACGCGCTGGCCATCAAGGCCTATCTGTTTTCCCTCGACCCGGTGGCACAGCCGAACCGGGAACATGACGTCAGCTTTCCCTTCTCCTGGCGGTTCATGCAGCGCGGCTGGCGGATGCTGTTCTTCGACGAGGGACGTTTCGAGCCGGATCCGGCGCAGTCGGCGGACTGGAACCGCGGGGCCTATCTGGTGGAGGCCCTGACCCATTGCGGCGAATGCCACACGCCCCGCAACATGTTCGGTGGTCTGAAACGCGGCGATTATCTGGCCGGAACGCCGGATGGGCCGGAGGGGCAGCTTGTCCCCAACATCACGCCGCACGCCACGGGCACCGGCGACTGGGGCAAGGGCGATCTTGTCGAACTGATGAAGAGCGGCATGAAACCCGACTTCGACAATGTGCAGGGGTCGATGGAAGAGGCCATCGAAGACGGTCTGAAATTCCTGACCGACGCGGACCTGCAGGCCATCGAGACCTACATCTACAGCGTGCCCGCAATCGACAACAAGGTCGTCCGCAACAAGTAACCGTCCCGCCAACAGTGCTGCGGTGTCAGGCGCTGATTCCCTTTTGGCCGCCGATGCGCTAGATCATTGCGCAGTTCACCGGCGGCAGCGGTCCGGTCCGGCAATGCGCAAACAGGGGATCAGAAATCATGTTCTATCGCGCCGACCAGCCACATGGCCTCAAGCACAACCCCTTCAAGGCGCTGGTTTCGCCGCGTCCCATCGGCTGGGTCTCGACCCTCGGCAGCGACGGGACCATGAACCTCGCGCCCTTCAGCTACTTCAACGCGATCACGGATTTTCCGCCGACCGTGCTGTTCGGCTGCAATGGGCCGCATCCGGAAGGTGACATCAAGGATACGGCGGCGAACGTGCGCGACACGGGCGAGTTCGTGGTCAACATGGTGACGGCGGAGCTGAAGGATCAGATGAATGTCTCTTCGGCACATGTCGGCCGGACTGTCAGCGAATTCGAGCAGGCTGGTCTGACCCCGCTGCCGTCGGAACTCGTCGCTGCCCCGCGGGTCAAGGAGTCGCCGGTCAATCTGGAATGCAGGCTGGTCCAGATCATCCAGTTGCGCTCCTCCTCACCGAAGATCGTCAACAACATGGTCATCGGCGAAGTGGTCGGAATCCATATCGATGAGCGGATCATCAAGGACGGCATGATCGACATGTCGGTCTACCGCCCGCTCGCCCGTCTGGGCTACATGGACTACACGATCGTCGAAGAGACCTTCTCCATGGATCGCCCCGACTAGATCATGCCCCGAGAACAGGATTCCCGGAGTTGATGACCGGAAGGTTCTGAGCCGCAACTTCGGAAACATCTGCGGCGAGCCTGCTGCGATGCCGCTGTTCGCGCGCGCCTCGCGCAGAGTTGCTGGATGGGTTTGACCTCAGGACCGCAAGCTAGTGCAAGGCAGCAGCTGCGCGCCGGAGGGCTTGCTAGCCGACAACCTTTCGCATGAATGCCTCTATTGGTCCTCGCTTGAACCACCGTGTCCAGATCAGCGAATAGAGAGTCGCGAAGATGCAGAACAGGGCCGCAGCGCCTACTGCCTGACCAACCGTCTGTCCGCCAAGCAACCCGAGCGCTTCGAGCATTCCCATCCCGATCAACACGTGCGCGAGATAGAGCGTGAGGGTTTGGCGCCCGGCAGGCACCAACAGGCGCACAACACCGATCGCTCTCAGCCGGTTCGAGAGCAGGAGGCAAACCCCGACGACCAGGCTCGCAGCGCCAAGGCCCGCCAGCGTATAGAGCGGCATCGGGGGAACCGGATCGGTCGTGACGAGTGCGCCAAGCTCCAGGCTGACAGGTGCAAGTTGGTTGGCGAGCAAGGCGCTGGTGCCTTCGGCAAGGCCAAGTGCGATTGCGCCGGAGATGATCAGTTTCATCTGCGTGGCCCTGTTCGCCAGTGAAGTTCGACTGAGGACGATACCGAACACCAGGAACCCGAGCCATGGAATGACCGGGTGCCAGCCATTGAAGAACAGGTTGCGGACAAATCCGGTCGGGGTCCAGAAATCGGAATAGGTGTATGTATCCCAGTTCCATCCCGCATCGTAGTCCAGTGCGAGGATCATGATCACGAAGGCGATGTTCAGTCCGCCGATGATCCCCAAGAGTGCCCGGGTGCCCAGCGAAAGCAGGAGCACTCCGAACAGGAAATAGATGGCGTAATAGTGCAGTATGTCGGCGTCAAAGATCGTCATGTTGAGCAGGCCGATGACCAGCAGAAACAGGGCCCGTTTGAGCGTGACGGCAATGGTCTGGTCCAGACCCCTGCCACCAGCCAGCCCAAGCCCGATCCCGGCCAGGACCACAAAGGTGGCGGCGGCGCGCCCTTCCAGTGCGGAGGTCAGAGTGTTCAGGATGCCGTCGTCCCCTCCGGCGCCCATGGCGATCTTGAAATTGACGATCACCATGCCGACGAACGCGAAGTAGCGGGCCAGGTCGAGCCCCTCGAGCCGAGCGTGCTCAGGGCCTTTCCGCGTCGTCGTTGAACGATCTGTTGCCATGAACCTCGGACCCTTCGGTTACTTCAACGCGATCACGGGTTTTCCGTGGACCGCGCCGTTCGGCTGCAATGGGCCGCATTCGGAAGGCGATAGCAAGGATACGACGACGACCTTGCGCGATACCGGCGCGCTTGTGGTCGACATGGTCCCGGCGGAACGGAAGGTTCAGATGAGCGCTTCCTCGGCGCAAGTCGGTCGGACTGTCAGTGCTTTGGAGCAGGCTGGTCTGACGCTGCTGCCGTCAGAACGCGGCGCTGCCCCGCCAGGGCCAGGTGGACTACCCGGTCGTCGAAGAGACCTTCTCCATGGATCGTCCTGACTAGATGTCGGTTCTCATCAGGTTGTCAGTCCCGGCAGTGTCCGGGAAGCTCGCGTTGACCAGCACATCCCTTCGCATTGAAGTTGCCGAAAGTGTTTGCGGTGGCGTCGCACAGGGCGCTGCGGGTTCTCGGCAGTAGCCTCCGAAGCCGATATTCCAGCATTGCCAAATGATGCTCGACGGGATCGATCACAGGACTATAGGCCCACGTAGAGGAGCGGGCGCAATCCGGATCACCTGCCATGTGTGGCCTCGGCCCGGCGGCCGTTGGAGATTTCCAACCATTTCCAACCATTGCGCCAGCATTCCCGGCGCAAAATGCCAGTTCATGGTTCCAGTTGAGCTTTCTCCCGCGACCCCCTCGGTGGTGCACTGACATGCAGTCGGTTCAGGCATTTAATGAGGAGTTACTCAGATGCGGGTGTTGGTAGTTGACGACAACGAGATCAACAGGGCTCTCGCGAGGGCCGTGGTAACCCGTCTGGGCCACGAGATCGACGAAGCATCTGATGGGTATGAAGGCCTCAGTCTTCTGGCTGCGAAGAAGTACGACCTGATACTGATGGACATCTCGATGCCTGGCTTGTCAGGTTCCGACGTCATGCGAAGGGTCCGGAACAACGGGTTCCCCAATCGCAACACGCAGGCTGTCGCATGGACGGCCCTTTCGAAATCTGATGTTCCGGATTCGGGAATCCTGTTCGAGGAATACATGCAGAAACCCGCGACGCTGAGTGACATGCGCAATCTCATCGCTCGTGCGGAACGAGGTGTTTGCGGCATGCAAATGATGCCTGACGAACGTGTGTACGCATAGTGCTTCAGTTCCGCTAAGTGGCTCGCGATCATGCAGGTATCTGTCCTTCATAAGATGCGAAAAACGCTCAGAAAATCGCGGCTCCCACAGGCGACTGTCCTTTCCTGGAAGAGACATCAGCGGGTGACAGTCGCAAAGTTGCTCGTTGATGTGGTCTGGCCCAGGGAAACTAACCAAATCACATCCCGGATGGAATGGGATGCACTTTCTGACCTCTTCGAATCTTCGCTCGCTTCGCTGGACTATCGGCTTCCATACGACATCAGGGAAATGGCCATGCCGATGTCCCGAGCCACTTTCCGGAGACTTCTGAACGAAGATCTAGAGATCGTGAACGTTAGCCGGAGCGAGCTGCGATCCAGACTCAGGTTTCGTGACTGTCACACGGAGAGAGATTGTGGTACATCAGGGCTCCCTACCAGTGGATCGGCGCCGCAATCGATGCATGCGGTGCCTGATGCGTCGTGCCAGATATGGGGTGAGTCAGGCTTGGGTTGGCAAGCGATACGTCAGGAGAATGGCCTTTTAACCCCAGGTTAATGATTTGAACCGATATTTAGCAGCTGAATTTGAAAAAATGAAAATTAAGTCTCTCTTCCCCCACCATATTGAATATGAAGCTTTAAAACTGTATGGACAATCGCAAATGACAACAATACGTACCAATAGCGCCTCAAAATGGGTCATTTCATGCAAGACATAAAGCCATATTCGGTCAATTTTGTAGCTTGTAGCGCGACTTTTGGCAAACAGTGTTGTCTTGAGAGCGGAAATGTCTAGTAGCGATAATTTCCACGTAATAGTACTGGACGATGAGGAGTTAGCCACGAGCGAAATTTGCGATCTTCTGGCGGAATCGGGATATGACGCATTGCCATTCACTGATCCATCGGCATTCATGGCTTGGTATGCGCAGGAATCTGCTCCAATAATACTTGTTCTTGACATAAATATGCCAAATATTTCCGGGTGGGGTGTTCTTTCCTTTATTGAAAAATTTGATGATCATAAAAGGATGACTGAGACAATCATTGTTTCTTCAAAAAATGAATATAGCGATGTCAGAAAAGCACTACGGTTCGGTGGTGTGGACTATCTCTCCAAGCCGATTGATACAAATGACTTGCTGGATGCTGTAGCACTCGGTGTCGAAAAATTGTCCAGGAGACTCGAGGAAAACTCAAACAACCTGGCTCAAGACGGAGTGTACCAAAGAAAATACGAGAGAATCCCCGGCACACCAAGTCGTCTTGACGATGTGCTTCCTCCAAAATGCGCCAGTGATGCGCACTTCCGCATCCTGGCGGCCCTTCATGAGGACGAGATATCGGGTCATTTCTTCGGACTGAGCGTCGGCAGCGCTGCCTATGTAACAAACATGTCACTGACTACCGGTCTGCGGAAAGTCAACGATCTTTGCGATGCTGGGCTCATAGAGCGTCGGCCGGATCCGGCAGATTCCCGTCGACAGATTGTCCAGCTTACCAAACTGGGAACGGAATTGACGGTCAGATTAATGGGAGGTGTATCATGATGCATGCAATATTCAGTAATGTGTGTAAAAATATTGGTAGTAACAGAAAATTCACGCTGATTACGTTCGTTATATTTGCGATATTTACTATTTTTATCGAAAATAATTCATTAAAGGCTGATAATAGATTAGAATTTTCTCTACAAATTCAAAATCAAGAGAAATATATGTTATATATTGATGATATAGATGAAAAATATGTCGAATCTATCAGTACAAATACTCCCTGGCATGATGATATTGCCAAATATACCGGCATTCTTATTCAAAATTTTTTGGATCAATATGAAGGTGGCGAATTCTCGGAAATATCCATAAGCGCGATGAATGGCTATGCAGTGGATTCAGACATCAGAACATTCGTGAACGCAGGTGCCATGTTGGTATGGCTCATGAATGATGCTCCCATTTCCGTACATAACAAAGGCCCAATTGTTGTCATCTTTCCCTGGTCTCAGAACGGGTCTCTCAGAGAGGATATTTTCACCTCTCTTGCGGTCTGGCATGTGAATTCTATCCATATCAGATGAAAGAGATATCTCCGTGAAAAGCTATTATTTGCTCATCTTGAATGCCTATGCGAAATGCAAAATTGTCATAAACCTGTCTATTTTTGTGATTTTTGGAATTATTAGTGTAAATATATTGTTCTATATCTATGAAGTAAGGGGGTTTTTTTCTGCGAACGAGGAGAGCGCAGTCTGGCATGCAACACAAATCGAGTATGATGCCCTGAAAATTGCGGACCTGAGCCAGAGAACCCGGAGTCGAGCAACACCGGAACAAGAGCGCGAGGTGTCATTTTATTTCCAGTCGATCAGATCACGCCTCGATGCTTCCAGCAAGGGGCTGATCCGAAAGAAGTTCAGCAAATTTCCAAGAGCAGAAGAATTCATTCGCAAAATTTCGGAAAGTCTGAGTAAAATAGAATTGAGATATAATAATACCTATTATATTGACCGGTCAAACGGTGCTGATATCGACAATCGACGCATAGCATTTGAAAATTTTCTCAGATTGTGTCGCCAGTTTTCCTCATATTCTGCTGTTCAGGAGGCGAGATTGAGAGATGAACAGAGAAGTATAGGAATGACGTTTGCGGGCGTTTTTATTGTATCCGGGCTATCGATTTTGATTCTTCTATTCAGTGTTTTTCACTCTATTCATCAGGGTATCCTGAAAGAGATCAGTGCAGAGCCGGAGAAGTACCTGAAAAAAATGTCAAATAGTCAAATTGGTGAGCTTATTTCGGGTTTTATATACAATACACCAGTAAAAGTAGTGTTTATCGACGATATAGAAGGATCTCTCGTCAGGTCTTTGACTTACACCGAGCTCGAGGGGCCGCATATCATGGGTGTCCAGATCGACTCAGGAGATGAATTCGATGTTGATCCGGCCCTAATCAGTGACAGCGTCCAAAGGCAAAAGAGCTGGATCGGAACATTGAGGATCACTCGATCATCCGAGGCCCGACCAGACGAATTCTTCATGATAAAAATTTCTGAACCGACCTATGGAAAATTTCGATATATTTGCATGATAATTGATGTCACGACATATGAAATCGAGCGCATGAATCACCAGAAGAGAGAATCATTGCTCTCTATGGGTGAATTGGCGGGCAGTTTGGCTCATGAGATAAGCCAGCCCATAAATAATATTGGTCTCCTGACATCGAATCTGCGAGCGAGCTTGAGTAATTTGGACGCGCCGTCAGTGAGGCTCAAAAAAATTGAGTCACAAATTGATCGTTGTCGCAAGATTATTGGCGCGCTTCAGAGTCTTTCATCCGGCCAACTGCGGGATATTGAACAAATAGACGTTCGTATCATAATGGAAAATTGGCAAAATGGATATCGGCACCGCAATCTGCAGGGTGTAAGAATGATCGTTAGGTGCTGTCGGGAAGAATGTTTGATCGACTTCAACAGTATTATATTGAGTGAAGTACTTTCCAATTTGGTTGACAACGCTCTGGATCAATTGGACCGTCACCCGCCTTCGTATCCAGTCGTTCTGATATGTTGCGCGCCGCATGGTGATCATGTGCGGATAGAAATTTGGGACAACGCAGGTGGGGTTCAACAAGGGTTGGAGAGGCGAATATTTGAGCCATTCGTTTCCACAAAGCATAACCACGGCGGGACTGGTCTTGGGCTCACCGTTGCGCGCAAGTTCATAAGGCAAGCGGACGGCGAACTGAGCTTTCGTCGGCGCAAGAATGGATCAATCTTCACGATCGACCTGCCGCGGAGTATGCGTGTCGATGGTCAAGCCTCTCTGTCTGTGTGGAGTCATGAGGCGGGCTGAGAAGCCTGCCGGCGGGTTCCTGGTCACACATCCTTATCGCTGTCGGATTGATGCAACTGCATCGGCTACCTCACTTGGCGGTTGGTGTGTTGCGGCTGACTATTCGGCCGGCTGGGCCAGACTGCGAACCTGGTCGCTATTCGGCCCGCCGCCATTGACCGGCTCCCCATCATCCGCATGTTCGTCGGCCAGTGCGCGGACCAGCGTGGAGATCGCGCCACGGATCGAGGCATTGTCCAGCCGCCCGAAATTGCGCGCCAGGTCGATGGTGGTGCGGTTGGTGCCGCCATGTGCCAGGTCGGAGACCGAACGGGCGGTCTCGCCTTCCAGTCCTTCGAAGAAGAAACCGACGGGCGAGCCGAGCTGCCGCGCCACCTCGTAGAGCCGGCCTGCGCTGACGCGGTTCGCACCGGTCTCGTATTTCTGGACCTGCTGATAGGAAATCCCCAGCAGGCTGGCGAGGTCATGCTGCGTCATGCCCAGTTCTGCCCGGCGGCTGCGGATGCGTTCCCCGACGTGGCGGTCGATATGGCGAAGTTGGTGCATTCTGTGACCTCAGTCCTGCATTGTGACACGAATTGCGAATCGCCGGACCAACCGGCACCGCTTTCACGAAATCTCCTTCATGTGCATCAAAAGCCGTGCCGGTCTTCGCGCATAGCTTGATTTCGACAGGACCGCGTGAGACATAGATTTCATGAAACACGCGGTTCAGGACTGGTTTTCTGCTGGGCGCATCATGCTGTTGGGCATGGTGATGGTGCTTGCTGCGGCGTGCTCCGACGACTCCGGCGACAAGAAGCCTGTTGCGGAGGCGCCCGAAGACACCCCGGTGGAGGTCATCTACAATCAGGGCCTGGATGAGGTCACCGCCGGGGACTACCAGGAAGCTGCGCTGACGTTCGATCTGGTGGAGCGGCAGTACCCCTATTCGGTCTGGGCCACCAAGGCGCAGTTGATGGCGGTCTTTTCCTACTACATGACCAACGACTATGACCTTGCCATCGGTGCCGCCGACCGGTTCATCCGGCTGCATCCGGGCAGCGCGGATTCGGCCTATGCCCACTACATGATCGCCGTCAGCCACTACGAACAGATCACGGATGTCGGGCGGGACCAGGGCCGTACCGTGAAGGCGCTCGAATCGCTTGAGGAAGTGATCCGACGGTTCCCGACCTCGGCCTATGCCCAGGATGCGCAGGCCAAGCTGGCCCTGACGCAGGACCATCTGGCAGGCAAGGAAATGGAGATCGGGCGCTACTACCTGCAGCGGCAGCACTATGTCGCCGCCATCAACCGGTTCCGCAATGTCGTCCGCGACTACCAGACCACCAGTCACACGCCGGAGGCACTGCATCGCCTCACCGAGTCCTATCTTCTGCTGGGCGTCACGGACGAGGCGCAGGCAACGGCCGCGGTTCTGGGCCACAACTTCCCCAACAGTGTCTGGTACCGCGATTCCTACGCGCTTCTGTCAGGCCAGCAACTCGCGCCGGAAGCCGACGACGAATCATGGATATCCAGCATCTGGAACGCCGTCTTCTGACGGTCACACCATGCTGAGATCGCTCGCGATACGCGACATCGTTGTCTTCGACCGACTGGACCTCAGCCTCGCGCCGGGGCTGTGTGCGCTGACCGGTGAAACGGGTGCGGGCAAGTCGATCCTGCTTGATTCGCTCGGCCTCGCCCTGGGCGCGCGGTCAGAGGGACGCCTGGTGCGGACCGGGGCGGAGCGGGGCGGCGTAACGGCCATCTTCGAACTGCCCGCCGATCATCCCGTCCGCGCCTTCCTGTCGGAGAACGATCTGCCCGATGCGGAAGGGGAGGAGCTTTTCCTGCGGCGCTCGGTCGGTGCGGACGGGCGCAGCCGGGCCTGGATCAACGATCATCCCGTCAGCATCAGCCTGCTCGCCGCCATCGGGGCGCGGCTTGTCGAGATTCATGGCCAGGCGGCGGAGGTCGGTCTGCTGGACGCGGCCAGTCATCGCCCGATCCTGGACGCCTTTGCCGGACATGAGGCGGAGGTTGCGGCACTGCGTCGTCAGTGGGATAGCTGGCAGCAGAGTGCGGCCCGGCTGGCGGAGGCGAAAGCGGCGCTGGAGCAGGCACGGGCAGAAGAGGACCTGCTGCGCCACACGGTCGAGGAACTGACTGAACTCGCGCCGATGGAGGGCGAAGCCGACCAGCTTGCCGAACGGCGTGGTTTCATGATGCAGGTGGAGAAGATCGCGGAAGCGGTCAGCGACGCGACGGCGGCGCTGGAGAAGGACGGCGGCGTGGCGGCCAAGCTGCGCACGGCGGAGCGCGCCCTGGACCGCGTGCGGGAACAGGCAGGGGAGCGGCTTGGCCCGGCGATGGAGGCCCTGGCCCGTGCCGGTGTCGAACTGGATGAGGCCGTCAATGCCATCATGTCCGTCAGTGCCGATCTGGACGCTGACCCGGCGGATGTCGATGCGGTGGAGGAGCGCCTGTTCGCACTGCGCGCCGCAGGGCGCAAGTATCAGATCGATCCGGATGCCCTGCCGGCCCTGCTGCAGGCCAGGATGGACGAACTCGCCTCCCTGGAACGCGGTGACCGCGACCTGCAGGCGCTGGAAACGGAAACAGCGGCGCTGGCCAAGGCCTGGCAGGCGGCGGCGGAGGCCCTGAGTGCCAGACGCCAGACGGCGGCCACCGCGCTGAACAGGGCCGTGGAGGCGGAACTGGAGCCGCTGCGCATGGGCGGGGCACGCTTCATCACGGAGGTGACACCCCAGCCGGAGGGGCACTGGGGGCCGGAGGGAATGGACCGGGTCTCCTTCATGGTGGCCACGAACCCCGGCGCCCGTCCCGGACCGATCGCGAAGATCGCGTCGGGGGGCGAGCTCTCGCGTTTCATGCTGGCGCTGAAAGTCGTGCTGGCGGCCACCGGCGACGCGCCGACCATGATCTTCGACGAGGTGGATCGCGGTGTCGGCGGGGCCACGGCGGACGCGGTCGGCGAACGGCTGGCGCGGCTGGCGGAAACCTTTCAGGTGCTGGTCGTCACCCATTCACCGCAGGTCGCGGCCCGCGCCGACCGGCAATGGTTGATCGCCAAGAGCATCGACGAGACCGCCCGCACCCGGGTCGATCCATTGCGCGGGGATGCCCGCCGGGAGGAGATCGCGCGGATGCTGTCCGGCGCGGAGGTGACAGTGGAGGCACGGGCCGCCGCGGATCGCCTGCTGGGAGAGAGAAACGGATGAGCGAGGTGGACACGGAACAGGCCCGTGCGCGTCACCGCACGCTGGCAGCGCGGATCAACGCTGCAAACAAGGCCTATTACACGGCCAGCAAGCCGCTGATGACCGATGCGGCCTACGACGCCGAGTTCCGGGAACTGCAGGCGCTGGAGGCGGAGCATCCGGAACTGCTGACCCCGGACAGTCCCAGCCAGCGGGTTGGTGCCGCACCTGCCGCCGGGTTCGCCAAGGTGCGCCACGCCCGGCCCATGCTGTCGCTCGGCAATGCCTTCTCCGAGGAGGACGTGGCCGAGTTCCTGAAACGTATCCGCCGCTTCCTCAGTCTGGATGACGAGACGGAACTCGCGATCTGCGCGGAGCCGAAGATCGACGGCCTGTCCGCCAGCCTGCGCTACGAGAACGGCAGGCTGGTGCAGGGGGCCACCCGTGGCGACGGGCAGGAGGGGGAGGACATCACCCGCAACCTGCTGACGCTGGACGATATTCCCGAGACCCTGAAGGGCGATGCGCCTGCGGTGTTCGAGGTGCGTGGGGAGGTCTACATGTCCAAGCCCGCGTTCCAGGCCCTGAACGACAGCCAGCTGGAGGCGGGAAAGCCCGCCTACGCCAATCCGCGCAATGCGGCGTCCGGGTCGCTCCGCCAGCTTGATCCGGCGATCACCGCTCGGCGTCGGCTGAACTTCTTTGCCTATTCCTGGGGGGAGGTGGAGTCGCTGCCTGCCTCCACCCAGTCCGGTGTGCTGAAGGTGCTGGAAGCCTGGGGTTTCACAGTCAATCCGCTGACCCGGACCTGCACCCGCCTGGACGAGATCATGGCCTTCTACCGTGACGTGGAAACCCGTCGCGGGGCGCTGGACCATGACATCGACGGGGTGGTCTACAAGGTCGACCGGCTCGACTGGCAGGACAGGCTCGGCTACGTCAGCCGCAGCCCGCGTTTTGCCATCGCCCACAAGTTCCCCGCGGAACAGGCCAGCACCATCCTGCGCGGCATCGACATCCAGGTCGGGCGCACCGGCGCCCTGACCCCCGTGGCGCGGCTGGAGCCGGTGACGGTCGGCGGCGTCGTGGTCTCCAATGCCACCCTGCACAACGAGGACGAGATCCGCCGCAAGGACGTGCGCATCGGCGATACGGTGACCCTGCAGCGCGCCGGGGACGTGATCCCGCAGATCGTCGGTGTGGTGGCGGACCGGAGGCCGGCGGGGACAGAGCCTTATGCGTTCCCCGAGACCTGCCCCGTCTGCGGCAGCCATGCGGTGCGGGACGTGCGCGCCTCCGGCGAACTGGACGTGGTGCGCCGCTGCAGCGGCGGGCTGATCTGCACCGCCCAGGCGATGGAGCGGCTGAAGCACTTCGTGTCCCGCAATGCCTTCGATATCGAGGGGCTGGGCGCGAAGCAGATCGAGATGTTCTTCGCCGCCGGCGAGATCACGACGCCTGCCGAGATCTTCACGCTGGAGGCCCGCAACGGCGACCTGAAGCTGGAGGAGCGCGACGGCTTCGGCGAAACCTCGGTGAAGAAGCTGTTCGCGGCGATCGAGGAACGCCGCAGGATCCCGCTCGACCGGTTCCTGTTCGCCCTTGGCATCCGCCATGTCGGCCAGACCACTGCGCGCACCCTGGCCGCGAGCTACCTGACGCTGGACGCCCTGCTGGAAGCCCTGAAGGCGGCGATGGCGGATCCGGAGGGCGAGGCCCATGCCGACCTGGAAGGCATTGACGGCATCGGCCCGACCGTGGTGCGTGAACTGCTGGAGTTCATGGCGGAGGAACACAACCGCACCGTTCTGGATGACCTGCGGAGCGCGTTGTTGGAGGTCGAACCCTTCGAGGCCCCGGCGCAGGACAGCCCCGTCGCAGGCAAGGTGGTGGTCTTCACCGGATCACTGGAAACAATGACCCGTGACGAGGCCAAGGCCCGCGCCGAATCCCTCGGCGCCCGCGTCTCCGGCAGTGTCTCGAAGAAGACCGACATCCTGGTCGCCGGACCCGGTGCCGGATCAAAGGCGAAGAAGGCCGCCGAACTGGGTATCAGGACGCTGACGGAGCAGGAGTGGCTGGATCTGATTTCCGGGACAGCCTGATGGCCGTTCCCCCGCGCCTCACGCCGGGCGTTCGGCGGTCAGGTGCAGGCGCCAGGTGAGGATGTCGTCATCGCTCTGCCCGGCATAGTCGGGATGCACCGGCGGGCGGCTGTCGATGCGGAAGCGTTCGGCGTCCAGGATGCGGAAACCGGCCGTCTCCAGTTTGGCGATGATCTGCTCCGCCGGAAGACGATTGATGTACTGCACGTCGTTTTCCAGCCAGTTGCGGAACAGGCTGTCCGAGTGCCGCAGGTAATGTTTCTTGGAGCGGCTGGGGTCGTAGTGGGCCAGATGGTCGTCCAGCCCGACCTGTGCCACCAGACGCCCGCCGGGCTTGGTCACGCGGAACCAGTCAGCGGCGTTTGAATCGAAACCGCTGGCCACCACATGCTCCAGCACGTCGACGGAATAGAGCATGTCGAAATGCGCGTCCGGATAGGGCAGCGCACCGTTGTGATCGATGGCGTAGTGCAGGTCCAGCGGCGCATAGGCAGACGCGAAGTCCGATGCCGCCTCCACCCTGCCCAGACGCTCCAGTGCTTTCTCCCGCCGTGCCGGATCGAGGTCCATCGCGGCAAGGCCATTGCGGACCTGTGGCAGGGCGTTGCGGAAGGCGTCGTAGGACCGGTTGTCCCAGACGTCGAAACAATGGACTTCCGCATCATAGATCAGCGCGGGATAGAGGCTGTAGGCGTGCATCCAGCCGGTGCCAAGCTCCAGGAACCGCGCGGGGTCGGTCATGGGAGCCTCGGCCAGCCGCTCCAGCACCCAGCCAGCCCGTTCTTCCGACAGCTTGCGTTCGCCCTTGCGGTTGCCAAGCCAGCGGTAGAGGGCCTTGGTCGGACCGGTGGCGGAGAAGGCGCGCAGCGCGGTGGCCGCAAGATAGTAGTTCATGATCCTGCGGCCCCGCGCCGGTGCATCAGCCGTCGACGTCCGCGGCGACCTTCACGCTGATCATCTTGTCGGGATAGCGCGGCGGCTCACCCGGCGCGATCGCGTCGACATAGTCCATGCCATCGACGACCTTGCCCCAGACCGTGTACTGGCCATTGAGGTGGTAGGCCCGCTGGAAGGTGATGAAGAACTGGCTGTCAGCGGAATTCGGATCCGACGTCCGGGCCATGCCGATCACACCCCGGTCGAACGGCACGTTGGAGAATTCGGCCCGCAGCTTCTTGCCGCTGCCGCTTGTGCCGGTGCCGGTCGGGTCACCCGTCTGGGCCATGAAGCCCGGAATGACACGGT
Source organism: Minwuia sp. IMCC3009 (assembly GCF_029909415.1). Lineage (GTDB taxonomy): Bacteria > Pseudomonadota > Alphaproteobacteria > Minwuiales > Minwuiaceae > Minwuia. Next base: position 4,148,571 of record NZ_CP123781.1, read on the forward strand.
GGAAGATGATGCCGTCGTAATATCCCTCGCGGGCCAGTTCCTTGATGCGCGCCACATGTGCGGGGGCCACATCGGGCATCAACTCGACCACGACGCGACCGTGCTCGAGCTCGATGTAGAGCGTGTTCTCCAGATCGCGGGCATCTGCCGCATTTGCTGCCGACATCAGTATGAGACTCCAGAAAATTACAAGAATTCGACGCATCACATGCTCCCAAGGCGGTCTGGTCGTGATCGCGACCCGTCTGGCGCCGTTTGTAGCAATGCTCGACCATGAAGAAAACCCACCCCGAAGCGACGAAAACAGGGCATCATTGTCACAGACACAGCGGGAACATGTTCGACCATGAAATGCTGGAACGCAAATGTGATCATGCCGGGCTGCGGACGGGGCGGCGCACGACGTGCCTGCATCCAGCGCGTGAAACAGGAACAGTGGTGGCCGCCGGGGCAGCCGACCGCATTCGCGAACTGATCATCGCGCCCGCATCGCGCGGCGTGCCCGTCCTGTCCCAAGTCCCGGAATCGTCTCATGAACACAATCAATGTCGCGCTGGAACAGCGTGATCTCGTGCTGCAGTGGCCCGATGGCGCAAGCAGCCGTTTCCCCTATATCTGGCTGCGTGACAATGACCCGGCCGAACTGCACCCCGACACGCAGGAGCGCATGTTCGAACTGCTGAGTGTCGCCGACGACACCCGCCCGGCAACGGCGGCCATTGAAGGCACGGACCTGCTGCTGCAGTGGCCGGATGTGGCGGAGCCGCGACGGCTGCAACTGGACTGGCTGCGGGCATATCAGCCGGGCCAGGTCCGGAACGACCCGGCCATGATTGCGCCCGAACCCTGGCCGGAAGGCTTCGCGCCGACGTATGTGCCCGCGTCAGCATTCGACACCGATGCCGGGCTGCTGGTTCAGTTGCGGGATCTGAAACGCCGTGGCCTGACCATCGTCACCGGTCTTGCCGACGACCCGGACAGCGGCGTGCGGCTGGCGCAGCGGGTCGGGTTCCTGCGCCCGACGAATTTCGGGCTGACCTTCGATGTCAGGTCGAAGCCGAACCCGAACAATCTCGCCTATACCGCCGGGCCATTGCCGTTGCATACCGACCTGCCGAATCAGGAGCTTCAGCCGGGAATCCAGTTCCTGCACTGCCTGGTCAACGGGGCCGTGGGCGGCGATTCGGTCTATGTCGACGGGCTGAACCTGTTGCGGGACCTGCGCAGCCAATACCCGGATGCGTTCGATGTGCTGCTGCACACCCAGGTACCGTTCCGGTTCCATGACGGGGAGGCGGACATTCGCAGCCGCCGCAGTGTCTTTGACCTGGATCCGATGGGATTTCCCTCCCGCCTGTCGATCAACAGCCACATCATGGATGTCATCGACCTGGAGCCGGAGCTGGCGCACCGGTGGTATGCGGGGATGCGTTGCCTGAAACAGTTGCTGGCCGACCCTGACCGGCTGGTGACCTGCCACCTTCAGCCCGGTGAGATGGTGATCTTCGACAATCGCCGGGTACTGCATGGCCGCACCGGTTTCGATCCGTCGACCGGGGATCGCCATTTCCGGGGCTTCTATGTCGATCACGGCGAACTGGATAGCCGAATCCGGGTGCTTTCGCGCATGATGGAATGATCCGAATCAGATCCTGAACACTGGCGAAACGATCACCCCGACCGCATGGACGACCTGCCCGCAGACCTGAAGATCATCCGCAACCCGCGTGCGCGACGTCTGCGGCTGCGGCTCGACCGGCGGGAGGGGTTTCCGGTGCTGACCCTGCCGAAGGGGGTGCCGGAGCGGACAGGGCTGGCTTTCGTGCAGGAAAATCTCGACTGGATCCGCGACCGGCGGGCGGAACGGCCTGATCCCATCCCGTTCCTGCCCGGCACGCGCATCCCGTTCGGGGATCGGGAACTGCTGATCGTGCGGACACCGGACGGCCGCGGCAACACGCGCCTGAAGGCGGATTGCCTGCTGGTGGGCGGCGATGAAACACATTGCAACCGGCGGGTCACCGACTGGCTGAAGGTGCGGGCGCGGGAACGGCTGAAACAGCGGTCCCTGGTCCATGCGGACAGGATCGGTGAAACCATCAGCCGGGTCCGGGTGGCCGATCAGTCAAGCCGCTGGGGCAGCTGTTCGGGTCGGGGGGTGCTGTCATTCAACTGGCGGCTGATCCTGGCCCCGGATCATGTGCTGGACCATGTCGCCGCGCATGAGGTCGCGCATCTGCGGGAAATGAACCATGGCCCGCGATTTCACGCGCTGCTGGCGACATTGCTGGAAGATCCGCGTCAGGGGGATCGCTGGCTGAGCCGCAACGGCCAGCAGCTCCGTCGCTACGGCATGGTGGCGACGGGTTCCTGAACCGGGTCCAGTTCGAACTCCACCAGCGGTTCGTAACGCGCACCCTCCGACCCGAGATGGCTGCGGAACAGGGTGAAACCATCGACGGTGAAAGGCGGCAGATACAGTCCGCCATGGTCGGCAACAAAGCCTTCCAGCCGCCCCTTCGGCGCGTCCTTCAGCCGGGCAATGGTGACGTGGGGATGAAACTTGCGATGTTCCGCCCCCAGCCCGGCGGACTGTGCCGCCTGCTCGATCTTTGCCTGCAGATGGCGCAGTGGCGCCGACGGTTCCGCCCCCACCCACAGCATGCGGGCGCGGCGGCGGTCCCCGAAGATGCCCATGCCCGCCAGTGTCAGGTCAAAGGCGTCGGCGCGGACCCGTGACAGGGCGGCCACCAGATCCTCGGCCATGTCGCGCGAGGCGTCGCCGACAAAGCGCAGGGTCAGATGCAGGCTCTCCGGCGCAACCCAGCGCGCCCCGGGCAGACCGCCCTGTACCATCGTCAGGCGGTCGCGGAAGCGCGCGGGCAGATCAAGTGCAATGAACAGGCGCATGGTGACACCCTGGACAAGGATTGTGACATTCAGAGGATGGCGAGAACCGACTCCGGCGGGCGGCCAAGCGCGGCCTTGCCATTGGCCAGCACGATGGGCCGTTCGATCAGCTTCGGCGTCGCGATCATTGCCGCAATCAGTTCGCCGTCCGAGAGGCCGGGTTCATCCAGGCCGCCGGCCTTGTATTCCGCTTCCTTCCGACGCATCAGGTCGCGGGGCGCAATACCCAGCTTTCCCAGGATGTCGCTGAGTTCGGCGGCGGTGGGCGGGGTCTTCAGATATTCGATCACCGTCGGCGTGACGCCCTTGTCCTCCAGCAGTTTCAGCGTCTCGCGGGACTTGGAGCAACGGGGGTTGTGATAGATGGTGACAGACATTCGACTCTCTCCGGACATGAAACGCGGACTCAGGCGGCAGCTTGCGCCAGGGGTCAGGGACGCAGCAGTTCGGCAACCGGGCCGGACATGCGCGCGGCGATGATGGCGGCACCCTCCGCATTGGGGTGGATGCCATCCGACTGGTTCAGCGATGGCTCAGCCGCCACACCGTCCAGCAGGAAGGGATAGAAGGCCACCTCAGCGTCCGCCGCGACCTCGGCGAACAGCGGATTGAACTTCGCGGCATATTCATTCCCGAGGTTCGGCGGGGCCAGCATGCCCGCGACCAGGACCGGAATGTCTTTCGATGTCAGGTTCTCGATGATCGCCACCAGGTTGCGTCGGGTCTCCGCCGGATCAATGCCGCGCAGGCCGTCGTTGCCACCCAGAGCCACGATCACCAGATCGGGCTGGCCCTGCACGGCCCAGTCCAGCCGTGACAGGCCACCTGCCGTCGTGTCGCCGGATACGCCCGCATTCTCCACCACCACATCCAGCCCATCGGCCTGCAGTTTCTCCCCCAGCAGGCGCGGCAGCGCGGCGGAGGGCGGCAGGCCGTACCCGGCGGTGATCGAATCACCGAACATCACCACCCGCATTGACGAAGCATTCACCGCTTGCGGACAAACAATGGACACAAACATGACCATTGTGACGAAAAGCAACAGTCCGTTGATCCCCCGGCAGGCGCGGCCATATCGGGGGGAGGGTGCGCACGCGGCGGGATGCGCGAACCGCAGGGTCTGAAGCCGAGGAGAAAACACTGACATGGGCGACAGCCTCATTCGTCTGGAAGACGTTCACATCACTCTCGACGGCGCTGCAGGCGCGGTCAAGATACTCAAGGGCATCAGCCTCGACGTGGCCGCCGGTACCTCCGTGGCAGTGCTTGGCCCCTCCGGATCCGGCAAGTCCACCCTGCTCGCCGCGGTCGGCGGGCTTGAGGGTGTGACCAGCGGCAAGCTGACGGTCGCGAATAGTGACCTGACCCGGCTGGACGAGGATGGGCTGGCCCTGTTCCGTCGCCACCATGTAGGGATCGTGTTCCAGTCATTCCACCTGTTGCCGACCATGACGGCACTGGAAAATGTCGCAGCGCCCCTGGAACTGGCCGGGAAAGCCGATCCCTTCACCCGCGCGGAAAGGGAACTCGCCGCGGTCGGTCTGCAGGACCGCGCCGGTCATTATCCGAGCCAGATGTCCGGCGGCGAGCAGCAGCGCGTTGCCCTGGCGCGCGCGCTGGCGGCTGATCCGGCGCTGATCCTGGCCGATGAACCAACCGGAAATCTGGATGGCGAGACCGGCGAGAAGATCACCGAACTGCTGTTCGAGGCGCAGCGGGAACGGGGGACCACCCTGCTGCTGGTGACACATGACGAGGATCTGGCCACGCGCTGCGACCGCATCGTGCGCATCCGGGACGGGCTGATCGCCGATGACACACTGAACAGCCACGCCACGGCGGCGGCCTGATACCCATGCACAATCTCCAGACAGCCTGGCGCATGGCGCTGCGTGACCTGCGCGGTGGCGTGGCCGGTTTCCGGATCTTCCTGTTCTCGCTGGGCCTTGGCGTTGCCGCCATTGCCGGTGTCGGCTCGCTCACGTCATCGATCCTGTCCGGGCTGCAGGCGAACGGGCAGCAGATCCTGGGCGCCGACGTCGACCTGCGCCTGATCCATCGGGAGCCGTCGCAGCCCGCTCAGGACTGGCTTGCCGCCAACAGTGAGGCGGTATCGCAGAGCCTGACGATGCGCACCATCGTGCGCGCCACCTCTTCGGACGCGCGTACCCTCTCGGAACTCAAGGCGGTGGACGATCTCTATCCCCTCTACGGCCAGTTCAGGCTGGAAGGTGGCGGCGATCCGACCGTGGCCCTGGGTCTGGCCAATGGCCGCTACGGTGTCGTTGCCGCACCGGAACTCGCCGACCGGCTGGACGTGCGCATCGGCGAGATCCTGCGCGTGGGTGACGCGGAGGTGGAGCTGCGCGGGATCATTGCCGATGAACCGGATCGGGCATCCAGCGGGGCTGTCCTGCTGGGCCCGCGTCTGATGATCTCCGCGGATGCCCTGCCGGCCACCGATCTGATCCAGCCGGGCAGCATGATCTTCCGCCACTATCGGCTGAAGCTGCCCCCCGGTGCGGATCTGGCCGATTTCGTTTCGACATTGCAGGACCGCTTCCCCGATGAGGGCTGGAGGGTGCGTGACAGCCGTCGTGGCGCCCCGGGCGTCGAGAGTTTCATCGAACGGCTGCGCGTGTTTCTGATCCTTGTCGGACTGACCGCCCTGCTGGTTGGCGGGGTCGGGGTCGGCAATGCAGTCAAGGCGCATCTGGATACCAAGCGGCGCTCCATCGCCATCCTGAAGTGCCTCGGGGCGACCGGCGGTGACATCACGCGCATCTTCATGATCCAGATCCTGGTGCTTGGCACGGTCGGCATTGTCGCCGGTCTGATTGTCGGTGGTCTGGTGCCCTTCATCGTCGGCAGCCTGCTGGCGCAGGTGCTGCCCGTGGCGCCGGAGGCGAACCTGTTCGTGATGCCCCTGCTGCTGGCCACGCTCTACGGCATTCTCATCATCCTGACCTTCGCGCTCTGGCCGCTGGGTTCTGCCCGCCGGACCAGTGCCGCAAGCCTGTTCCGGGCCATGCTGGGCGATGGCGGCGAACGCCCGCCGCGCAGTTTCATCATCGGCACCGTGCTGTCGCTGGCGGGCCTTGCCGGGCTGACCCTCGCCAGTTCGGACCAGCCGGTGTTCGCGGCATATTTCGTGCTGGGGGCCGCGGGTTGCTTCGCCGTGCTGTGGCTTGCGGCACAGGGGGTCATGCGTGCCGCCGCGCGGGTGAAGGGTCCGCGCAGTTCGACCTTCCGCATGGCGCTGGCCAACCTGCACCGACCGGGTGCGCCCACGGTCTCGGTGATGATCTCGCTCGGTCTGGGGGTCACGCTGCTGGCCGCCGTGGCCCTGATCGAGGGCAATGTGAAGGGCCAGGTCGATCGCCGGGTGGCGGAGGAAGCCCCGGCCTTCTTCTTCATCGACATCCAGCCGCATCAGCTTGATCCGTTCCTGGCCATCGCCAAAGGTATCGACGGTGTCAGCAACGTGCAGACGGTGCCGACCCTGCGGGGCCGCATCACGCGCCTGAACGGTGCGGTGCCGGACGAGAGCAAGGTCGACCCCGGCGAGGCCTGGGTGCTGCGCGGCGACCGTGGCCTGACCTACGCCGCCAACCCGCCGGAGAACAGTCCGATCGTGGAAGGTGAATGGTGGCCCGCCGACTATCGCGGCGAACCGCTGATCAGCTTCGAGAAGGAAGCCGCTGTCGGGCTGGGTGTGGGGATCGGTGACACCATCACGATCAATGTGCTGGGCCGGGACATCACCGCCCGCATCGCCAGCCTGCGCGACATCGACTGGGGCACCTTCGCGATCAACTACCTGTTCATCTTCGATCCCGCGACCCTGGCCGGCGCGCCGCATACCCATCTGGCCACCGCCCATGCGGAGGGGGCGGCCGAACAGCAGCTCTACCGCGCCGTGACCGACCGGTTCGCCAACGTCAGCGCCATCCGGGTGAAGGAGGCCATGACCCTGTTCGACCAGATCCTGGGCCAGGTCGCGACGGCCATCCGCGCGGCCTCCGGCGTGACCCTGTTCGCGGGGATGCTGGTGCTGGCAGGGGCCATCGCGGCGGGACACAGGCGTCGGGTGCGGGAATCCGTGGTGCTGAAGGTCATCGGTGCGACCCGTGGCCAGATCCTGCGGATCAATGCCGCCGAGTTCGCCGTGCTGGGCAGCATCACCGCGATCGTTGCCGCCATTGCCGGGTCCGCCGCCGGATGGGGGGTGATCACCTTCGTCATGCAGGGCGAGTTCACCATCCTGCCCGCCCGGCTTGCGGTGGTCATCCTCGGTGCGATCATCCTGACGACCCTGCTGGGTCTGGCGGGTGCCTGGCGTGCGCTCGGACGCAAGCCTGCCGCCGAACTCAGGGTGGAGTGACAGCGCCTAACGGGTGTAGCATCCTCCCGCTTGACCTTGGGGGAGGATACAATGGCGACGGACAAGTCCGAATGGGTAGTCGGCAAGACACTGGCACGTCAGGCGCAGGAGCGCCCTGACGCACGTTTCATCCAGTTCGAGGACAATGAACCCTACACCTATGCGCAGGCACACCGGACCGCCAACAGCTATGGCAATGCCTATGCGCAGATCGGTGTCGGGTTCGGCGACCATGTCGTGCTGATGCTGCACAACCGGCTGGAGTATCTCTGGTCCTGGATCGGGTTGAGCCGTATCGGCGCCGTCGCCGTCGCGGTGAATACGGCCTACAAGGGCCGGTTCCTGACCCATGTTCTGACCAACTGTCGCGCGGGTATCGCGGTGGTGGAGCCGGAGTTCCTGCCCTGGCTGGCGGAGATCGAGGATACGGTACCGGATCTGAAGACCGTCTATGTGCCCAGCGACGGTGCCGACGTGCCGTGGCCGGAGTTCAGCCGGATCGATGTGCGGTCACTGGATGAACTGCTGAACGGCCCCGAGGATGACATCGATGTCGAGGTCACCTACAGCGACATCGGCATGATCATGTTCACGTCAGGCACCACGGGTCCGTCGAAGGGGGTGCTGATGCCCAACGGGCATCTGTACCTGATCGGTCTGTCGATGAAGGAATCCATGCAACTCGGGCCGGATGACCGGTACTACATCTGCATGCCGCTGTTTCATGCGCAGGGCATCCTGATGCAGACCTACGGAACCATGCAGGCCGGTGGCAGCGCCGTGCTGATGCGGTCATTCAGTGCGCGCACCTGGATCGATGATGTGCGCAAGTACAAGGCGACGGCGACGAACCTGCTGGGCGCCATGAACGACTTTGTCCTCAGTCAGCCGCCGCGCGCCGATGATGCGGACAATGACCTGCGCATCATGTGCGCCCTGCCGGTCACCACGGATACCATGAACAACCTGTCGAAACGGTTCGGCGTGAACAAGTTCACCGAACTGTTCGGCATGACGGAATGCAACCTGCCGGTCTGGCGGCCCTTCGATGCGCCCAACGAGGCCGGCTGTTCGGGCAAGGTCTGGGACGAGTATTTCGAGGTCATCGTGGCCCACCCGGATACCGACGAGGAAATGCCGGTCGGGGAGGTGGGCGAGATCCTGGTCCGCCCGAAGGAGCCGTTCTGCTTCATGCAGGGGTATAACGGCATGCCTGACAGGACGGTCGAGACCTGGCGGAACTTCTGGTTCCACACGGGTGATGCCGGTCGCTTCGATGAACGTGGCTATCTCTGGTACATCGACCGCATCAAGGACACGATCCGCCGCCGGGGCGAGAACATCTCGTCCTACGAGGTGGAGGCCGTGCTGCTGGAGCATGAAGCCGTGGCCGAAGTGGCTGCCGTTGCCGTGAAGGCGGAACTGGGTGGCGAGGACGAGGTGCTGGCCTGCATCGTGCTGAACCCTGACGTGCCCGCGCCGGAGCCGACGGAGCTGCTGGATTTCTGTACCCCGCGCATGCCCTATTTCGCGGTGCCGCGCTTCATCGAGTTCATCGACGAGATCCCGAAGACGCCCTCATCGAAGATCCAGAAGAACAAGCTGCGTGATCGCGGCCTGAGCGAGCGCACCTGGGACCGCGAGAAGGTCGGCTACAAGGTCAGCCGGTAGCCGCCTTGCACGCCCCTCCTCCCCCCTTGCGGGGGAAGGCAGAGGGCAGGCCCAGGTTGGACGTGACTGGACGTGGTGCGTGCCCGCTCAGCCAGCGGGTCCGAGTTCAGCGCCCGACAAGTGCGCTTGCCGTGGCTTCCTCGTTGGCGACATAGGCCTTCATCGCCTCCTCGCCGGTCATCGCGGTGTTCGGGTCCTGGCCATCGCCGTGGCTGATCAGGGCCAGTGCGAACCAGCCCATGCCGGCCTTGGCGGGGCGGATCTGCTTCTCCCATGCGCCGCAGGATTCGGCACCGGCAAGCAGCTTGTTGGGGGCATCTGTCTCGACGCACATCGGACGGCCCAGCCCGATCATGTCCAGTGCGCCGCTGGCCAGCGCCTCCTCCATGCCCTTGCGGCTGCGGAAACCGCCCGTCACCATCAGGGGCAGACTGGTGACCTTCCGCATCTCCTCCGCATAGGTCAGGAAATAGGCTTCCCGCCGTACCGTGCTGTCGGCAACTGCCGTGCCCTCGGTATTCTTCGATCCCATCATGCTCGGTTCTTCGTAGTTGCCGCCCGAGATCTCCAGGTGGTCGATGCCTGCTTCCTCCAGCCACTGCACGACCTTCAGGCAGTCCTCGCTGCTGAAGCCACCGTTCTGGAAATCGGAGGAGTTCAGCTTGACCGAGATCGGGAACATGGGGCCGCAGGCCTGGCGGATCGAGCGCACCACCGACAGCAGCAGGCGCGCCCGGTTCTCAAGGCTGCCGCCCCATTCATCGTCGCGCTTGTTGACCAGCGGCGTCAGGAACTGACTGAGCAGGTAGCCGTGGGCGGCATGGACCTGCACCCCGGTGAAACCGGTGTCCTGCGCGACCTTTGCCGTATGGGTGAAACGCTCGATCACCTCGCTGACTTCGGCAGCGGTCATGGCGCGCGGATGGGCGAAGGCCGATTCGGGCAACGCCAGCGGCACGGCGGACGGGGCGACAGGCGCCTCGCACACCCGGCGCGGGGTCTGTCGGCCCGGGTGATTGATCTGCATCCACAGGTGCGTCCGGTTGGCGGTGCCTGCCGCCGCATAGGCGCGCAGTCCGGCCAGCGCCGTCTCGTCCTGGGGGCCATCGATCACGACATTGCCCGGACGTTCCAGATAGCGCCGGTCAACCTGCACATTGCCGGTGACAACGACACCGGCCCCGCCCTTGGCCCAGCGGCCATACAGGCTGGCGTGGCGCGCTGTGGCCCGGTTCATCCCGTCAGCCAGCCCCTCCGTCAGCGGCGCCTTGCCGAAGCGGTTCTTGACGATGGCACCACAGGGCAGGGTGAGGGGGCTGGCGAGTGTGACGGACATGACGGGCGACCTTCGAATGTTTCAGACGTTTCCTCTGCCATACAGCCCCGCCCGTCGGGAACGGTCAATTGCGTTCCCGTCAGGGCAGGGTCGCCTGAAACCGGAAGTGCCGGGTCGGCCTATTGTCCGGTGGGCGGACTGGGCCGGTTCTCGCGGCGCCAGCGCTTCTCGTCTTCCGAGTCCGGCAGGGGCGGGCGATAGCTCTGGATCGACCACAGGTCGAAGGCCGTCTCGTCGATATGAAACTCCCAGTCCAGACCGCGGTCCCTGATGAAGGGGGCCAGTGCCTCGTCACACTGGCCGATCCACCAGGTGCGCATCTCCGGGGTTGGCAGGGTTCTGGCGATATGGTCGATCCAAATGCGCACGAAATTGCCGTTCGGTTCGCCACCGACATAGAAGCTGTCCGCGGCCACCTCCTGAAACACGACGCCGACATAGAACTTCGGCAGATTGCGGTACAGCGCCGTGATCCGCTGTGAAAGCTGCTGCTTGTCGTCAGCGGAAAAGGCGTCGGCGGGGTGATAGACTTTCCAGAGGGGCATCGGTGCACTCCATGTCCGGGCTTGATAATAATGATGATCGTCATTATTAAATTGAGTGCCGGAACACGATTGTCAAGTTGGGTGAACGAAATGCGGATCAGCAGGGAACAGGCGCAACGGAACCGGGCGCGGGTACTCGAGACGGCGTCGACACAGTTCCGGGTGCGCGGCTTTGACGGTATCGGTGTCGGTGATCTGATGAAGGCTGCCGGCTTCACCCATGGCGGCTTCTACAATCACTTCCCCTCCAAGGACGCGCTGGCGGCGGAGGCGCTCGACCACGCCTGGCAGGAGATGGCGGCCCAGCGCGCCCGGGCGCGCAATCTGGAGCAACTGCTCTCTGGCTATCTCTCCCGGGCGGCGCGGGATGCGCCTGGCCTGAACTGCCCTGCCGCGGCACTTGGTGGTGATGTCGGCCGTCAGTCGGACGCTGTGCGGGCCACCTTCGCCGAGGGGCTGGAGGAAATGATCCGATCCGTTGCCGCACTCCTGCCGCAGCCGGATTCCGCGATCACGCGGACCCGCGCTGTCGATCTGGTCAACCGGATGGTCGGCGCGCTGATGCTGTCCCGCGCCGTGCCAGACGACAGTCCGATGGCAGAGGAGATACTGCAGGCCGCATTGCAGTCGGCGCTGTCAGACGCGCGGACATGGGACGCTGCGTCGGAACGGGACCTCTAGAAGGCCCGGCCCCGGCTCAGAACCCATCATCCGGTGGCCCGGACCGAACGTCAGATTGCCAGGTACTCGTGCCGCAGATCGGCATTGTCGAGCACTTCACGGGCGGACCCGCGGAACACGATCTGCCCCATGTCGAGGATCAGGGCGCGGTCGGCCAGCTCCAGCGCGGCAACGGCATTCTGCTCCACGATGATGGTGGTGATGCCGAGCTCCTTGATCTCCGCCACGATCTTCTCGATCTCCTGCACGATCACGGGGGCCAGCCCTTCGTAGGGTTCATCCAGCAGCAGCAGTTTCAGATCCCGCGCCAGCGCCCGCGCCACGGCCAGCATCTGCTGCTCGCCGCCGGACATGGTGACGGCCTCCTGCCTGCGCCGCTCTGCCAGGCGGGGAAAGTGGTCGTAGATGCGCTCGATCGACCAGCCGAGCGGCTTCTCGATCTGTGCCAGCTTCAGGTTCTCTTCCACGGTCAGGCCCTGGATGATCCGCCGGTCCTCCGGCACCAGACCGACGCCCAGCTGGGCCGCCTGCCAGTCTGCCATGGTGTGCAGCGGCTGACCCTCCAGCCAGATCTCACCCTCATGCAGTTGCGGATCGTCCATGCGCGCGATGGTACGCAGCGTCGACGTCTTGCCGGCGCCGTTCCGGCCCAGCAATGCCAGGATCTCGCCCTGCTTCACATCGAAGCTGACGTCCTGAACGATATAGCTCTCGCCGTAATAGCTCTGCAGCCCCTGGCAGGAGAAATAGGCGTCCCCGGACTGCACCGGAGCCGTTCCGGCCTGTTTCGCCGTTGCGACATTCATGCGTGCGCCCCCCCCAGATAGGCTTCCTGCACCTTTGGATTGCCCTTGATGTCCTCCGGCTTGCCGCCGGCGATCACGGTGCCCTGGGCCAGAACGCTGATGTGATCGGCCAGGCTGAACACGACGTGCATGTCATGTTCGATCACGATCTTGGTGATGTGCGTACCGACACGCTGCAGCAGGTCGACCGTATTGTTGGTGTCGGCCCGCGACATGCCCGCGGTCGGTTCATCCAGCAGCAGCAGCTTCGGGTCCTGGACCAGGCACATCGCCATTTCCAGCCGCCGCTTGTCACCGCGTGACAGGCTGGAGGCGATGATGTCCCGCTTCTCCTGCAGGCCAACTTCCTCCAGCACCTTCTCCGCCATGTCCCGTACCTCACCGCGCGTACCGACGGTCTTCCAGGCATTGATGCGGAAAGACCCGTCGACCTTGGCGAAGGCGGGGATCATCACGTTCTCCAGAATGCTGAGATCCGTGAAGATCTCGGGCGTCTGGAACACGCGGGCCACCCCGGTCTGGTTGATCTCATGCGGCTTGATCCCCAGCAGCGACCGGCCATTGAAAATGACGCTGCCGGTGTCCGGAATCAGCCTGCCGACGAAGCAGTTCAACAGGGTCGACTTGCCCGCGCCGTTGGGACCGATGATGGCATGTACCGTGCCTTCCTCGACCGAGAGGTTCACCGCATTCAGTGCCTTCAGGCCACCGAAGGCCTTGTTCACGTCTTTGACTTCGAGAATTGCCATGTCCGTGTTCCTACTCGGCAGCCTGTTTCGCGACATTGCGCCCGGCATCGCCCTGACCCCGTCCGCGATACCAGCCATGGATCCGCGCCAGCCCCTCCATGAGGCCGCCAGGCAGGAAGATGACGATCGCCATGAAGACGATACCCAGCAGCAGGCTCCAGCCCTCACCCACGAACGGGCCAATGACGAACACCAGTGCGTCGTTCAGGAAATCCGGCAGGAAGGAGAAGCTCTCCGCCAGCAGGCTGTCATTGTAGGAGGAGAAGATGTTCTCGAAGTACTTGATCAGCCCGGCGCCCAGGATCGGACCAACCAGCGTTCCGGCGCCGCCGAGGATGGTCATCAGCACGACCTCGCCCGATGCCGTCCATTGCATCCGCTCCGCCCCCGCCAGCGGGTCGGTGACCGCCAGCAGCGAACCGGCGAGACCGGCATACATGCCGGAGATGATGAAGGCCGTAAGGGCATAGGGCCGGGTATTGAAGCCGGTGTAGTTCATGCGCACCTGGTTGGTCTTGATGGCCCGCAGCATCATCCCGAACGGCGAACGCTGGATCCGCAGTGCGATGAAGAAGGCAACGATCAGCAGCACGCAGCAGAAATAGAAGCCGGGATAGCCGCTCATCTCCAGCCCGAACAGGTTGGTGGAGGGCAGTCCCTCAGTCTGCTCCACGAACATCCGGTCGAGAATGCGCGCGTCGTCCTGGCGCAACTGCAGGCCCGTCTCGCCATTCGTGATCGGCGTCAGCACGGAGTAGGCGAGATTGTAGGACATCTGCGCGAAGGCCAGCGTAAGGATCGAGAAATAGATGCCGGACCGCCGCAGGCTGACGAAGCCGATCAGGGCCGCGAACAGGCCTGAAACCATGACCCCGAAGATCACCGCCGGGATGACGTTCATGGTCACCCCCTTGAACATCCAGACGGCCGCATAGGACCCGACGCCCAGGAACGCGGCGTGCCCGAAGGACAGATAGCCCGTCAGGCCGAACAGGATGTTGAAGCCGATGGCGAAGATGCCATAGATCGCGAACTTCTGGAGCAGGTCGGGATAGTTCGCCCCGACCGGCCAGGCCAGCAAGGGCATGGCCAGGGCGGCAATGGTGAAGCCCAGGAACAGAAGCTTGTCGTTGCGTGTCAGATCGCCAAACATCATCAGGACTCCATCACACCCTTGCGGCCCAGCAGGCCACGGGGACGCACCAGCAGAATGACGACCGCGATCAGGTAGATGATGATCTGGTCGATGCCGGGCAGGATCGACTTCACCTCGTTCATGGATGCGAACGACTGCAGGATGCCCAGCATGAAACCGGCCAGCACCGCGCCGCCAAGCGACCCCATGCCGCCGACGACCACCACGACGAAGGACAGCACCAGGAAGTCCATGCCCATGTGATAGTCGGGCGGCAGGATCGGCGTGTACATGACACCCGCCAGACCGGCGATCACGGCAGCCATGCCGAAGACAATGGTGAAACGGCGCTGGATATTGATGCCCAGCAGGCCGACGGTCTCCCGGTCGGCCATGCCTGCGCGCACCACCATGCCGTAGGTTGTCAGGTTCAGGAACGCAAAGGCCAGGGCGATCACCACACCGGCGAAGGCGAGATAGATCAGCCGCCACCAAGGATAGACCACCGATTCCCCGAGGCCGACCCAGAGGCCGACATTGGCGCTGCCCGCGATCACTTCCGGCGCAGGGGTCGGAATCGGGTTTGCGCCGAACTGCGCCTTGATCAGCTCCTGCACGACAATGGCCAGGCCGAAGGTCACCAGGATCTGTTCGGCGTGCGGGCGCTTGTAGAAATAGCGGATCAGTCCGCGTTCCATCCCGAGGCCGATCAGCAGCATCAGCGGGATGGCGATGAGTATGGATATGGGCACGGCGTAGTCGATGATCATTGCGCCGGTATCGCCCCACCAGGCCTCCAGGTACGGGATTTCCTTGTAGGCATCGAAGAACTTGATGCTCTCGTCCTTCACCTTCTTCGAGATGGTCAGCAGGGCCTGCACCGACACGGCGCAGAACGCCCCCAGCATGAACAGCGCGCCATGGGCGAAGTTCACGACGCCCAGGGTGCCGAAGATGATGGTCAGGCCCAGGGCAATCAGCGCATAGGCACCGCCCTTGTCGAGACCGTTGAGAAGCTGAAGCAGAATAACGTCCATGATCCCACCCGTCCGGAGTCAGTTCACCGTTCGGACAACCCTAACCAGTCGCAGGTCCGAAACGAAGATGGTCCGGCCATCCCGGGGAGGTGGGGTGACCGGACCAGTCCGAATTTCCGGGGTCGCCAGCAGCGGCCCCGGAAACTTCCGTGGTTCAGACCTTATAGGGGCCCAGTTCGCCACCGAAGATGCTCGGGTCGTAGGTGACCTGCGACGCCGGGACTTCCTTCACGACCTCGAGGAGGTCGAACTGGCTGGTCGCGTTCTCGTTGCCACGCACCACCAGCACGTCCTTGAAGCACTGGTGATCCGCCCCGCGATACAGGGTCGGGCCATTGCCCATGCCATCGAATTCGAAGTCTTCCAGCGCCTTGATGACCTCCGGCGGGTAGAAGGTGCCGGCGCGGGCGCAGGCATCGGCATACAGGAGAGCCTGCACATAGCAGGTATGGGCGGCCTGCGACGGCGGGAAGCCGTATTCCTGGCCGAAGGACTTCACGAATGCCTGCGAACCGGCATCCTGCAGCGACCAGTTCCAGTTGGTCGTGCCGTAGATCCCCTTGATGTTCGCGCCGGCACCCTGTGCCATCAGGCGCGAGTACAGCGGCACGACGATCTGGAAGTCCTTGCCGTTGACCTGCTTGTCGCGCAGGCCGAACTGCACCGCCTGGGTCAGGGAGTTGATCATGTCCTTGCCGTAATGGTTCAGGACCAGAACGTCGGCACCGGAATTCAGCACCGGCGTGATGTACTGCGAGAAGTCACCCGCGCCCAGCGGCGTACGCACGGCATTGACCGTCTGCCAGCCCAGGGCTTCCGTGGTGTTCTTGATCGACTCTTCCTGCGTCCAGCCCCAGGTGTAGTCGGCGGTCAGGTGATAGGCGCGACGCTCCGTGCCCATGGTTTCCTTCAGCACCGGACCCAGCGCGGCACCGGACATGTAGGCGTTGAAGAAATGGCGGAAGCCATAGCGCCGCTTGTCCTTGCCGGTGGTGTCGTTGGAATGGGTCAGGCCGCACATGAAGACGACGCCCATCTCCTGCGCCAGGCTCTGCACCGCGACGGCCACGCCCGACGACGAACCGCCGGAGAACATGATGACGCCATCCTTCTCGATCATCCGCTTGGCGGACGCGCGGGCGGCATCGGACTTGGTCTGCGTGTCACCCGTGACATACTCGACCTTCTTGCCCAGCACGCCATCACCCTTCAGCGACAGCGGCTGCATGGTGTTCAGCATGCCGCCGTCACCTTCGCCATTGATGTGCTTCACGGCCAGTTCATAGGCGCGCAGCTCGTCCGCACCCTCGTCGGCGTAGGCACCGGTCTGCGGTACGTTGAAGCCGAACTTCACGCTGGAGGCATTGCCCGGGTTGTTGCGGAACTCCTCGGCCCAGGCATTGCGCACGAAGAAGGTCGGTGCGATCACCGCACCGGCACCCAGGGCCGTGCCGGCCTTCAGGATGCTGCGGCGTGACACGCCACGATCATTGATCTTGGTCATTTGAATTTCCCTCCCGGACGGGTTTCTTGGAAACGATCCCTTTGCCCATGGCTGGTGGGCCATTGGTTGCTGCCAAGGCTACGCGGTGCTGTAAATCATGGCAATCTGGCATTGAAAGAATTGGAAAATTCTGTAAAATTCTGTAATTAGCTTAAGTCGATACTGTAAATTCTTTACCATTTGGCAATGACAGGAGCGCCGGGATGGCCGTTGCCGCACCCATCGGGATGAAGGTCAGGACAAGGCGCAAGGCCCGGGGGCTGACGCAGAAGGCACTGGCGCAGAAGGTCGGCATTTCCGCGTCCTACCTGAACCTGATCGAGTCCGACCGTCGCGCGGTCGGCGGCAGCCTGTTGCAGCGGATCGCCGAACAGCTCGGGCTGGAACTGGCGGATCTGAGCGGGGATCAGGAGCGGCGGCTGGTGGAGCGGCTGGGCGAACTGGCGGCCGACCCGTCGATCCTGCAGCACCGCATCGATCCGGGGACCGCGAGCGCGCTGGTCAGCCGCCATCCCGACTGGGCCGCAGCCATGCTCAGCCTGTCGCGCGCTGTCCGCGACGCGGATCAGCAGATCACGGCACTGACCGACCGGCTCGACCAGGATCCGGCCCTGATGGAGGCGGTGCATCAGGTGCTGAACAATGCCGCCGCCGTGCGCTCCACAATGGAGATCCTGTCGTCGGTGGAGGACCTGCCGACGGAGCAGCGGGCAAGGTTCGTCGATATCGTGCTGTCACAGAGCGGCGAGCTTTCCGGCACCGCCGAACGCCTGGTCGCCCTGTTCAGTGTCGGCAACACCCGCAACCGCTCCCTCTCCCCGGCGGAGGAGGTGGATGACTTCCTGATCCAGAACCAGAGCTATTTCCCGCCGCTGGAGGATGCCGCCCGCGACCTGCGCCGCGAGATCCGGTCCTTCGGCCAGACGATCGAGGGCGCGCTGACAGCGTTTCTGGTGCAGCGGTTCGATATCTCGGTCTTCAACCGCTCCCCGGTGGATGCGGACCTGAGCCGGTTCCGTAACCATTGCCACTATGACGAAGCCAACCGGGTGCTGCTGTTTCTCGACAATGCGCCGCCCTCGACACGTCAGTTCCAGCTCGCGCGACTGGCCTGCCAGCTGACAGCACCGGACCTGATCGACGCGGTGGCCCGGGATGAACTGCTGACCAGCGACGAGGCACGGACCCGCGCCCGCGGGGCGCTGGCGAGCTGGCTCGCCGCGGCGGCGCTGTTCCCCTACGAGACCTTTCTGGAGGACGCTGTCCGCCACCGCTACGATGTGGAACTGCTGCGCCAGCGCTTCTCGGCCAGTGTGGAGCAGATCTGCCAGCGACTGGTCTCCCTGCGCAAGCCGGGGGCGGAGGGGATACCCTTCGGGTTCCTGCGGGCCGATCCCTCGGGCCACATCAGCAAGCGCTTTCCCATTGCCGGCCTGCCGGTGCCGCGCAGTGGCAATGGCTGCCCCCTGTGGCCGCTGTACGGGGCCTTCCAGACTCCGGACCGGGTGATCCGGCAGCTTGCGGAATTTCCGAACGGCAGCCGGTACCTGTTCATCGGGCGCACCGTGCGCCACGAACCGGCCCTGTTTCACGAGGCGCCGTTCCTGCACGCGGTCATGCTTGCCTGTGACGTGGTGCATGCCGATCAGACCGTTTATGCCGACGGTCTGGACTTTGCTGCGCGACACATGGCGACGCCCGTCGGACCCAACTGCCGACTGTGTTCGCGCAGCGATTGCCTGCACCGCGGAGAGGACTCGATCCTCTATTCGCGCTGATCGATGTACCCGCAGGCCCCGGTTCTGTTCTACACTGCATGCCGGGAACGATCCGGGCGCATCCAATGACGCCCGGGCGATCAGGGGAGGATGCCGCCGTGACGGACTCAGGGGCGGACAGAAGCGCGAAACAGATCCTCATTGCGGAGGATGAGCCGAACATCGTGGAACTGCTGACCTTCATTCTGGAGCGCGCAGGCTGTGTCACGCGTGCGGTCACCGACGGCGAAGCGGCAATCGCCGAGATCCGTCGTGAGGCACCGGACGTGCTGTTGCTCGACCTGATGCTGCCGAAACATGACGGCTATGCGGTGCTGAAGGCCGTGCGCGGCAGTGCCGACAATGCGGAACTGCCCGTGGTCATGCTGACTGCGAAAGGGCAGGAAAGGGACCGCAAGGTGGCCGAGTCGCTGGGCGTCAACGCCTTCATCACCAAACCCTTCTCGAACCAGGATGTGGTCGACCAGGTTCTGGCGCTGGCCGGGGCCGGCGCCCCTGCACGCTGATGCCGCGGCAGAAGCTGCGTGACGCAGCCTTCATCCTGCCGTTCTTCGGTCTGATCCTGATCATGCCGCCCTTCGTCGACATCTTCTTCAGCGCCCGGCTGCTTGGCGGCATTCCCGTCATCCTGCTCTATATCTTCTGTGCCTGGACGGGGCTGATCATCCTCGGCTGGATCCTGTCGCGGCGCCTGGTGACCGATTCCGACACGGCGGAGCCGCGTCCGCCGACCCTGCATCCCCTGCCGCCGGAACAGCGCGATGCTGACGGCTGATGTCGTTGTTGCCATCGCGCTGGGCTATGTCGGACTGCTCTTCCTGCTCGCCTTCCTGAGTGATCGCTGGAGCCGCAAGGGCAGCCGCTGGATCAGCAACTCGCCGCTGATCTACACGCTGTCGATCTCCGTCTACTGCACGTCCTGGACATTCTACGGTGCGGTCGGGTCCGCCGCGCGCAACGGGCTGGAGTTCATCACCATCTACCTGGGGCCGACGCTGGTGTTTCTGGGCTGGTGGTACCTGCTGCGGAAGCTGGTGCGCATCGGACAGGTGAACCGCATATCCTCGATCGCCGACCTGATCTCGTCACGCTACGGCAAGAGCAACACACTCGCGGTCATGGTGACGCTGATGGCGGTGATCGGCACCACCCCCTACATCGCGCTGCAACTGAAGGCCGTCACCACCAGTTTCGATGTCGTCAGCGGCGGCAGCGGGGACCTGCTGGGCAACCTCTCCGGCGACAACAGCGGGATTGATCCCGCCCTGCTGGTCGCGGTGGGCATGGCCCTGTTCACGATCCTGTTCGGCACGCGCAATCTCGATGCCAACGAGCAGCATCCGGGCGTCGTCGCGGCCATCGCGTTCGAGGCGCTGGTGAAACTGCTGGCGCTGCTGATGGTCGGCCTGTTCGTGGTCTTTTCCTTCGGCGGCCTGGAGAACCTGTTCCCCGAGGAGATGAGCCGTCGCCTGCTGGAGCGGGAAAACGTCTTCGGCGGGCGCTGGGCGGTCCTGACCTTCCTTTCGGCGACGGCGATCATCTGCCTGCCGAGGGAGTTCCAGGTGACGGTGGTGGAGAACGCGCGGGAGTCACATCTGCGCACCGCCGGCTGGCTGTTTCCGGCCTATCTGCTGCTGATCTGCCTGTTCATCCTGCCCATCGCCGCCGCCGGCCTGACCCGGCTGCCGGAAGGCGCGAACCCGGACATGTTCGTGCTGACCGTGCCGATGGCCGCGAACCAGGAGATGCTGGCCCTGTTCGCCTTCATCGGCGGATTCTCTTCAGCCACCTCGATGGTGATCGTCGCCTGCATCGCGCTGTCGATCATGATCTCGAACCACATCGTCATGCCGGTGGTGCTGCGCCTGCGCTGGCTGCGGCTCTACGACAGCGCCGACCTGAAGACCCTCGTGCTGTTCAGCCGTCGCTTCTCCATCCTGCTGATCCTGTTCCTGGGCCTGGTCTACTATCGGCTGAGCGCGCAGACGGAGGCCCTGGCCTCCATGGGCCTGATCGCCTTTGCCGGGGTGGCGCAGTTCCTGCCGAGCCTGCTGGCCGGACTCTACTGGCGTCAGGCAACCGCACGGGGCGCAAAGCTC
This sequence comes from Minwuia sp. IMCC3009, assembly GCF_029909415.1. GTDB lineage: Bacteria > Pseudomonadota > Alphaproteobacteria > Minwuiales > Minwuiaceae > Minwuia. The sequence goes on from NZ_CP123781.1 coordinate 4,169,206, forward strand.
GGGCTCATGGGCGGCGTCGTCCTGTGGGTCTATACCCTGCTGCTGCCCAGCCTGGCGGAGGAGGGCACGGTCTTCGGTCAGATCGTCAGCAACGGCCTCTTCGGCTGGGAGATGCTGCGGCCGGAGGCGCTGTTCGGCATGACCGGCTTCGATCCGCTGGTGCATGCCATCGTCTGGAGCATGACGGCCAATACAGCCCTGCTGATCGCGGGTTCCCTGTTCAGCGAGCAGGCACCGCTGGAGCGTCTGCAGAGTGCCCTGTTCGTCGATGTCTTCCGCAACACGCCCGGCGATGAATCCCGTGCGCTGGTGCGTTCCGCCGCCATCGACGACCTGCGCCTGCTGTCGCGCCGTATCCTTGGCGCGGATGCCGCCGACCGCCAGTTCCGCGACTTTGCCCTGCGGCAGGGGCGCGATGATGGCGTGCCGGTCGCGGACACGGCCTTCATCACCCATCTGGAGCGCCAGATCGGTGGCAATGTCGGCGCCGCCTCCGCCCGTGTCATGATCTCGGAAGTGGTGTCGGGGGAGACGATCAGCCTCGACGAGATCATCCGCATGGTCGACGAGACCCAGCAGGTGATCGAATACAGCCAGGCGCTGGAGGCCAATTCCCGGACCCTGGAACAGACCGCCGCACAATTGCGCCAGGCCAACCAGCGCCTGATGCGGCTGGACACGGAAAAGGATGATTTCCTCAGCCAGGTCAGCCACGAACTGCGCACCCCCATGACCTCCATCCGCTCCTTCGCCGAGGCGCTGCTGAAGGCTGACGAGATGCCGCCGGATCAGGCGCGGCGCTTCATGCGGATCATCCATGACGAGAGCCTGCGCCTGACCAGCCTGCTGGATGACATCCTGGACCTGAGCCACCTTGAAAGCGGCGAGGTGCGCTGGCAGGTGGAGCGCCTTGACCCGGAAACGGCGGCGATCAGTGCCATCGCGGCCTGTGAGGGGCTGGCCGCGGAAACCGGCGTGCGGGTCGATCATGTCCCCGCCGACACGACCGCCGCGATCCGGGGCAACCGGGACCGGTTGAGCCAGATCCTGATCAACCTGATTTCCAATGCCATCAAGTACAATGATTCACCGGAACCCTGGGTCCGGATCGAGTCGCGGGTGGAGGCGGGGCGCTGGCGGGTCGACGTGCGCGACAATGGACCCGGTGCGGGCGATGTGGCCCCGGATCAGCTCTTCTCCAAGTTCGCGCGGGGCTGGCGGCAGATCGCCAAGGGCCGGTCCGGTACCGGGCTCGGCCTGGCCATCAGCGCCGAGATTGCCCGCCGCCACGGCGGCGACCTGTCCCTGACCGAAAGCTCGGAGCAGGGCAGTTGCTTCACCCTGACCCTGCCGGTCACGCAATAGACTGGCCCACCGCCGGATCGCACTGCCGGTGCGCTCCCCGCCCGACAGGCGCAGCGATCAATCGGCTGTCTGCGCCAGATGGTTCGCCAGGCAGGCATGTGCCTCGTCTACCGCCTGCACGATTTCCGGCAGCACCGACTCCCGTCTGGCATGGACGGCGCTGCCCTGCAGCTTCTCCGCATAGGCGGCCAGTCGCGCGACCTCGTTCGCGCCGATCCCGCGCGCGGCACCTTTCAGCCCGTGGGCCGCATCCTTCCAGCCCGGGCCATCCATCTCGGTGCTCATCTGTGTCAGGTAGCGGTCGGTCGATATGCGAAACAGTCCGGCAAGCTCCCTCTCCAGCGCGGTGTCACCGGCGGTATATGTGGCCAGATGCGCCAGATCGACCGCGTCGTTGACCGATACGGAGGCGGGACCCAGAGCCGTATCGATGGCGGCTGCCAGCGCCTCCAGTCCGACCGGCTTAGTCAGCCATGCCCGGATCGGCGCCTCGCCCCAGTCCGCACGTGCGCCATGGGCAGGTGAGAGGCCGACCATGGGCACCCCGCCCGTGCCCTGCATCGCCGCGATCTCGGGTCCGGTTGGTGGAGGCATGTCGAAGTCGAGGATCGCCAGATCGACCACCACGGCAGCCAGGGCCGAAACAGCAGCCGGACCGTCCTCGACAACCGTGGTCTCGTGCCCGAGTTCGCCCAGCAGTCGGGCAATCTGGGACCGCGCCGCCGGATTGTCGTCAGCCAGCAGGATATGCAGGGACCCGCCCGTCATGGTGATGCCGGAACCCCGATCATCTGCCGCATGCGGGCAATGATGTCGGCGGTGACTTCGGCGCGGTTGGACTCGTTCAGGATCTCGTGGCGCGCGCCGTCATAGAGGGTCATGGTCAGGTCCGTCACCCCGGCATCGCGGTAGAGGTCGTGCAGCCGCCGGACCCCCTTTCCGAAATCCCCGACGGGATCGCGCTGGCCTGCTGCAAGGTGAATGGGCATGGACGCGGGAACGCGCTGCAGATTCCGTTTCGAGGCCAGCGACGACAGGGCGTCGAGCAGCCCGATCCAGCTTGCGGTCGAGGCAATGAAACCGCATTCCGGATCGGCGATATAGCGGTCGACCATTTCCGGGTCGCGGCTGAGCCAGTCCATGTCGGTGCGCGCGGGCTGGAAGGCCTTGTTCATGCCGTCGAACCCGAGCGCATGGATCAGCCTGCTGCGCCCCCGTGGGCCGAGGCGGAGTCTCTCGATGCGGGCGATCACACGCCCGAGTGCGGCCAGCGGCGGCGGCGGACCGTTCGAGCCGGACAGAACCGCACCATCGAACTTCTCAGGCCACGACCAGAGTGCCTGCTGCACCACGAACGACCCCATTGAATGACCGAACAGGATCAGCGGCAGCTTCGGCCGTTCCGCACGCCAGGCCGAGACCCCCGCGGCGGCATCGCCGACCATGGATGTCCATCCCCCCTGATCGCCGAAGTGACCCAGGATGCCGCCCGCCTGTGCCGTGCGCCCGTGGCCGCGCTGGTCGTGGCCTGCCACCATGAATCCGGCCTGGTTCAGAGCCGTGGCAAAGCCGTCATAGCGGGCGACATGTTCGGCCAGTCCATGCACCAGATAGACCAGGGCCGCAGGCTGTTCGATATCCCAGCGCAGCCCGTGCAGTGTCGTGCCGTCGGACTGAAAGCACCAGTCAGCCGCAGTCATCGGTCGCCTTCTCCCCTGTGCGTGCCTTCGAACACGCCTTCGATCGTCTCCACCAGTTCGCTGAACTGGAACGGCTTGGTCAGGTATCCCCGGACGCCCTTGCCGAACGCGAAATCCCGCGTGGTCTTCTCACCCAGCGCGGTCAGCACGATCACGGGGATATCGGCCAGGTCGGGGTGGTCGGACAGCACCGTCAGCGTGCCGAAACCGTTCAGCGAGGGCATCATCATGTCACAGATGATGACATCCACCGGGGTCTGCATCAGGGAGGCGATGCCTTCCGCGCCGTTGCTCGCGCCGGACGCCTCATATCCTGCAAATCCGAGTCCCCTGACCAGACGCTCGCGAATATCCGCCTCATCCTCGATCACAAGCACCTTTCGTGGCGGTACGTTCAACGTGACGGCTCCTTCCTTGCGGACAGGGGCAGAAGGACGGTAACGGTGGTCCCCTCTCCCTCCCTGCTCTCGATACTGAACGAACCACCAAGCAGGGCGATGGCACGATCCACGATACTCAGGCCAAAGCCAACCCCGCCGACGTCGGCAACATTGCCGCCCCGGCTGAAAGGCTCGCGTACATGCGCCAGATCCTTCTGCGGAATCCCGATGCCGTGATCTGTCACCGCGATCACCAACCGGTCAACGGTCTCTGCCAGGCGCACGGCGACTGTCGTTTCCGCTGACGAATACTTCAGGGCATTCTGCAGCAGGTTGCCGATGATCTGGTTCAGTGTCCGCCGGTCGAACCTCACTGTCGCTGGGTTCGTCCGTTCGTCGGTCAGTTCAAGCGCCCGCCCCTCGCTCGGCAGGTTGTTCTGCCACTGCGCGCGGATCAGCGCGGCCAGATCCAGATCCTCCGGAACGGACTGCCGGGTCTCGCCCTTTTCCAGCAGCAGGGCTTCGCCCAGCAGGTCGTCGATCGCGGCAACCCGACCTCGGATCGTGTCCATCTCCTTCTGGCGTTCCTCCGCCGTCATCCGGTTGCCGAAATGGTCCAGCAGGTCGGTGGCGGCCTGGATGGTCGCCAGCGGGGTGCGCATCTCGTGGCTGACGGTGGAGATGAAGCGTGATTTCAGATCGCGCAGTTCGCGCTCGCGCTCCAGGGCCATGCTGATTGCCTCGGACTCGCGACGCGCCCTTGCCAGACGCCGGGCGTACAGCAGTCCCAGCAGGGCAATGGCGAGCAGGCTGATCACGACCGGGACCAGCAGGTCCTGCCGGAGCCGTGTCCCCGGCCTGCTCGGATCCCAGGTCAGATAGGCCGTCGCCCATTCGTCCCGGGCCGAGATCGGGGCGTAGACCCGGGCCTCGTCAGGCAGCGCGAGACTGACCGCCAGGTCCTCCAGCAGGAAGGCGTCCGATATCTGCTCCAGAAACGCCGTGTCCAGGGCGGAGGCGAGGATCAGGATGGGGCGGGTCCGACGTTGTGTCACGACCTCCACACCTGACTCCGGTGTGAAGGCACTGGCGGCGAGGGTGTGCACCTGGCCGCCGATGACGGCATAGCTCACGACGGGTTCCGGCTCCTCCATCGGTGCCGCGTTCGCACGGCGTGTCAGAAACTCGAGCATGTCGGGCGACAGGAATTCCTGCGCCTTGCCCCTGTATGGTTTGCCGTCCCTGAAGAGAAGACGCGTCTGACCCAGTGCGGTCACAACGATCACAAGGCCCACGCGGGAAGTCTCATAGGCATAGCTGCCCACATTGTCGTCCGCCCATTCCTCGTCGCCGAGTATCACCAGTCGCTCGATCGCTTCGTCCCAGAAACTCAGGTCCTTGGCCAGAAACCCGAGTCTTTCCGCCTCCGTAGCCAATGCGGTCCGGGCCAGCGCGACGTCCCTGTTCTCGGTTTCGTGGTCCAGCCGCTCCGCCGCGAACCAGGATATCGCGATGATGACGACGACCGCGATGCTGAGCAGCAGCACCATGGGCACGATCAGTCCGCGCAACGGATCCGCTGCGGTCAGGAACCGGGAAGTCCGATCCTCATCACCTGAAACTGGTTCAGTTGCTGTCATGTCTGTACCACCAATCCTCCGCCACGAATTCATGACACGGTAAAGACGAACCCAAAGTTAATGATGGATGTGCAATCCTCATCAATGGACTTTGCGGGTTGGGCTCGTGCAGCCAGTGGCTTGAGAAGTGTGGACCATGCCGAACAGTATCAGTTTCCGTACCATCGTGGAGCAGACCCTCGATGGTATCATTGTTCACCAGAACTCTGCGGTCATGTTCGCGAATGTGGCTGCAGAACGTATCTATGGCCATGACTCCGGCACCATGATCGGCATGGATCCCTTTGACCTGCTGGTCCCTGGCGAACGCGAACGGGCGAAGAAGCTTGCGCAGCGCCGGTTGCTGGGTGAGCGCATTCCGGAGCGGCTGAGCTTTCGCGGTCTCCGTCGGGATGGCAGCGAGATCGATGTCGAGATGGTCGGTTTCACCGTCGAATGGGATGGTGCGCCTGCGGTGGCATTCTCGGTGAATGACGTGTCCGACCGCAATCAGGCCATCACCGAGCGTGACGAGACCGAACAGTTGCTGCAAAGGTTTCTGGAGCACGCGCCCCTGCCGATCCTGATGATCATTGGGGGGCGGTACACGTTCGCGAACCTGCGGGCCCGTGACCTGTTCCAGCCGAAAGGCCGGGACCTGGTCGGCATGAAGGCCGACGCTCTCTATCAGGACCCGGCCGACCGCGCCCGTGCCCTGGGCACCATGCGCGAAACCGGACTGCTCAACGGCATGGACGTTCCACTGCGGCGATGGGATGGCGTCGTCATCCCGACCAGTGTCTATTCCGTCAAGACGACGTTCCAGGGCAAGGAAGCCTTCTTCGCGACAGTCATCGATCAGAGCGAAAGGCTGGCGCACGAAGCGCGGTCGCAACGGACCGAGGCCTTGCTGACGGCCGTCATGGAACATGCCCCGCTTGGCTTTGCCTTTCGCGACCCGGACGGGCGGTTCGAACTGATCAACAGGGAGAACGCCACCCAGTGGCAGCAGCCTGTCGAGAAGATCGTCGGGCGTCGTGCGGCGGATTTCGCGGCACCGGAAGCGGCACAATGGTGCCAGATCATGGATGACGAGGCCATTCGTGTGGGCAAGGTCGAGCGCCAGGCCACCTTTGCCTTCGACCCGAAGTCCGGTGCCCGTCGGATCAGGTCGATCAGGTTTCCCGTGCGCGACAAGTCACGATCCCTGCTCGGCGTTGCGAACTTCACCCTCGACATCACCGCCGAGTGGCAGGCGCAGGAAGCGCTGAAGGTGGCGGAGGCGGAGGCCAGGCAAACGGCGCAGATGCTGCGCGCGATTGTCGATCATGCCCCGATTGCCATCACCTACCGCGACAGTGACCGTCGCGTGAAGATGCTCAACCCCATCGCGGAAGACTGGATCGGTCATTCCGAGGCGGAAGCGATGGACAGGCAACTGGAGGAACAGAGGTGGTTCGGTTCGTTTGAACAGTTTCGAGCCGTTTCTTAGGTGGATTTTCCGCTTGGTTATGCCGCCACCGGGATTGGTTGCAACTTGATGTGATATGCCTGATCGGGCGTTTGCCCTTCCAGCGATGAATGCGGTCTCCTTGTGTTGTAGAAGGCCAGGTATCGGTCGATGCCCTGTCGGGCGGCTGACACGCTTTCATAGGCGTGCAGATAGACCTCCTCGTATTTGACGCTGCGCCAGAGCCGTTCGACAAACACGTTATCGCGCCAAGCGCCCTTGCCATCCATGCTGATCTGGATGTCGGCGTCCTTCAGCGCCTTGATGAAGTCAATGGACGTGAACTGTGATCCTTGGTCCGAGTTCATGATCTCCGGCTTGCCATATCTGCGCAGGGCATCATTCAAGGCCTCCAGACACGGCGCTGTTTCCAGCGTCACCGACAGCCGCCAGGCCAGAACCTTGCGGCTGAACCAGTCCAGAACGGCGACCAGATAGACGAACCCTCGGGCCATGGGAATGTAGGTAATATCCATGGCCCAGACCTGATTGGGCTGCGTCACGGCCAGCTTGCGCAGCAGGTAGGGATAGATCCTGTGACCGGGCGCAGGCTTGCTGGTGTTCGGTCTGCGATAGAGCGCCTCAATGCCCATCGTTTTCATGCAGGTTGCCACGTGCAGCCGCCCGGCCGTGAAGCCTTCCTGCCGCAGCAACCCTTTCATCATACGGCTGCCCGCGAACGGGTAGTCCATGTGCAACTCGTCAATTCTGCGCATAAGCTTGAGGTCCGCCGCACTGGTCGGGCGCGGCGCGTAATACAGGCTGCCCCGGCTGATCCCGAGAAGCCGGGCTTGCCGTGTCAGGCTCAGCCTGTGGTCCGGGCCCGTCATTTCCTTGCGCTCGGCAACAGACCGGCCTTGTCGAGCGCGCCCTCTAAAAAATCGTTTTCCAGCGCCAGCTGGCCAATCTTCGCGTGCAGGGACTTTACGTCGATCTGCGGCTCTTTCGCGGCCTTTGGCGTGTCATCGAAGACACCCGTTACGCCCTCAAGCAGCTGATCCTTCCACTGCTTGATCTGATTGGGATGCAGGTCGAACTGCGTCGCCAGCTCGCTCATCGTCCTGTCGCCCTTCAGCGCCGCCAATGCGACTTTCGCTTTGAAGGCAGGGCTGTGGTTCCGCCTGGGTCGTCTTGTCATCTTCGCTCCTTCGTCCCGGCAACGCTGCCGGATTGGGAGCAGAAAATCCACCTAACTCAACTGTCCAGATTTGTCGGGCCACCTCTTGGAGAGGTGGGCACCATGCACATGGCCAAGGGGCTCGAGTTCAAGGCCGTCGTGGTCATGGCCTGTGATGATGAGGAACTCCCCCTGCAGTCCCGCATGGAGACCGCGGCGGACAGTGGCGAGATCGAGGAGATCTTCGACACCGAACGCCGTCTGTTCTATGTCGCCTGCACCCGCGCCCGCGACCGCCTGATGGTCTCCGGCGTCGAGCCTGTCTCGGACTTCTTTGCGGACTTCGGCGAAACCGACTGAGCGAGAGATAGTTCAAGACACTATTGGTCTCGGATGGGACCCATTGCAGATCGTGAGGGTGGGGTGCCCCCATCCTTCGACAGGATTGCGTTGCTGCTTCACCGCGCGCAGGTCGCATCAATCGCCTGACCGCTAGATCATGACACCAATTCAACCAGGCACGAAGTGTGGGTCCAAGTGTGGGACCGGATCAATTGCATCAAAAAAAAGCGCAATAAATACAGAATCATAGAAAAAGATATTGGCGGAGGGAGGGGGATTCGAACCCCCGAGGGCTTGCACCCAACACGCTTTCCAGGCGTGCGCCTTAAACCGCTCGGCCATCCCTCCTGCGGCGGCGGACTATAGCCATTGAGGTCGGGTTGGCAATGCGTGGCAGGGCTGACTGCGGCAAAAAATGTGGCACAGGTGGCGATGGCTGCCGTTCAGGTGCTGCTTGCCGCGGCCTTCCTGGCCCGGCTGTAGGTGCTGTAGAGGCTTTCCGTATCCACTTCCGTGTAGATCTGCGTGGTGGAGAGGGAGGCGTGGCCCAGCAGTTCCTGGATGCTGCGCAGGTCCGCGCCCGCCCCCAGCAGGTGCGTGGCGAAGCTGTGGCGCAGGGCATGCGGCGTCACGGAATCAGGCAGGCCGAGGCTGCCCCGCAATCGGCGGATTGCGGTCTGTACGGTCTCCGGCCGCAATGGGCCGCCGCGTGCACCGACGAACAGGCTGCGGTCAGGTCTTTCGGCGTGGGGGCAGGCCTGACGCGCGGTCTCGACCGCATCGCGCAGGGTGGAGAGGATCGGTACGACACGGGTCTTGTTGCCCTTGCCGGTGATGCGAAGGGTGCGCGGCAGGGGGGCATCGCTTACCCGCAATGCCAGTACCTCCGAAATGCGCAGGCCCGCCCCGTAGAGCAGGCAGAGCACGGCATGGTCCCGCGCTGCCTGCCAGTCGGTGGCGCCGCCCGCGCTGACCGGTGCCCCGACCAGGTCGAGTGCCTGTTCGGGTGTGATGGCCCTGGGGGTCCGGTGAGGCTTCTTCGGGGCCTGCAGGGACAGGGCGGTCGCATTGTGAACCAGGCCCTGCCTGTCCAGCCGCCGGAAGAAGCTGCGGATGGCCGAAATGGCACGGGCATTGGTCGCGGCACCGAGGCCCCGTCGCCGCCGGGCGGCGATCCAGGCGCGGAAGTCCGAATGGCGCAGACCGGCCAGCGCCGCCGCATCCAGCCTTTCGCCCAGGTGCGTTCCCATGAAGTCGGCGAAGTCATCCAGATCGCTCTCATAGGCCTTGATCGTGTTGGGTGCCGCGCGCCGCTCATCGGTCAGCCACCGGATCCAGTCCTGTCGCGCCGCATGAAACATGATCTGTCCTGAGTCGTTTGTGGGTCCCGGCCTGCCCTCTCCCCCTCCCGACCACCCACGGGATTATCCTGAACGGGTGGTCGGGAGGGGGAGAGGGCAGGCGGGGGTCGGCAAGAAAACTCCCTTACCCCGCTGGCAGGTCGAGCCAGCGTCCGAGGCAGCGTTCCAGTACGCCGGCCAGGAAGCCGAGCAGCTCCGTTCCCTGGCCGCTGTGAAACCGGTCCGGCTGGCGACAGCCGATGGCCAGCAGGGCCAGCGGTGCCTTCGTGCTCACCGCCAGGCGGGCCAGCGCGTCGGAGGCAACCAGCCCGGCGGCAGGGCCATGCACGACCTCGGCGTCACTGACCCGGTCTCGCAGCAGGATTCGGGTGTCGTCGCCCAGCAGGCGGTCGACCGCGCCCCGGGGCATGGCACGTACACCAGGTGTCGCGCTGGGCCCGTCGTGGCCATCGCTCTCGACACAGAGTGTCACCGTGTCGACATCCAGGATCAGCGGCAGTTCGTTGGTGACGATATTGATGAAGTGCGCGAAGTCGCGCGCATCCAGCACCGCCAGTACCGAACGGTGCACCTGATCCTGGCTGGACAGGTTGGAGCGCGCGGAACTGATCAGCGCATCGTGATTGTCGCGGACCCGCGCGAGATCGGACTGCAGACGGCTGACCATGAACCCCTGCATGTCGACGACGCTGTCGGATTCCCCTGCCGCATCGAAGCGGGACGGCGGGGTCAGCAGCCGGACCAGCTCCGGATGGCGCAGCAGGAAATCCGGATTCTGCTGCAGGTGAGCCACGACCGTGGCGTCAGTCAGGGTGTCTTCGCCACTGGTCTTGCCGCTGGAACGGGCCATGCCTCAGACCGCCTTGGTCTCGGGACCCAGGATCGACTGGCCGGTGCCCTGCCAGTCGGCCAGGAACGCCGCCAGTCCCTTGTCGGTCAGCGGATGGTCGGCGAGCTTCTTCAGAACGTCCGGCGGCAGGGTGACCACATCCGCACCAAGGCGGGCCGATTCAAGAACGTGCACGGGGTGGCGCACGGAGGCGACCAGCACTTCCGTCTCGAAGGTGTAGTTGTCGTAGATCTCGATGATGTCCGCGATCAGCTGCATGCCATCCTGACCCAGATCATCCAGCCGCCCGACGAAGGGGGAGATGAAGGTTGCGCCGGCCTTGGCGGCCAGCAGCGCCTGGTTGGCGGAAAAGCACAGGGTGACATTCACCATGGTGCCTTCCCCCGTCAGCACCTTGCAGGTCTTCAGGCCGTCCATGGTCAGCGGCACCTTGACCGCGATATTGTCCGCGATCTTCGCCAGCTTGCGGCCTTCGGCGATCATTGTCGGCGCATCGGTGGCGGTGACTTCGGCGGATACGGGGCCATCGACCAGTGCCGCGATCTCCGTCACCACCTGAACGAAATCCCGTCCGCTCTTGGCGATCAGGGACGGATTGGTGGTGACGCCATCGACCAGTCCGGTGTCGTTCAGTTCCCGAATGGCATCAATGTCGGCGCTGTCGACAAAAAACTTCATGATTCCTGCTACCTTGCGATATCGCACGTGAGGCCCGACGCGATTCGGCCCTGATTCGCTGATTATCCCTGAGTTGGCAGAATATGAAACCCCCCGCCCGGCAGCCGGAGACAGCATCGGAAACCCCGGATTCGCACTTGCCGCGGGTCCGCGTCCTGCTGCCCTTGCCGCTGGGTGCGCCCTACGACTATCTGGTGCCGCCGGGCATGCAGGCACCGCTGCCCGGCACGCTGGTCCGGGTGCCGCTGGGCCCGCGGGAGATGGTGGGGGTGGTCTGGGACCCGGACCCGGAGACCGGTGATGCGGTCACCGACACGGCGCGGCTGAAGCCGGTTCTGGAAACCGTTCCCGAACTCCCCGCGCTGGATGCCCACATGCGCCGCTTCGTCGATTGGGTCGCCCGCTACTACCTGCGCCCGCCGGGGGATGTGATGTCCATTGTCCTGCGCCGCTTCAGCCTGCTGCGTCCGCCGCGGCCCCGCATCGTGCATCGGCTGACCGACGCCGAACCGGACCGCATGACCCCGGCGCGCCGCCGGGTGCTTGAACTGGCGGCGGAGGGGCCGCCCCGAACCGCAAGGGACCTGGCGGAGATTGCCGGGGTCGGCATCTCCGTCGTGCGCGGGCTGGTGGAGAAGGGGGCGCTGCAGGCCTTCGAACAGGTGGCGCCGGCTGACCTGGCGCAGCCGGATCCGGATTTTTCCGTTCCCGAACTGGCCGCCGATCAGGCGCGTGCTGCCGATGCGCTGAGGCAGGCCGTGGGGCAGGGCTTCACCGCCACCCTGCTGGAAGGTGTGACCGGCGCGGGCAAGACCGAAGTCTATTGTGAGGCGGTGGCGGAGGCCCTGCGACAGGGCCGGCAGGTGCTGGTGCTGCTGCCGGAGATCGCGCTGACACAGCAGATACTGAGCCGTTTCGCCGACCGATTCGGCGCTGCCCCCACGGCCTGGCATTCCGGCCTGTCAGACCGGGACCGGCGCAGCGCCATGCGTGATGTGGTCTCGGGGCGGGCGCGGATCATCGTCGGCGCCCGCTCCGCCCTGTTCCTGCCCTGCCGTGATCTCGGTCTGATCATCGTCGATGAAGAGCATGACGGCTCCTTCAAGCAGGAGGACGGGCTGCACTACCACGCCCGCGACATGGCGGTGCTGCGTGGCTCCATAGGGGCGTTGCCGGTCATTCTCTCGTCCGCCACGCCTTCCCTGGAGACGCTGGCCAATGTCCAGGCCGGCCGTTACGGCCACCAGAAGCTGGCGCGACGCTATGGTGCCGCCGAACTGCCGACGGTTGAGATCGTGGACATGTGCCATGACCGCCCGCCGAGCGGCCGCTGGATCGGGGGCAGGCTGGAACAGGCGGTGCAGGAAACCCTGGCCGCCGGGGAGCAGGCCCTGCTGTTCCTGAACCGGCGGGGCTACGCGCCGCTGACGCTGTGCAATACCTGCGGGCACCGTATCCAGTGCCCGCACTGCACGGCCTGGCTGGTCGAGCATCGCTATCTCGGGCGGTTGCAGTGCCATCACTGCGGCCACGAGGTGCGGCGCCCTGCGGTCTGTCCCAAGTGCGGGGACACGGACAGCCTGAAGGCCTGCGGCCCGGGCGTGGAACGCCTGGCGGAGGAGGCGAAGACCGTCTTCCCCGATGCCCGCGTCGCCCTGATGACCAGCGACCTCGTCACCGGGCCAGCGGCGGCGGCGGAGATCATCGGTGCCATGGCGCGGCGGGAGGTCGATCTGCTGATCGGCACCCAGATCGTCGCCAAGGGCCACCATTTCCCGCATCTGACCCTGGTCGGCGTGGTTGACGCGGACCTGGGGCTGGCGGGCGGCGACCTCAGGGCGGGGGAGCGGACCTGGCAGTTGCTGCATCAGGTTTCCGGTCGTGCCGGTCGGGAGGAACGGCCCGGTCGGGCGCTGATCCAGACCCACCAGCCGGATGCGCCGGTCTTCAAGGCGCTGGCGGCGCATGACTCGGCGGGATTCGTGGCGGCGGAGATGGCCGCGCGGCAGGCGGCGGGCATGCCGCCGTTCGGGCGGCTGGCGGCGCTGATCCTCTCCGCGCCGGAAAGGCCGCAGGCGCAGGATCTGGCCACGGCGCTGGCGCGGCGTATCCCGGCCACAAGTGTCGAAAGCGGCATCCGCGTGCTGGGACCGGCCCCCGCACCGATTGCCGTCGTACGCGGACGGCACCGGTTCCGGTTCCTGATCGTCAGCCGGCACGGGCAGCCCCTGCAGCGATTCCTGACGCGCTGGCTCGACGGTTTTCGCCTGCCCGGCAAGGCCCGACTGGCCATCGACGTGGACCCGCAGTCTTTTCTTTGACCTATTTCCGGGGAGAGGAAACCGCCCCGGAAGCCCGGTTCTGCGCCCTGCGCGGCCCCTTGTTGCGATTTTGGGACAGAATGCCGCAAAGATTCGTCGTTGCCGGGTTTCAAGACACCATGGTAGGAACCGCCCGTTCGTTGGGTCGATGGTCTCCGTCGGCCGTGCGCTCATGTCTGGGAACCGCGGGCCTGCGGGCTTTTGTATTGACCGAGGGGGTCGGTACGGCCTGACGCCCCTGAACCTTCGAGGACCGTTTCTTGGCTGGCGATACGTCTGTTGCAACCGGCATAGCCGGACGATACGCGAAAGCCCTGTTCGAAATGGCGAACGAGCAGAAGGCATTGGACCAGGTGCGGGATGATCTCGCGCAGGTGCAGGCTCTTCTGGATGAGAGTGAGGACCTGCGCAGGGTCGTGCTCTCTCCCGTTCTTGACCGGACTCAACAGGGCAAGGCGATGCTGGCGGTACTGGATGCCGCAGGCATCAGTGCGCTGGTGCGCAATTTCATCGGTGTGGTGGCGCAGAACAGGCGACTGTTTGCCCTGTCGCCGATGATACGAACCTACAATGCGCTGCTGGCGGATTTCCGGGGCGAGGTGGTGGCCGAAGTCACCGCTGCCACAGCCCTGACCGACGCACAGCAGGACAAGATTGCGGCAACGCTGAAGAGCGCCATGGGCCGCGATATCAACATCGAAACCAGGGTAGATGAAGCATTGATTGGCGGGATGGTCGTACGCATCGGCTCCCGCATGATCGACTTCAGCCTGGCGACGAAACTCCAGGGTCTCCGACTTGCGATGAAAGGGGTTGGATGATGGACATCCGCGCCGCCGAAATTTCCGACATTCTCAAGGGCCAGATTGCGAACTTCGGCACTGAGGCCGACGTTTCCGAAGTCGGCCAGGTGCTTGCCGTCGGCGACGGTATCGCCCGCGTCTATGGACTGGACAACGTCCAGGCCGGTGAGATGGTCGAGTTCCCCAACGGGATCAAGGGCATGGCCCTGAACCTGGAAAGCGACAACGTCGGCGTCGTGATCTTCGGGTCCGACCAGCAGATCAAGGAAGGCGATACGGTCAAGCGCCTCGGCACCATCGTGGACGTGCCCGTCGGGCGCGGTCTGCTGGGTCGTGTGGTTGACGGTCTCGGCAATCCGATCGACGGCAAGGGCCCGCTGGAGGATGTCACGCGCAGCCGCGTCGAGGTGAAGGCGCCCGGCATCATCCCGCGCAAGTCGGTGCATGAGCCGATGCAGACCGGCCTGAAGGCGCTGGACGCCCTGGTGCCTGTCGGCCGTGGCCAGCGCGAGCTGATCATTGGTGACCGCCAGACCGGCAAGACCGCCGTTGCCATCGATACCTTCATCAATCAGAAGGGCATCAACGCCGGCGACGACGAATCGAAGAAGCTCTACTGCATCTACGTTGCGATCGGGCAGAAGCGCTCGACTGTCGCGCAGGTGGTGAAGGCGCTGGAAGAAGCCGGTGCCATGGAATATTCCATCGTGGTCGCCGCGACGGCGTCGGAGCCTGCCCCGCTGCAGTTCCTGGCGCCCTACACCGGCTGCACCATGGGTGAGTTCTTCCGCGACAACGGCATGCATGCCGTGATCGTCTATGATGATCTGTCGAAGCAGGCTGTTGCCTATCGCCAGATGTCGCTGCTGCTTCGCCGCCCGCCGGGACGTGAAGCCTACCCGGGTGACGTCTTCTACCTCCATAGCCGCCTGCTGGAGCGTGCGGCGAAGATGGGTGATGATGCCGGTAACGGCTCCCTGACGGCACTGCCGGTCATCGAGACCCAGGGCGGTGACGTGTCGGCCTTCATTCCGACGAACGTCATTTCCATCACCGACGGCCAGATCTTCCTGGAGACGGACCTGTTCTACCAGGGCGTCCGTCCGGCCATCAACGTCGGCCTGTCGGTCAGCCGTGTGGGTTCCGCCGCGCAGACCAAGGCGATGAAGAAGGTTTCCGGCTCGATCAAGCTGGAACTGGCGCAGTATCGTGAGATGGCCGCGTTCGCCCAGTTCGGTTCCGACCTTGATGCCTCCACCCAGCGTCTGCTGAATCGTGGCGCGCGTCTGACGGAACTGCTGAAGCAGGCCCAGTTCTCGCCGATGAGCGTGTCGGAGCAGGTGGTTTCGATCTTCGCCGGTGTGAACGGCTTCCTCGACGGCATCGACACCGCCAAGGTGACGGACTTCGAGGCGTCGCTGATCGACGAGATGCATGCAAAGCATCAGGCCGTGCTGGATGATATCGAGAATTCAGGTGCCCTGTCCGACGAGACGGCAGAGAAACTGAAGACCATTCTCGGCGATTTCGCCAAGACGTTTGCCTGAGGAAACCGGACCGGGTCGGAGAAGATAGCCAATGGCAAATCTCAAAGCCCTGCGTGGCCGGATCTCTTCGGTCAAGTCGACGCAGAAGATCACCAAGGCCATGAACATGGTCGCCGCGGCGAAGCTGCGCCGCGCGCAGGACGCCGTTGAGGCGTCCAGGCCATATGCAGTGCGGATGGAGCGTGTCATCGGCACGCTGGCGTCCGGCATGGCGGGCCGTGACGATGCGCCTGCGCTGCTGGCCGGCACGGGCAGTGACCAGAAGCATCTGATCATTGTCGCGACCGCCGAACGCGGCCTATGTGGTGGTTTCAACACCAACATCGTCAAGGCGGCACGGGCGAAGATCGCCGAGCTGCAGCAGGCCGGCAAGGACGTCCAGATCCTCTGCGTCGGACGCAAGGGGCGCGATGCGCTGCGTCGCCAGCATGGCAGCCTGATCATCGAGACGATCGAGTTTGCCGGTGTGCGCAGCCTGGGCTTCGAACATGCCCAGCCCGTCGCGCAGAAGGTGCTGGCCATGTACGAGGATGGCGCCTTTGACGTCTGCCACCTCGCCTATTCCAGGTTCGAATCCGTTCTGGCCCAGGTGCCGACGGTGGCGCAGCTGATCCCGGCCCAGGTCGCGGCAGATGTCGAGGAGCCTGATCTGGACGGCGCGGTCTATACCTACGAGCCGGACGAGGAAGACATCCTGCGCGCGCTGCTGCCACGCAACGTCGCGGTGCAGATCTTCAAGGCATTGCTGGAAAACAGCGCCTCCGAACAGGGTGCGCGGATGACGGCGATGGACAATGCAACCCGCAATGCGGGGGACATGATCGACAAGCTGACGCTGATCTACAACAGGCAGCGCCAGGCGGCGATCACCACGGAACTGATCGAGATCATCTCGGGTGCGGAAGCGCTCTAGGCGAGACGCAACGAATCAAGGACTTTCCCTTCGGGAAATCGGGAGCGGAAAAAAATGGCTACCAATGTTGTCGGCAAGGTGACCCAGGTTATCGGCGCTGTCGTGGACGTACAGTTCGGCGAGCATCTGCCCGCGATCCTGAACGCCCTGCATACGGAACTGAATGGCAAGCGCCTGGTGCTGGAGGTTGCCCAGCATCTGGGTGAGCGTACCGTCCGCACCATCGCGATGGACGCGACCGAGGGCATGGTGCGTGGCCAGGAAGTCACGGACACGGGCTCCGCGATCCAGGTGCCTGTCGGACCGGAGACGCTGGGCCGCATCATCAATGTCGTCGGTGAGCCCATCGACGAACGCGGTGAGGTCAACACCAAGCAGACCGCGCCGATCCATGCGGAGGCGCCGAGCTTCGCTGACCAGGCGACGGAAACCGAAGTGCTGGTCACGGGCATCAAGGTCGTCGACCTGCTGGCTCCCTACTCCAAGGGCGGCAAGGTCGGCCTGTTCGGCGGTGCCGGCGTGGGCAAGACCGTGCTGATCATGGAACTGATCAACAACGTCGCGAAGGGCCACGGCGGCTATTCGGTCTTCGCCGGTGTGGGCGAGCGCACCCGTGAGGGTAACGACCTCTATCACGAGATGATCGAGTCCGGCGTTATCGACCTGGAAGGCGGCAACTCCAAGGCGGCACTGGTGTACGGCCAGATGAACGAGCCGCCGGGCGCGCGTTCGCGGGTTGCCCTGACCGGCCTGACGCTGGCGGAATATTTCCGTGACCAGGAAGGCCAGGACGTGCTGTTCTTCGTGGACAACATCTTCCGTTTCACCCAGGCCGGTTCGGAAGTGTCCGCGCTGCTGGGCCGCATTCCGTCCGCCGTGGGTTATCAGCCGACGCTGGCCACCGACATGGGCGGGCTGCAGGAACGCATCACCTCGACCAACAAGGGCTCGATCACGTCCGTGCAGGCCATTTACGTGCCTGCCGACGATCTGACCGACCCGGCGCCTGCCACCTCCTTCGCCCATCTGGACGCCACCACGGTGCTGTCGCGCCAGATTGCGGAACTGGGCATCTACCCGGCGGTGGATCCGCTCGACTCGACCTCGCGCATTCTCGACCCGCGCGTTGTGGGTGACGAGCATTACGAGACCGCCCGCCAGGTGCAGGAAGTGCTGCAGCGCTACAAGGCACTGCAGGACATCATCGCCATTCTGGGCATGGACGAACTGTCGGAAGAGGACAAGCTGTCCGTCGCCCGCGCTCGCAAGATCCAGCGGTTCCTGTCGCAGCCGTTCCACGTCGCGGAAGTCTTCACCGGCTCCCCGGGTGTGTTCGTGCAGCTTGAGGAAACCATTCGCGGCTTCAGCGAGATCCTGGCCGGCAAGCACGATGACCTGCCCGAGAATGCCTTCTACATGGTGGGCACGATCGACGAAGCCATCGAGAAGGCGAAGAAGCTGGCAGCGGAAGCGGCCTGACCGGACGTTTTCCGAGCCGCGTAGAAGATTAGCAAACGGGAGCCACAGCCTTGGCCGACAGAATCCAGTTCGAACTGGTATCGCCCGCGCGATTGCTGACCTCCATGGAGGTCGACATGATCGTGGTGCCGGGGACGGAAGGCGATTTCGCCGTCCTGCCCGGTCACATGCCGGTGGTCTCCACCCTGCGCCCCGGCGCGGTGGACGTCTATGTCGACAATACGGACAAGCCCTCGGAACGCTTCTTCGTCGCCGGTGGTTTTGCCGAGGTCGCGCTGGACACCTTCACGGTGCTGGCCGAGACGGCGATCCCGATGGCCGATCTGGACCGCAGTCACCTGGAGCAGGAAATCGCCGACACGCGTGAGGACATCGAGGATGCCCGCTCCGACGAGGACCGCCAGGCCTCCGAGGAACGCCTCAGCCAGCTCGAAGACATGCTGAACAGCCTCGCGGAGTTCACCAAAGTCTGATCCGGCGACAGCACTGATCGAATATCGGGGGCGCGGCAGCACAAACTGCCGCGCCCCTTGTTTTTTGGCCGTGTGCCATTGGAACTCACCCCCTCACCCCACAGACGTCGTACCCGGGCTTGACCCGGGTACCCAGCGTGTCGCTCCGGGGTCGGCTCATAGCCACAGTCCGGGGATCGTGCAGGCTGGTTCGATGCCTTGCCGAGACCTGGGCTCGCGGATCAAGCCCGCGAGCGGCGTGGTGGGGGGAGAGTTCGACCGGACAAACCACCCTACAGAGGCCTTGCCCGGGCTTGACCCGGGCATCCAGCCTTCCGCGTTCGAGAGGGATACAGCAGCCCGTCGGGACGTGCTGCCGCTACCGCCCCTGGGCCGTCTCGCGGGCCAGGGCGTCCTCGATCAGGGTGATGCTTTCGGGCAGGCCATAGAGGGCGACGAAACTGCCGAAGCGGGGACCCTGGCTCTGGCCGAACAGGACCTCGTAGAGGGTGCCGAACCAGTCGCGCAGGTTCTCGAAACCGTGGTCCTTGCCGACCGTATAGACCAGATTCTGGATCTCGGTCGCATCGCTCTCGGCCGGCAGGTCACGGAACCGGTTGGCCAGGTCCTGCAGCGCCGCGCGTTCCTGCGCTGTCGGATCGCGGAACTGCTTCTCCGGCTTCACGAAGTCGCGGAAGTAGTTCAGGGCATAGCCGACAAGGCTGTCCAGCATCGGGTTGGTTTCCGGCGTGGCATCGGGGGCGTAGCGGGTGATGAAGCCCCAGAGCACCGCCTTGTCCTCCGTATTGCAGACGCTGGCCAGATTCAGCAGCATGCCGAAGCCCACCGGCGCGGCGTCACTCGGTGGCTTGCCCTCGTGAATGTGCCAGACCGGGTTCTGGATCTGCTTCGCCGGATCCTCTTCGGGGAACTTCGCCTTGTGGGTCAGATAGTCGTCGACGGTCTTCGGGATGACATCGAAGTGCAGCCGCTTGGCCCGGCGCGGCTGCTGGAACATGAACAGCGACAGGCTCTCCGGGCTGGCGTAGGTCAGCCATTCGTCAATGGTCAGGCCATTGCCGGTGGTCTTGGAGATCTTCTTGCCTTCCTCGTCCAGGAACAGCTCGTAATTGAAGCCCTCCGGCGGGGTGCCGCCCAGGATGCGGCAGATGCGGCCTGACAGGCGCACGGAGTCGATCAGGTCCTTGCCCGCCATCTCGTAGTCCACGCCCAGCGCGCGCCAGCGCATGGCCCAGTCGGCCTTCCACTGCATCTTCACCTGGCCGCCGGTGACGCCGGTCTCCACCATCTTTCCGTCGGCGCGCTCATAGACGATGGTGCCGCGCTCCGGATGCACTTCCCGGATCGGTACCATCAGCACCTGGCGCGTGTCCGGGTCGATGGGCAGGAAGGGGCTGTAGGTCGCCCGCCGCTCCGGCCCCAGTGTCGGCAGGATGACGTTCACGATCTCCTCGTGATGCTGCAGGAACAGCGTCGCCACCTCGTCGAATTCACCGGCGCGATAGCAGTCGGTGGCGGACCGGAACTCGTAGTCGAACCCGAAGGCATCCAGGAAGGCCCGCAGCCGCGCATTGTTGTGATGACCGAAGCTCTCGTGCGTGCCGAAAGGGTCCGGAACCTCGGTCAGCGGCTTGCCGATGTGCTGTTCCATCATCTCCCGGTTCGGCACATTGCCCGGCACCTTGCGCAGCCCGTCCATGTCGTCGGAAAAGGCAATCAGCCGGGTCGGCACGTCCGACAGGCAGGAGAAGGCATGGCGCACCATGGTGGTGCGCGCCACCTCCCCGAAGGTGCCGATGTGCGGCAGGCCGGAGGGGCCGTATCCGGTCTCGAACAGGATATGGCCCTTGTCGTTGGCGCGGTTCTCGTAGCGCTGCAGCAGTTTCCGCGCTTCCTGGAACGGCCAGGCGTTGGATTCTTCCGCGAGTTCTCTGAGCGACGACATGGTGATGGCCTTGTTGCACGTAGGATCGGTTGGAACGTGGGGATTACAGCGCCATGACAGGCTTGTCACGCGTGCGAATGTCACGTGTGGTCGGGTTGTCTGTGGACCGTGCCTGCCCTCTCCCCCTCCCGACACCCCATGAAGATGATCCCGTGGGGGGGGCGGGAGGGGGAGAGGGCAGGCACGGTCAGCGGATGAATCCCCCCGCGCCAGCGCGCTCAGACCGCGCGCAGGCCCATGGACCAGAAGTCCGCTTCCAGCCGGGTGGCGGTGGCGAACAGCTGCGCCAGTTTCGGATAGCGCGCCTCTGTCAGCCGCTCCCTGCCCAGCCTGTCCAGGTGGGCGGCGGCACCGGTTATGACACCGGCATAGTCGTCGCCGGAATACATCTCGATCCAGCTCAGATAGGGGTTGTCCGCCCGTTTCGTTGCCGGGTCGGCGGCCAGTCGCGCCCCGATCTCGCCATAGCCGATGACACAGGGGGACAGGGCGACATGCAGGTCCAGGATGTCGCCGGCCATCCCGGCCTCCAGCACGAAGCGGGTATAGGCGGTGCATTCGGGGGCCTCGGCGGCCTGCTCCATCTCGTGCTCCGCGATGCCGTACCCGGCGCAATAGCCGATGTGGAGCTGCATCTCCGTGTTCAGGATGCCGTTCATGGTCTCCGCCGCGGCGCGCATGTCGGCCAGGCTGCCGGACTTGTAGACGGCAAGTGCATAGGCACGCGCGAACTGGATCAGGAACAGGTAGTCCTGCACCAGATAGTGCCGGAATGCCGCCTGGGGCAGGCTGCCGTCCGCCATTCCGGCGACGAAGGGGTGATGGGTATAGGCCTGCCAGTCCGCCGCCGTGTCCGCCTTCAGCCGTTCGAACAGGCTCATGCGGGGATGGTCTGCTGCTCGGGCGGCCAGACCACGGGGAAGGTCGGGCAATCCATCGGGTCGCCGGGTTCCAGCCCCACGTCGGGAAAGGGCGGTGACATCTGGCCCTTGCGGCGGGCGAAACGGGCATCGTCGCCGGTCCAGCGGAAGGCCACGGCGCGGCGGCGATGCTGTCCGCGATTGCCGGGTGCGCCATGCAGGGTGCGGGCGTGGAAGGCGATGGCGTCCCCCGGCTCCACCGCGAAGCTGAGAATGCGATAGTCTTCCGGATGGGCATCGATGTCCGGCACGGACGGGCCGTCATGATCCTCGTAATCGCGCTGGTTCAGGAAATAGCGCGGGCGATAGTGGACGCCTGAAAGGTGCGAACCGGCGACGAAGGTCATGGTCACGTCTGCCGGTACCGGGTCCAGCGCCACCCAGGTCGATCCCACCTGGTCGCCGTCAACGGTCCAGTACGGCTGGTCATGATGCCAGGGGGTGGCGGTCTGGGTGCCCGGGTCCTTCACCAGCACATGCTCGTGGAACAGGTTCACCTTCCTGCTGCCGAACAGGGCCGCGACCTTCTCCGCGATGCCGCTCTCCCGCACGAAGGCGCGATAGCCGTCGATCCGGTCCCAGTTGCAGTAGTCACCGAAGTAGAAGCCGTCCGCTCCCTCCGGCGTGTAGACCTTGCCGAACGGTCCGGGGCTGGCGATGTTCTGCTCCACCGCCTCGCGCAGCCGTGCCAGCCAGTGCGCGTCGGCGGCCCCCTTCAGCACCACCACGCCGTCGCGCCGGAACGCCTCGATGGTTTCAGTGTCCAGCATGGCTGTGGTTCCCTTCATCAGCGGTTCGTCACGGGAATGCGGTGTCCGGCGGCGGGTTGCTACTTGGTAGCGACCGTTTCCCCGACCGGCAGTTCCCGCGCGGCGATCTCGTCCAGCCAGGGCAGGGTGGCTGCCCTGGTGTCCATCTCCTCCCGGTAGGCCAGGAAGGCTTTCAGGTTGGCGCCCGCCAGCTTGATGCCGGTGGGCAGCTTGATCGACAGCGGGTTCACCTGCTGCCCGTTCTTGAGCACTTCATAATGCAGATGCGGACCGGTGGAGCGCCCGCTGGTCCCGACGTAGCCGATGATCTGGCCCTGCGTGACGCGGCTGTTCTTCTTCAGCCCGCGGCGATAGCCGCGCATGTGCGCGTAGGCGGTGGAATATTCACCATTGTGGCGGATGCGGATGTAGCGGCCGTAGCTGCCCTTGGTCCCGATGTAGTCGATGACACCGTCACCGGCGGCCTTGATCGGCGTACCGCGCGGGGCGGCGAAGTCGGTACCCTTGTGCATCCGGGTATAGCCGAGAATCGGATGCTTGCGCTTGCCGAAGCCCGATGACAGCCGGGCCCCGTCGATCGGCGTCCGCATCAGAGTCTTGCGCACGCTCTGGCCCTTGGCGTTGAAGTAGTCGGCGCGCGGCTCACCCTTCGGATGGAAGTGGTAGTAGGTGAGGGGCTTGCCGGAGAGAGTCAGCGAGGCAGCGAGCACCTGACCTGTCTTGGCGACGTTGCCGTTCTCGTCAACGAAACGCTCATAGACCAGTTCGAACGAATCGCCGGTCCTGATCTCGCGCTGGAAATCGACGTCGAAGCTGAAGATGCGAATGAGCTCGATCAGCACCTCATGTTCCAGGCCGGCCCGGTCTGCGGCAAGGAACAGCGAATCCTCGATCACGCCGCGACCGCGGACCAGTTCCTGCTCGAACTCCCGCAGGTCCTCCCGGCCGTCAAAGGCAGCCTTGGCCGCTTCCTCGCTGTCCAGCCCCTCGATGTCGCGATGCGCGATGACGGTGCGCTCGACATTCTCCTGAATGCGCACCTCCGCCAGCAGGTCGTTGTTGCCGTCGAACAGGATGGTCAGATGCTGCCCGGGCCGCAGGCGCCGGAGGTCGGTCAGCTTGGCCAGGGCGCGGGAGGCATTGTGCGCACTGACATTGTCGGCGCCGGCCTTGGCCAGCGCGGAGGCGAGCGTGTCACCACT